>CAZKFJ010000050.1:0-1086 GCA_964552125.1 uncultured Nitrosopumilales archaeon | reverse complement strand
AATTTACTTATACTCTCTCGTTCTAGATTAGCAGTATTTAGTATAGTATATCGTTCAGGTCGAATAGTAGGAGCAAGGTTAATAGCTTCAATCATTTCGTCGGCAGTAATACCAAGGTCATCGACATTAGTAGGGCAATTTACTCTCAATAATGCGTTTCTAATTCCTTGCCAATCGAGTCCATGGAGTTTCGACATTGCAATCGAAGCCATGCCGCATTTTTCCCCATGAAGTCCATTATTAGGAGAAACAATGTCAAGAGCGTGGCTGATTAGATGTTCAGAACCGCTACATGGTCGACTGCTGCCTGCAATTCCCGCTGCAACGCCAGTGCTAATCAAAGCTTCGACAATATTCCTTACACTATCGTTTTTATTATCAGAGAAATTCAGAGATTCGTCAAACAATATTTGAGAACTCATGTAGGAAAGACTTGCAGCGTAATTACGGAATTTTTCACCTGAATTATCTCGTGCGAGTTCCCAATCTTTTATTGCAGTAATTTTTGCAATTAAATCTCCACAACCGCTAGATAACAACCTATCTGGAGCTTGTGAGATTATTTTTATATCGGCAAAAATTCCAAGTGGAGGACTTGCTACAAAAGAATACGGTCTATCAGAACCTTTGATTGATGCAAAGGGACTTGAGATGCCATCATGTGATGCACTGGTAGGGAAACTAACAAACGGGAGATTAGCGCGATAAGAAGACAATTTAGCGACGTCTACAGATTTACCTCCACCAATACCAACAATAATACCGTAATTATTCGACTTGCAGAATTCAGATACGTCGTCAGTTACAGAAGTAGTTGCACTGTCGATAATTTTCCAGTCAAAGCTTAGTTGAGATGTTTCCATCGATTTAGCAATAACATCGTCGACTGTAGAATAAACGTTTTTACCTCCAACAAACAATACAGGTTTATCAATGCCGAGATCGGTAAGAAAATTTCCAAATTCCTCAATAATATCATAGCCAATGAGTACGCGGCTAGGCAATTCCATTAAATGGCCTTTTTTAACAGAATTCATTTAGCATAAAAATGTTCTAATCTTTTATATCTATTTTTAATTTTCGTGT
>CAZKFJ010000049.1:0-1091 GCA_964552125.1 uncultured Nitrosopumilales archaeon | reverse complement strand
TCGCATCAGTAATTTTAGCGATTGGATTCCTTTTCCTGGGAATTCAGGTCGTAAAGCTGCTGACATAATTCAAATTATTCTAACAACTTTTTTATTTATGCTAAATCTATATTTATTTCATGCAGATCCCACAATATACAGAAACAAGATCAAATTTATTTAACGAAATTCTAGCCGCAGGAAAAGCTAGATATCCAAATGAACATCCTTGGCAACAACTTTTCGTAGAAGGAAAACTGTCACAGGACCAACTAAAAGTTTGGGCACAGAATCGATATTATTTCCACGCAGGCATTCCTGCAAAGGATGCAAACGTCTTCTGTAAATTACCAAACAATAAAGACGCTCAAGGTATGTGGCTCGAAAAACTCCAAGAGGAAATGGGAGATGACGAAGAGCAATCTCATCCAGAAATGTTTTTAGATTTTTGTGAAGGTCTTGGATTAGGAAGAGATGAAGTGAAAAATGCTGAAGTCTTCGCTCCAATTAAAATTGGTGTAGATGCATATCGTGATATGGCAAGAGTAAGACCATTTCAAGTTGGAGTCGGAAGTAGCATAAGTGAATTTTTAATACCCTTCAAAATGACCAGAATGTTGAAAGCTTTTAGAGAACATTATAGTTTCATTCCTGATAAAGCACTACACTTCTTTGAAGCTCATCGCGAGGCGGATGAACGACACGGAAATATAATGATTAACCTCGTTGAAACATATGGACAAACCGAAGAGCATAAAAAATTATTACTCGAAGGACATTTATTCAAACTCGATCTACACCGAGTAATCTTAGATACAATACATTACGAAACTGTTCTAAAATAATAAACAAGGTTACTAAATTGTCAGGAGAGAACAGCTCGGATATCAGCGGCAAGGTCCGAATTTACGGAACAGTCGAAATAGACGAGTTTGAACCCTGGGAAAAAAAATTCAATGAACACTATCCAAACATAGAACTCGATTTCAATCGAAGATATGTCTACGGAACACCGCCACCAATGGCGAAAGCAGTAATGGAAGAATCATCAAAAGGTCAAACAACGGCCGACGTCGTAATAGCAAGCACAAGTCCTATTCTGCAATTCCAGA
>CAZKFJ010000048.1:0-1225 GCA_964552125.1 uncultured Nitrosopumilales archaeon | reverse complement strand
CTAGGGAATAATCTTCCATTAATCAAATTCAATCCATGAATATGTAATGCTCCACCTGTTATTGGTAATTTTCTATAAGCTTCTTGCCAATCAAAATCCCAAACATTTACCCACTTTAAATTTCCTGTTACAGAATCTATTGCATAAGTATCTCTCATATTTGATGTAAAATACACTGTACCATTAATTATCAAAGGAGGCGTCATTGATCCTTCTGTTACAGACACTCCTTGTTCATTAAATTCAGGGGCTGGAGGGATTGGAAACGTCCATTTTAACTCTAACCTGTGCGCATTATCTGCGTTAATCTGATTTTGTGGAGAGTAGTTGGTTCCTCTCACATTATGATTAATATATTCCCAATTGTTTTCTTTATCATTTTCAACTGAAAATACTTCAATCATTGTATTTGTAACTGACTGAAATAATATTGCTGTAAATATTATTGAAAATATTATCTTTGTTTTTTTATCCACTTTTTATTACCGTCTTCTAATTATTAATGTTAAAATAATCAGTACAACTATTCCTACTAGATAATATATTGTATAATCCTCTTGTTCTATCTGATTATCCCGTTCGTTGATTTCTTCTTTTATTTGTGATTCTACTTCCTGTTCAATTACCTCGATTTTCTCTTCAACAACCTCTTCTTGTTGTATATACCCTTCAGGCAATCCGAATGAATATATTGCTCCTGGTACGTTCTGTTGCGTTATCCCACCTATTGCATAGGCTCCTCTTCCACCACTAATTACGAATAATCTTGCTTCTCCTTCTTTGGTATAACCAATTGTAGGTAAAACAACTAATGAATTACCTAGAAACATTTTATCTATTATTTCTCCAGTTTCTGCATTGAACATATATAGATTTCCATCTGCAACAGGCAAAAATACAACGCCTCCACTTGTCATTACTCCTCCTCTGTAAGCCACTCCATCAATGAAATGACTCCAAACTTCTTCACCAGTGTTTGCATCTAAACTATATAGAGTCACATTTTTAGATAAAGTATCGATGTAGTAATCTTGTCCAGGTCTTACTCCGAGCGTTCCGTATTTGTCTGCTTTTACTGCTTTATCTACACCCCCTGCCACTGGAACATAAATTCTTTCTAAATCTGTATTCAATGCAATGTCTGCCTCTCCAGCTCTTGCAGGAATCCAATAAAACCAATCCTTCGACGGATAATTCAACCACTTCTTTTCCTGCATGTCGTAAT
>CAZKFJ010000047.1:0-1239 GCA_964552125.1 uncultured Nitrosopumilales archaeon | reverse complement strand
GCCATCCATACAGCAACAACAATACTGACTACCTTAGTGTTTAGGATTTTGTCAATCATTATGGTTCACGTATAATGTTAGGCATTATGATATATATTAATTTAATATCGGAGTCATGAAAAACGATGAGGCAGTTTCAAATACTTTAGAAACGCATTGAAGATAGAGAATAATGGAAGACATAATAGATAAGCCGGCATTATCGATCAATGGTTTTATTGTACTTGGTGCAATGATTGTTTTATCATTAGTAATTATTGGGGCAGGGGGAGAAAATGCCGCAGTAGGAACTGTTCCATTTGTTATTATTTCAATTCTCATAGTGTTATCAGGATTTACTGTGATAAATCCCAATGAAGCACGAGTTCTGACATTCTTTGGACGTTATATGGGAACGGTCACCATGAATGGATTGGTATGGACAGTTCCTGTTACCCAAAAACAAAAAGTCTCGTTAAGATTCATTAATTTCACATCGCCAAAACTCAAAGTAAACGATTCAAACGGCAATCCCATTGAAATTGGGTCGGTGATTGTATGGCGTGTGGAAAACGCAGCAAAAGCTATTTTCACAGTTGACGCGTATCAAGAATTTATTTCTAACCAGAGTGAAATTGTAATACGATCCATCGCCGCACAATATCCATACGACGCAGAAGGCAAGATATCATTACGTGGAAACACAGGCGAGATTACCGAGAAACTAGTAAATGAACTACAAGAAAAACTTCAGATTGCAGGAATTCTGATCAAAGACGCCAAGATTTCTCACCTGGCTTATTCCCCCGAAATCGCTGTTGCTATGCTTAGGCGTCAGCAGGCAGAAGCTGTATTATTCGCACGGCGTCGACTAGTTGAAGGCGCTCTCGGCATAGTAGATGATGTACTCGAACACTACAAAAAGCAAGGCATCAATCTTTCCGATGAACATCGAATAGAATTAATCAACAATCTTCTTGTCACATTAACATCTGACAGAGAAGCTAATCCAATAGTCAACGTAGGAAAGTAAACCACGAATAAAATTTAGAAAAGATGTATCAGAACATTACCTATCTAATTAATTCTTTTTCTTATTTCGATCAATTAATGACTTTACTATACCACGTCCAAATATCCAAGGACGAATATAATAAAAAGTAAACTTGGCGATTCTTCCTTTATTTGGATTAATTACCTCTAATTTTTTCAAGGCATCCTCAATTTTTATTAGAATTTTAGTTATTTTATACACACTCC
>CAZKFJ010000046.1:0-1297 GCA_964552125.1 uncultured Nitrosopumilales archaeon | reverse complement strand
AATATAAAAATCTATTATCTATCGTCAATTCTTGGCGCAAGATAGAAATTAATATGTCCGCCTACTTCGCCTAATTTGAATTCAATTTTAAAAGGCATTTTGTTTGAATATTCAATAGTAATAGTTTCCGCCGTTGTTCCTATTGCCTTTAAAATACTTGATAAATATTGTAAACTATAAGTTGCCTTACTTTCTGCTTTTGAGCTTATTTCTGTTATCCCTTCGTCTGACTTATTTAGTGTAATTTTTGCTTTTCCAGAATCTCCATTTCCAATGAAATTTATCTCATCGTTATTGGTTTCAATTGTAATATGATCTGCCACAGCCCCTACATCATTGAGCGTATCCTCAAAAACCCCCTTATCTATCACAATTTTTGAATCTAGTGATAGTTTAGGTACTTGTTGCGGACTTTGAGAACTTTCAATTAATCGAATTTGAAATTCTCTTTTACGACCATTTTCTAATTTAACAATCATATATTCGTCATCTTCTGCCGATATAGATATACTATTATTTTGTTTTGCCCGTTTAATCAATTTAGATAATTCCTCAATCCTTAATGTTAACTTGAATTCTTTATCACATTCATACTTCTCAAACGATGCATTTGGCCAATTCAAATCTATCATAGCAACATGTGACGGATCCATACCTCTGAATTGAATCCCTTCGGCATTAGCTTCAAAACTCGGTTCTTCAACTATGGTAGACACTACATTAGTTATCAGTTTCCATTCAGATGATGATTTAGTTTTCGCAACAAAACTCATACTATTCACTTAATATTTGTGTTTGTAAGTTATTAAGAATACTCTCTCCACGTATGTTCACATTTAACACAACGGTAGAATCTAGTAGCAGGTTCATCACCACTTCTGGTCTGTCTCTGCCATGAATACGCTTCTTCATTACCACATTTGGAACATTGTTCTTTTTCAATCGGCAATGATTGAATATCATTCACTTCGTCTTTAATCTGAATCTTATTATCGCTGTCCGACGATTGAATAGAATTAGATACTCCTTGACCAACTATCTCTCCACAATCAACACATGCAGAAACTCTATTGTCTGATGCATCAATCTTCGGTAAAATCCTACCGCCACACGATTTACAAAATTCCAATATTACTCACCAATGTTTTAACTATTTTTTCAAAGCTTTAGTAAACTTTTCGAGTATTTCATCACTTATTTTTATTGCATCGTTGCCACTTGCAAGTATTTGCTTCATCGAATCACTCTTCTTCGTTTCTACTTGAACTTTGAAATTATTTACCAACGGATGAGGTTT
>CAZKFJ010000045.1:0-1344 GCA_964552125.1 uncultured Nitrosopumilales archaeon | reverse complement strand
TTAATCGACACGTTTGATACACAACTCAAATCTTGGCGCGAAGCATTCGAGAAAGTCGGAAGCAGATTGGACACCGACAAATTCGCCAACAACTTCGGCAAGTCATACAAAGATTTCACCTTTAGCATAGATCCATCTCTTACCAACTTGGACATCGACCAGGTGATACAGACAAACAAAAACCTTATGGAAAAACGCTCAAATGAATATTCCTTGTTTCCAGAAAGCAGAAAAATACTGGAAACACTGAACGAAAAACAAATTACCTGCATGGTTGCGTCATCAAACCCACGACGTGTTTCAGAATCTCTTCTAAAACAATTTCAGATTGATCATTTATTTGGTAAAGTTGTAGGTCCTGACGATGTCAAGAACGGCAAGCCCGCACCAGACATGCTTAACCTCGCCCTTGATCATCATAAAATACATCCATCGAACTCGATAATGGTGGGCGATACGGCACACGACATTCTTGCTGGCAAACATGCGTCTGCAAAAACCGCACTGATTCTCAGACGAGAAGAACAACACAACAGTCTATCCAGCAATCCCGATTATATCATAAACAACTTGGAAGAACTGATCAAACACTTAGATTAGGAACGACCTTGTCCTTGAACAATTCCATCTGTTCAACCAAATTTGATTCATTTTGAACAAACGGACTACCGCCCTTATCTACGAAATATAATGAGAATCTGTCGAATCCTACGTCCAACATCGTTTGTATGTTCTCGCAAACATAGTCTGGACTGCCATTGAAAAAATTCCAACCATCAAAAACATCAAAAGTCTGGTTTGCGTCTCCATTCATAAGAACGAATACCTCTATTGATTTGTCGATTTTTGTTCTATTGACTCTCGAGCATATGTCGTCTACCTTCTGTATCAATGAACCATAATCATCGTCTTTCTTACCGCCTGATTCCCAAACATCTCCGTGTTTTTCCAATAACTCAAGAACAGAATCACTCTTTCCCGAAATAGTTACTGGCGGTCCGCCTTTTTGAACTGGAATAATTTCCTGTGACGCTTCTTTCAAGTTGAAATGCTCTCCGTTGAAGTTTGTTTCCTTTTTTGTCCAGAGGCTTTTCATTATCTGAAGACTTTCATCCAGTATCTTTACTCTGTTTTCATATGTTGTAAAGTCAAAACCATATTTCCTACTATCAGATTTCATTGTCTTGCCTCCCAATCCGACTCTGAATTCCAGACGCCCGTTTGAAAACTGATCTATCGTCGCAGCGGTTCTTGCCAAAACCGATGGATGCCTTATCAAAGGAAATGTTACTGCAGGTCCAACGCGAATAACTTTTGTATAAGATGAAATTATTGCAATAGCTG
>CAZKFJ010000044.1:0-1500 GCA_964552125.1 uncultured Nitrosopumilales archaeon | reverse complement strand
GCTGTAGAATTGCCTGAAGGCGAAAGGATTTTGTTATCTCCAGAAGAAGAAGCAGAAATTGCTGAAGCGGAAGAGGAAGAGTCTAGAATAGCAGCAGAAAGGGAAGAACGGGAGAGAGATTTGGAGGAGAGAAACAGACAGAATAGAGAGGCTGCATTAGCTGAAGTAGAAGCCCAAGCAGCAAGAGAAGAAGAAGAAAGAGAAAACGCTCGAGCAAAACTAATTGAGGGAATAGAAGGAAGAGCTCGTGAACAGAATGTTTGTAACTCTGAATGCTTGGAAATGCGCGAAAGGGAAAAATTTGTTAATGCTTGTCTGGAAGAATGGATTCCAGTTTGTGATGTGCTTGTTCCTCAAGCTAAAAATTTCGGTTTTGTAGTCAGTGATGTTTCAGAAATAACGGAGTTTGTTATTCCTGATGAAGGTTGTGTGGGTCTTTTAGAGTCTCGAGCTAGAAATACAAATTTCCCTGTTTCTTGTGGTTTCTCAGATCCGTCGGTAGTAATTATGCCTAGTGGGGAATATTTCATGTACATAAACAGATTCGATTACGTAGACAAGGAAGATGCCTTGTTGCTTTATACCTCTGTAGATGGGTTAAATTGGGAATTAAAAAGTGATCCTTTGGATGCGGTTGTTTTTGCAGATGTTACAATGGCAATGGCTAAAGTAACTGAAGACGGAGGAGTTCGGATTTATTACAGTATTCCTGCAGGAAATGAAGATGAAGGTAGTATTGGTAGTGCTTATTCTGTAAATGGTGTTGATAGTTGGGTCTTTGAGGGGGCTTTATTTGGATCAATAGATGGAAATGATATGTCTGGACCTGAAGTCATTATGTTAGATAGTGGTTCGTTTGTAATGTATTTCGGAAAAGAAATTACAATGAGTGAAGATTTGTCGGCAGAGACGACATTGACGGAAATTGGAAGTGCGGTTTCGGTTGATGGAAAAAATTGGGTTTTGAATGAAGGCTCTTCATTAGTTTTTTCAGATGATTATGAGGGTATGAACAAAGTAAGTGATGCGACTGGTTCAATATCAGGGAAAGTCCTGAACCCAGGAATAGTCAGGTTAGATGATGGGAGGTTTTTGATGGTATATACTGCATCTTCGATTCATCCAGTTTGTGGAAATTTTAATTGTACTCCATTAATCCCGGTGGTTACTGAAGAGTTGTGGGCAGCAACTAGTGAAGACGGAATTGTTTGGGAGAAGGTAGGTTCTCTTGGATTGAGAGGATCTGATGCTACGATTGTTTCTTTGGGTGAAAATAGATTTAGAGTATATGCAGGTGATGTAGATGCAACCAGAGGTATTCTTACAGATGAAATTGAGAGTCATTGGGTTAGTACGTTTATTATAACTGTTGGATAGATAGGTGAATGTTGTAATGCGATATGTTATGATTGCGATTTTTGTGTTGGGGTTGCTTGGCGCAGGTATTTTCCTACTCCAAACAGGAAGTGATGTTGAGAATGTACAATTTATAGAATCCCC
>CAZKFJ010000043.1:0-1551 GCA_964552125.1 uncultured Nitrosopumilales archaeon | reverse complement strand
CCTGATGGACGCGTGACTAAGGAAGATGTACAGCGTGCGATTGATGATGGGACGGATTCAAAAAAAGAGGGGGACACAACGACACCAGCAGGTGAGATTATTCCGCTCAGTGGAATTCGCCGGATCACGGCCGAACGCTTGAGTACGAATTGGGGGGTAGCGCCCCATGTGAGCGAAGGAATTGAGGTTGATTTCAGTCGGTTTGAATCTTACCGAGTAGAGCGCGAGGCTGATTGGCTGGAAAAGTGGGGTACCGCGCTAGGACCCAATGATCTGATCCTGGCAGCGACGGCTCAGGTGTTGAAGGATCATCCTGCTCTGAATGCTGGCTATATCGACGGTGCAATTTGCCGCTACAACGAAGTGAATTTAGGCGTCGCGATTGATATCGAAGCTGGTCTGGTCGTGCCGGTTGTCCGTAATGCGGATAAGCTGGGTATTGGCGAGATCGCGCAAAGAGTACGTGAGCTGGCAGCAAAGGCCCGTGACAGCAAGTTAACTCCAGATGAAATGGAAGGTGCAACATTCAGCGTGAGTAACCTGGGTGGGCTTGGCATAGATTGGTTCACACCAGTGCTAAACCCGCCGCAGTGCGGAATCCTGGGTATAGGCAGGATCCAGCGCGTGCCGCGTTATGTCGGCGAAGAAGTCCAAGCGTGTGATTTGGCCACGCTGGTGCTAACGTTCGATCATCGTCTTATCGATGGTGCGCCGTGTGCACGATTCCTTTCGCAATTGCGAGGTGTGCTCGAGGCGCCCGAAGCGCTTTTGAACTAATCAGGTCTAGCAATCAAGGCCACTGATCGCGAATTGGATCACTGCCGTCCCAGTCAATCGCGGCTTCCCTAACCGCGTCAAATATTCGACGACGCTCTGGGGTGTAGTGCGCCATCTCAATGACAGTTCCGGGGTGTCCTTCGTTAAAGAAGTAAACAAACCTCCCGCGCACACTGTTGGCTTCCTGGCCTACCTCGTATCCTGAATCAAGTGCGCGTTGGTAAACATCATCGTAATTTTCTGGCCAGCTCGACCAGTGCTGAAGTCCTTCCTTGCCAGCATTCAGAAAGTCCTGGTACATGGTTGGGGAGGTGTCTCGCTGCTGAATCAGTTCGACCTGCACATCACCTGAATTCGCCAGTGCAATAGACAAATGTGGTGAACCGGTTTGCCCGCGGTACTGAAAGTTTTCAACCGGTAGTTTGTCAACATAGTACCAAGGTCCGATGCCGCACACCTCGACCCAGTGTTTCATGGCTTGTTCTACATCGCGGACTACGTAGCCCATCTGTCTGATGGATCCGAATAATCTGCTCATGATCCTCTATATCCAGTCCTGTTCGATAGGGCGTCATGATATCTGTTTGTATTCAATTGGAAAAGTGGAGTCAGATCAAAGGTCTGCTCTGGGGTAGAATGCCCGATCGAACATAGATACAAAAAGAATGAAAGGAGAGTGGCTATGACCACAACCACACGCGAATCCTACGATCAGGTCATGATGCCGAACTATGCGCCGGGTGATGTGATCCCTGTTCGAGGCAGTGGTTCGCG
>CAZKFJ010000042.1:0-1648 GCA_964552125.1 uncultured Nitrosopumilales archaeon | reverse complement strand
AGGGTGCTTATGCAAGTGCGTAGTTTGTGCTCATAATCTTCAAGATAGTCGGAAGAGTCGATGACCACTATGACAGCGTTAGTGTAGAGAAGTTCTTCCAGAGTGGAATTAAAGGCTTCGATCATGTAAGCTGGAAGTTTGCCAATGAATCCCACGGTATCAGAAAGGAGGTATGGTTCTTTTTTAATTGTAACTCTCCTTGTTTTAGTGTTCAAGGTAGTGAAAAGTTCAGGGGATTCTTCGGTAGTCTCTCCTGTAAGTGAATTGAATAATGTACTTTTCCCAGACGACGTGTAACCAGCTAAAGAAATAGTTTTGAATCCTTGTCGGCGTCTTCCTTCTCTGTGCAGTTCTCGCTGTTTTCCCGCTTTGATTAATTTAGATTTCACGGTGTTTGCACGGCGCTGGATGTCTCGTGCATAGACGTCGGACTCAAAAATTCCAATGCCCTGAAATCCTGGCTTTTCCCCTTTACGAGTTAGGCGAACTTTTTCTTTTGCGTGTACTCTTTCGTATACGAGCTTGGCTAACTTCACTTGCAGCAAACTTTCGTCGGTTGAAGCCCGGCGTTCAAAGATGTCGAGTATGAGAGATTCTCGATCCAGTACAAGTCTGTTTAACTTTGATGCAAGATTATAATTTTGTGATGTTTTCAATATTTCGTCAAAAATTATTACGTCGGGATCCAATGCTTCAGTGACGCCAACAAGTTGTTCCAACACACCGCCGCCGATTCCATACTTTGGTTTTTTCAGGAAGCGTTGTCTGACTATATGTACGACATCATATCCTGCAGCTTCGCACAGGCCCATGGCTTCCTGGAACGATTCTTCTTGTTCGTATGTGATCAGAATTGCGGATTGCATGTTAGTTCTAGAGATTATTTGTTATTATATTAATTGATACGGCATTGAGTGTCGCTGAGAAACGTTACAGCTGATGTGGATGTTTCAGCGATTGAATGTTGGTTATTCATAATAAATTTACCAAGATTGTCCTCCCAGACGACAATGTTGTCATTTTGATTTAGTGGATCATTTAATCCTGATCCCCAATTTACGCCTACAAGTTCCCCTTTCATGTTCACGATTGGAGAACCGCTGGAGCCTCCAAAGACTGAAGGTAAGGAAAACTCATGTTCTGAAGGAATGGTATCCGATTTACCGTTGTATGAGCCTGCAGCAATAACCCATTCGCCTAATTCTCCAGGATGACCAATTAAGATTATCATTTCGTCAATATTGGGATTAACAGTGTTTATAGGAATTGGTATAGAAGTTTCATCGATTTTAATTAGAGCAAGGTCAAATTGATTGGAATTTGCGCGGTTATTGAGGGCTGCATTGCCTTCTTTGAGAACAGTACCACTGTATTTTCTTCCGTCAGATAATTCTATAGTCATTCTACTGTTACCGTCGGTTACGTGTGCATTAGTAAGAATGCAGCCGTTATTGCTAACAAAGAATCCTGTACCGTACGAATTACTATCACTAACATGAACTACGCTTTTACGCATGTCGTTTCCAACGCGATAAATTTCGTCCCGTTGACCCAATACACGTTCAGAGAGAAGTAAAGACATCTTTGTATTGTTCTCAGTCAATATTTCGTTTTCTTCAGTGAGTTTTTGTTTCTGTCTGTTGAGTTC
>CAZKFJ010000041.1:0-1664 GCA_964552125.1 uncultured Nitrosopumilales archaeon | reverse complement strand
GTTTTTCATTTAGATACTTGCTTAATATTGAAAGTTCATCTTTTGATAATTTATCAATTTTTAGATTGTCGAATCTTCCGAGATACTTTATGACTGTTTGACATGATTGTTTCTTTTCTTTGTCCCATCTACTTTCTACAAGATATGCATATGATATCCCTTTGACCTTTTTATTACGAATATACATTAATAATAATAGTCAAATTATTAATATATATTAATAACTATTGAAGAAATATTAATTATAAGAAATTTCTGAATATTGAACATATAAACAATATTTGATCAAATTACTATGTATTTGATCATAAAAAAAATGGTATAAAAAAAATAGTAACCACTAAGATTGATAACCTAAATAAAAATACTTAGACTAGTCTAGAAACTTCGTGGCTTTCTGTGTTTTTGGAAACAGTCTCTGCAGTAAACCGGTCTGTCTTCATCTGGCTTGAATGGTACTTCACATTCTTTGCCACAATCAGCGCAGGTCGCTTTGTGCATTTCTCGTTCGTCCTTAAATGACATAATTTATTACTCCTATCTTTTGTAAATTCTATCCATCTAATAAACGTATTCACGATTATACTATTTTGGTAATCAAAAGCTGTTTACTGTGGCTTTACAACCGTTTTCACAATCTTGGCAGCAATTGGTGTGATGAATAATGCTATTGGAAAGGAGACAATCAAGCCAATTACAAAGGATTTCATCCAAATTGTAAGAAAGTCAGGCACTAAACCAATGGATACATATGTCATTACCAGAGACATCAGAAAAGACATAGCAAATGCCATTATTCCTCCGAACAAGATGTCTGATTGGTTCATTAGCCGAGAAACACTCCGCATTGGAAGCAAAATCTGTGCGAACTTTCTACTTTTGTATTGCAATTATGACAAAACGCAACGTTTTTGTCATTAATTTGCTTTGGATTTCTCCGGTCTTCATTACGTTCTATCATAATTTCGAGTTCTCTCTTTAGAGATATTATCAATCGTTCGTCTCCTAGTTTCTTTGCTATCTCGATTTTATTCATAACTTCAAGTTCGTCAGGTTCAGGATCATTCATATGAAGTACAATTGTGACACAGACACTAAAATATTACTAAAAAGTACCAAATTAGAGGAAGTAAGATTGCCGTTATGAAAAGAACTACTACAAACCATCCTGATATTGTTTTAATTACAGGATTCCCCCTTTTTACAAATATTTCATAACTACCACATTTTGGACAGGATTCTTCAAAAATAACCTCTTCTGATTTTGGCCCTTCTCCAGAGAACTCAAAATCGCATTCTTGGCATTTTAGCATAGTTCTAGCATCTAAGTTTATTATATAAAAACAAACAGTTATTTCATGACTCAAAAACGTATTCTTATAATCCAGCATATTGACATTGAGACTCCTGGAATAATTCTTAACCTTATGACGAAAAAGGACATTTCTTTTGATTGTATAAAAATAGAAAATGACAATATTGATCTTTTTGACTACGATGGACTAATAATCATGGGCGGCCCTATGAGTGTGAATGATAAAGATCATTATCCATTTATTGATAAAGAAATTGAATTGGTTAAACATTATCTAAAACTTCATAAACCAATACTTGGAATATGTCTAGGAAGTCAAATAATAGCAAGTGCATTGAATAGCTCGATA
>CAZKFJ010000040.1:0-1694 GCA_964552125.1 uncultured Nitrosopumilales archaeon | reverse complement strand
GGCTGATACGTTTAGGACCGAAGACCAATTAGGATGACGCTCGGAACGACAAGCAACACAGCGATAGTCACCTTACGGTTGAGAGACTTCTCCCGAAACACAAATCGCCCCAGTAGTAAGGTAAACAAAGGTGAGCATGCAACAATTGGACTGACGACAATCAGACGCCCTGACATCAGGGCGCTATTCATTACCAGTACGCTTACACCATAAATTAGGCCGGTTATGACTAGCCACTTTAGGCTGGCGATCGGTAGTTTTCGGGGCTTATTTCGTCGAATTCTAATATCATTGGCCAGCGCGAAAGGGAAAGATACGGAATAGGCGACCAACGCGACGAAAAATGGGCTGGGTAACACGTCAAGGCCAATTTTTGATAACGCTTGGGCGAGGCTTCGAATCATAGCAGCACCAATAGGTAGAAGCAGCGCAATCAGGGGCCAAGTTCGGCTGGAGCCGCGCCTCCAAGACAAAATAGCAACAGCAAAAACAATGCCGGCCGTCCCAAGTGCGATCTCCCAGGACAGCGTTTCTGCCAGGAGCACGACACCTAACGCTACGCCAAATAAAGGCGCAGTAGATGCCAAAGTGCTCGAAATTGTCGGACCAAGTATCCGGGTACCTGCCATCCCGAGGTTTGCTGAAATCAGAGGTCGTATCAGCCCGAGTGCTGCAAGTAGTGGAAGTACCGGTGAACTCCAAAAGCTCATTTCAAGATAAAACGGCGAAATTAACCAATAAAAAGCCGTACTCACGCCAATTTGAAATAACGTAGCAGTCTGTGAATCCGTATATTGCATCGCGATCCGTGAGCATTGATTTGCAAATGCAAATAGCACCGCGGCAAGTAGTGCGAGTACCACTGGAAGTAGCGGTTCAAAGTTAGAAATCACAGATTTTCCATTTCGGCGCTGTTATGTCTGTAAGTCTAGAAATTTTGCTCTATACTGGTTTTGATGCGAACCGCGCTGTAATCTGGCCATCATGACAGAACCTATAGTCGAGAGTTTTGAACCCAGCGCTCCCCGAGCTGACTATGGTGAGCACGAACCGGTGATGCAGGCCTATTTTAGTTCGGGCCGGAAGCGTGCGTTGGCACTACCGAATCAGGGCCCTTTGAAATTTCTGGCTAATGGTGATCTCTACCCCGACATTCGATCATCGGTAGATGAATACGGATTTTATGTCCTAAAAAACGTGATTGGCTCCGATGAACTTGGTGACATTGAAAAAGATGTGTTCGATATTCTCGAACGATTGCCGATTACGAAAGACTCTCCCGTTGATAAAAAGGGCCGACCGGCATTGGGTGTCGACTGTAAAGGCGCGAGTCTATTTTGGTCCCGACCTTTAGGTGATCCCTTCGGTGGGACGGATCGCGCTGCTGGCCGCCATCCGGTAAAGATGGTGGAACCCCAGCCGACGGCCGGCTCTCCGGACCAAACCGTTTATCTGATCTTGGGAGTACTTCAATATTCCGAAGCTCTATTACGTCTCTACGCCCATCCAGGTTTACTCAAGTTAGCCGCAAGCCTCAACGGAGAAGATTTTGTGCCCTTTAATGAAGGCATGTTCATAAAGCAGCCGGGACTTGGCGCGTCTGTGGCCTGGCACCAAGACGGTGTGACTCACTGGGATAGCCCGGAATGGGACAGCAGCATTCACGGATACACGTTTCATGCGCAACTCTATGG
>CAZKFJ010000039.1:0-1934 GCA_964552125.1 uncultured Nitrosopumilales archaeon | reverse complement strand
AGGAGCATGAGAATTTAGAATTGACATCAAAGATGAGGTGATTTCATTGGTTTGGATCAACTTATTAAATTCAGTATTAGGAGAACTACGACTATCTTCATAACCGTCTACATATTCATGAGTTGCTTTAATAATCTCTTCTGAATTTGTGAGTAAATCATCAACAGATTGACTTTTTGAGATACCTGAAAAACTAAGGATTAATTTTGATTTTTTATTTCGATTTTTATGATTTCTCTTTAATTGATCAACGATGTAATCTAATCCCTGGCTAGGATATCCTTGAGAATTAATTATTGTTTCATTTTTTGGATCGACAATTAATCTTTTTATTCCTTCTTTAGGTTTCTGAACATTTCCTAGATTTTCATTCTTCAGTACAGTACCCACAGTAACAAGACCAAATACATAAGACATAGGTACAAATAATTCACAGTTTTTATCAAATCCAGATGCCAGTCCAATAGGATTTGCAAATTCATGTGTATTAATTTTAAATTTATTCGAATTATCGAATTGAAAATATTTTGAATGAGTTTTTAGACTATTGGACAAATATAGTAAGTGTTTTTTTGATTTTTCATGAATAATCTCTCCCTGAGAGTAGTCTTTTGTGTCTTTATATCTTAGATACATATAGTTTCTATAAAGAGAAAATAAAACTGGATTCAAACTTGCATTAACAAGATTAAATCTATTCATGTATTTTTTAAGCACGTAAAAGTATAAGAACAAACCTAATAGACAAATATTACATCGTTTTTTTCTATAATCGATGAGACTTCATTATTAGAAATAATACTTATCCCATCAGATATTGAATCTTCAGAAATAGTAGAATTTTCTATATCCTCACGAATGGCATATACTGAACCATTAATTTCATTTGAAACCCAGTCCCATGATGCATTATATTCAGATTTAGGAAAATCTTTCTCCCAATTTGACGAAATAAGATATTCGACTGCACTATTTCTAAGTAAAAATGAAAGATTCATACCTCCTTCAATACCAAGTAACAATGTCAAACCATTCGGGTCAATAGAATCAGTAGTTAGCAAAGTTGGATCTTCATATACAATTAGAATATTTTTAGTTTGAATGGTTTTATGATGATGCAATATAAGAAATCAAATGATTGCGTTATATAAACATATAACGAATTAATTGATAAATAAAATATGGGAAATAATTCAGTCTGTATATTTGCAGAATCAGGTGAATATGTAAAATTTCACAACATGTTAGCAATAACTATGGCATCTGTAGCAAATGACATGGAGGTAAGTATATTCTTTTCCTATAGCGCATTAGAAAAACTAAAAAAAGAAAAAATAAATGAAATGTCATTTGAAAATAGTGAATTAAAAAATAAATTCAGTGATGCTATTAATTCAAATAAAATTCAGAATATTGAACAAATGATAAAAACATTAAGAGAAACGGGATTGGTAAAATTTTATGTTTGTAGTGCATCATTAAGTATTATGAACATCAATGAGAATGACTTAGTGGTAGTTGATGGAATAATGGGTCTATCTACATTTCTAAATAAAGCAGAGAATGCTTCGATTGTTCTATATATTTAATAAAAAAAATATTAGGGCAAAAAGAATTACTTGCCCATTTCTATTTCTATTGAACTAACATTGCTCATTTCATTACTTTCTCTATTTGGAACTTGTTCAGTAGCAATACTTATGCTCTTAACATTTATTCCCTGTGTAAATCTCCTTGTTAGAATTTGCGCAACGTCAACTGCAGCACTAATACTACGACCGCGAGCCTTAATTGTTACAGTATCAGAACCATTTTGTAATATTGTCATACATGCCAATACATAATTCATTACACGCTTTTTACCAACGTAGATGGTATTTGGATCACGTTCAGGTTCTTGAGATGGAGTATTAACTACTTCATTTGTTGCAGGT
>CAZKFJ010000038.1:0-2340 GCA_964552125.1 uncultured Nitrosopumilales archaeon | reverse complement strand
CTTTTGAGTCGTCATCGCTAAAAATATAGAACTCTCAAGAAACTTCATTGCATGAGGAACTCCTGGCGCACTATAAACCATTTCCCCCTCTTTCACAATTGCCCTTTCTATCTTTCCACTTTTTCTTTCTTCATAATATTCCATCTTTCCTTTAATTATGTATGACCAATGTGAATCTCTCTTATGATAATGATTCGCTCTTATCGCTCCTTTCTTTGATGTTATAATAACAATACTTGTTACAGGACTTTCTAAAATATTCGTAATTTTTCCTCTTTTATCCACGAACGAATCCTTTATTTTAATTACTTTTATTACCACTATAAATCACTCATCCACTCTATTGTTTTTCCTATTCCCTCTTCAAATGATACCTTGGGACTATATCCGAATTCTTTTTTTGCCTTTTCTATCGAAAGCGATAATTTCGTTCCTTTTTCACCTGATCTCCACGGTAGATTCTTTATCTCCGATTTACTATTTGTTTGTTTTATAATTAAATCTGCTATATCTTTGATTGAATAATCTGTTCCATATGCTATATTGTATACCCCCTTGACATCTGATTCTGCCATTACTATCATTGCGTCGACTAAATTCATCACATAATTGAAGTCTGTTGACTGACTGCCGTCTCCCTCTATGGTAATTGGCAAATCTTTCAAAGCCTGTTTAATGAATATCGGGATTACTTGTTGTAGTCTAGAATTAGGCCCAAATAATCCACTGCTTCTAATTACTGATATTGACAATCCAAATGACTCTGCATAACTTTGACACATTAGATCTGCAGCTGCCTTACCTGCTCCATAAGGATCAGTTGGTCTTAATACGTCGTCTTCAGACACTAATGATTTATCTGGTTTTCCATAAACATTCTTGCTACTCATAAAAATTAATTGTGTGTTCTTTTTTGTTCTAATTAATTCTAAGACATTTATTAAACCTGCAGTATTTGTATGAAATGAATATTTTGGCGAAGATAGAACTAAAGGAACATCTGCCTGAGCTGCTAGAAATAATATGCAATCAACACCCGAAATATCTTTTTCATTAAGATCTTCTGCACTTTTCCAAATATAATTTATAGAATCCATTTTATTCTTTAATCGATTTGCATATTGAGGACCGATTATATCTGAGACTGAAACTTGCGCCTGTCTCTCTAGCAATTCCGATACTACGTGCGAACCGAGGAAACCTCCGCCTCCAACAATTAGATATCTTTTCATTAATACCTTCAAATTCCAATACATTATATATGAATCTTCATGAAATGTGATTGTATGAAAATAATTGGCGGTATGCAAGTTGGAGGAAATTGTTCCTGGATGCTGAACACCAGTCTTTCTAATATGTCGGAAATTGTTGATGAAATTGTTCTTGTTGGAGGAAATGTCTCAAACGATAGCAAAAAAATTATTGAAAATTATAACAAAGTGGTAGAGACTGATTTTTACTCTGATAATCGTTCACGTATAGAATGGAATGATATGAATTCTCTTCTAAACATGGCAAAAAAACACGGAGCCGATTGGATACTTTTCATGGACGCTGACGAAACATTTGAACCTAAATTCAAAGTTTCTATTCGTGAACATGTTCAAGACAAAGAAGTAGGAATGTATAAATTCCGAAGATATTGGCTTTGGAAATCTAAAGATCAATATCGTACTGATAGACCCGAAAAATTCTCAACTTTTGCTTATAACAGTTATTTAGTACGTTATACTCCTTCTCTACATTTTCCTAATCCAGCTGGCACTTTATGGAAAAGATTGATCAAACATTTACAAGGTCGTGAAAAATTGCGCCCATATTTTGGCAGAGAGCCTATCACCGGCGTTGTTGGCACAACCCTTGAAAGTGATATGATATTACTTCATCATGCTGCTTTGAATTGGACTCAATTTGTCAAAAATCAAATGTGGTATGGAATGTTACTGTCAAAAAGACAACCTAATTCTTCTGAATACGATCTCACAAGTCAACTTTATAGTATTTTGGATGAATCTACCCTAGAATTAAAACCAATTAATAAAGACTGGCTGTAGAATTCTTATTCGTATTTCAGTTCTTTTCCATGTTTGTCTAGAATTCCATCAATTTCTAAAATATCTTTATAATATACTTTTGACTTAAAACCACAAAATCCACAGATTACTCTTATAAAACTGAATTTTGGATCCATAGTAACTCTTAATGAACCTGTTTCGTCTCCCGCAGTTTCACCTTTTGAATCACAGGCCGGACATTTTGCTCCTTTTACTGTTCTTATGATTCTGAATTTAGGTTTTTCGCTCAATAAATAATTCACGTTCGAATGAGTCTATTGTAAGT
>CAZKFJ010000037.1:0-2368 GCA_964552125.1 uncultured Nitrosopumilales archaeon | reverse complement strand
AAGGCGTCAGCTTGCGGAGCTGGAGACCGGGAGTTCAAGTCTCTCCGGGCCTGTTATTTTTTCTTTAGCACTACAGACATTATTGCTATTGAATGAGGACCTTTGTAATCTTTAGTATGCTCTTCTGCATCTTTATAACCAACTTTGTACCATTTTGCGCCTTTTTGTATATGATAGGATTCTTCAATAATTTCAAATTTCTTACTTAGTTGATATATTCTTTCCCTACTGAAAAATCTCTGCCCCCTCCATTCATAATCTTTACAAAACGGCGATGACAGTAAAATTAAACCGTCTTTCTTTAACAACCTGTAAGATTCTTCCATTGTTTCAAAATCTTCATCTTTTGAACCAATATGTTCCAGAGTAGAAACCAATAATATAGTACCAAAAGTCTCTGATTCAATCCCTGTTTTTGTAACATCTCTTTTATAAAATCGATCCTTTGATAACCTGTTAGTATCTAACAAATCAATTCCATATGCGTCATATCCTTTTGATATTAGATACGTAGTTAGCAGAGCTTCATCTCCACATCCAATATCTAATATTTTTCCATTTGATTCTCTTTCTAACCACTTTATTGTCCATGGATGTTCAATTATCCTTTCGCTTGTTGGATTTCTAAGAAACTTCGCTAAACGTAATTCAAACATTCTATAAGGTAATGGTTCTACTACTGTATCGATTCTGCTTATCCTTACTAATGGACTAATGATCCTATTCTTAACAAAAAGATATATTCCTGTCAATTTTTACCCGTTATCCCTCTTATTACGTCAATAGTTGATTTTCTAATAAACGAATCTATACACAATACAATTACTGAATAAATCAATACTGAAATGAATCCTGGAGGAATTATGTATAAGATAATAGAGCCTACTGATGTTCCTGTTAATGGAATTAATTCTTGATAGAAATACAAGAACAACGACATAACCAACCCTGCAAATATATATCTTAATATTGATAATGTCGGCAATTCAAAACTCATTGCCCGTTTTGCTAATATTATTTTATATATAGTCACCGGGACAGTTATCAATAACAACGCTAATGCCCAATACACGCTCAGAGTTAATTCATTTTCCATTCCTTTCGATGTATACATTATAATTCCTAATACGGGGAAATATACTGCATACTTTACCAAATCAATTAATGGCAACCTGACCAGCCAACTATTTCTTAACTTCTTAAATTGTAAATTGTTTATATCTTCATCAATCTTTTCCAAACCAGTTAGTATATTCCACATGAAAAATTCTATTCCCTCAATTACAGCTACTATTGTTAAAATTCTCAGCACCAAAGATGCATTGGCATATTGCTCTCCTAAAATTCCCAGTAATGGCCCCGCTAACATTAATGCACCGACTGATAATGGAACTACTACAAAGCTTTGCAATCTAAATGTCAGAGTAATGTCTTCATTTCTGTTATCACGAATTAATTTTGGATAAAGTACACGTAAAAATATTTCACTGTATCTGACAATCAAAGTAAATACTCTACTGGCTTGGAATATACCCACGACTGTAGTTGATCCTAATATTATAGCTACAAGTATTGAATCTGAAATTGACAATCTTGAAACCGATATGTTCGATATTGGTATCCATGCAGCTTTATACCACTTCTTTATTGTAGAAACTTCAAATGACCCCTTTAATTTAGGCCTAATTATATAGATGACTATGGCTAATTGTAAAAATTGCCCTAGAGCCAATGATACTATTGCCCCGACTAATCCTAATTTTAAAATTGTTATAGTGTAATAAGCTCCTGCTACTTTTCCAATTTCTAATGCAATAGTCGCATACCCAAGATATTCTGGCTTATACGATCTTGCAACTGGTTTTACCACTTCCCATATACATAGTGCAGGAATTTGAACACTGTAAATTAATACAAAAATCAATATAGCTTCTATTGACGACGATGCAGTTAGAGCCAGTAATAAATAAGCAATGACAAAAATTGGCACTGCTATTATTCCTGCTATAAGCGACGTTCTTGCTACATCTTGCCCTCTCGCTGAATACCTTAATGTCCAATAATTTAGCGGCGCAAGTGGTATTAATAATAATCCTACAGAACTACCCAAGGTTTGCCATAAACCAAATTCTTCAACAGGTAGATTTCTTGTTACTATGGTAACGAAAATAAGTCCAGTGATTAACGTAGCAAACTGAGCTATCAGCTGAACTATACCTGCATAAGCGATTCTTAATGTCAATTGAACAACCTATTTTGTAGTATATTGCTAATATAGTCTTTTCTTTAATTGATTATTTTTATTTCTTCCAAAGTATTATTTTATACTGACCTGAACCCGATTTCCACACTCCATAATGAGAAACCT
>CAZKFJ010000036.1:0-2664 GCA_964552125.1 uncultured Nitrosopumilales archaeon | reverse complement strand
GTAATTACTCAGAAGATTATATCAAAAGCTGAAAATAGATTAGTTCATAAAGATTTTATTAAACCTACTGCTAAAGCAATTATTCTATCTAAAAAAATAAATAAAAATCCTTTTTTAACTCAATTAATCCTAAATGAAAGTAAACGAATAATACAGAAAAAACCGGGCGTTATAATTACTGAAACACATCATGGTTTTATTTGCGCAAATTCAGGTATTGATCAATCTAATATTCCTGTAGACTATTATTGTTTGCTACCGCTCAATCCAGATAACTCTGCAAAAAAAATTCGTTTAACCTTTGAAAAAGAATTCGATATTAAAATTGGTGTAATTATTTCTGATACATTCGGTAGACCATTTCGTTCTGGGCAAACAGATGTCGCAATTGGTGTATCGGGAATTGCCCCATTATTGAATTATAGAGGCATTAAGGATTCTTATGGAAAAAATATTAATGTTACATCTATTGCAATTGCAGATGAATTGGCATCTTCTGCAGAATTAGTGTTGGGTAAAACTACTGATAGCCCTGTTGCACTAATTCGTGGTTATGATTTCAAGCATAGTACAAAAAATTCTAAATTACTTATTATGCCTAAAAATAAAAGTTTGTTTAGTTAACAGTTGACTAGTAAAAGATAAATTCTAATTATACTTACATTATTCATGGTATTACCTGGACTTGGAGGATCTGAAATTATTATAGTTGCTTTAATTGTAGTTATGCTATTTGGCGCACAGCGTTTACCCGAATTGGCAAGATCTTTAGGTAGATCTAAAGGCGAATTCGAAAAAGGAAAAACTGATTATAAACCTGATTCAGGTTCAAAATCACGAACTGAACTTGAAAAAGCTGCTAAAGAATTAGGTATAGATCCTACTGATAAGACTGACGAAGAATTAAGAGATTTAATTAAAGATTCGCTTTAATTATAACGAATTTATTATTACGTCTAAAATCATTGCAACAAATAATACAGCTAAATATGGACTTGATATTTTAAATAACGTCCATGCTTTTTCTTGACTAGGTTCTATTAATAATCTGATACTTGCAACTAATACAATTGCTCCACTTATTACTGCAGCAATTAAATAAATTATTCCTATTTGATAAATCATAAGTGAAAATATTATTAATATTATTGAACTCAATGCAATTAACCTGATTGAAGTTTTTAAGTCAACAATTATCGGCAACATTGGTATGTCTGCTTTTGAATAATCTTCCTTGAATCTTAAGGACAAACTCCAAATATGTGCAGGAATCCATATGAACACTAGTGCAGAAATTAATAATCCTTCAACAGTAATAATTTTTGAAACTGCCGTATATCCTATCAATGCAGGCATTGCGCCAGAAAAACCTCCTAGAATTATATTTGTAAAATTCTTTCTTTTTAAATATGCACTATATACAATTACATAATCGAACAATCCAAACAACATAAGAAATGTGACAATTGGCATAGTACTATTGTTTATTGTATCTATTGCATACGTTCCACTTACTGCAATGATTGATAATATGATGCCAAATATTAATGAATTAGACGCTTTAATTCTTCCAGAAGGTATTGGCCTATTCTTGGTTCTCTTCATTATTGCATCAATATCTCTATCTATGTAATTTGATATTGCTTCTGCACCTGCTGTACCGCATGTAACTGACAGTATGACTAAAATAATAATTTCTGTTTGAATCGAAAACTCTCCACTAATCCCTCCAGCTCTTATCATTGCACCGATGGCAGTGAATACTAATAACCACCAAACATTTGGTTTTGTTAATTCATAATAACTTGCTATTGTATTTTTTAGAGACTGTCTTTCCACAATGAATCTCTGTGAATCCAATTATTTATCCTATTTGCTGGCGTTATAATTTTTGACCTGATTAGGTAAAATTTTTTACATTATTCGATAAGTGCCAGAGAATTCTATAGGAGATTAGGTAAAATGTTATGATGCACGCTCAAGCTCTCGAAAAATTAGTAAAAAAACCCGTAAAAGATACTTATGGTCGAAATCTAGGTCAAGTAATTGGCTTTTCACTAGATAGTTCAGGAAATATGAAAGGATTAGGTGTTGATCATGGAACTGGTCAATTTATCGAATATCCTCGTGAGCGAATTATTATTGATGGTAGTTCAGAAACCATTATTTTATTACCAGAATGGCAAGAAGATGTAGATAAATTAAAGAAAAATACCCAAATTGCTAAAAAAAGAACTAAAGTACTTGAAAAATTACGATCTGAAGGAGAAATTCCAGATCATGCATTTGTAGACCTTAAATCATCTTATGAAGATGAAATTAATACTCTTAAAGCATCATGTAGTACCATTGTTGATAAATTAGAGATACGAATTAACAATATTGAATCGAGTAGAATTAAAACAGAAAAATTCCTTAGTACACTAAAAGTACAATTTCACTCTGACGAAATTGACGGAGAAACATTCAAGCGTGCTAGTCAAAGTACCATGGATATGATGGAAAAAGACACAATTGAACGTCATGAAATTTCTAACATTCTTACCTGGTTATCTGTTAGTGATCAAAAAGAATCAGAACACAATCCAGAACCAATAGTTGTTCCAGAACCAGAACCAATAGTTGTTCCAGAACCAGAACCAATAGTTGTTCCAGAACCAGAAC
>CAZKFJ010000035.1:0-2879 GCA_964552125.1 uncultured Nitrosopumilales archaeon | reverse complement strand
AACCTGAAAACAACTGGACAAAAACCAGGGGTAATAAAGTATCATGATGAAAAAAAACAGAAAGAATTTACAGCGCTTGAATTGTCGATAGAGATTTCAAGAATACTAAATATAAATCAGACAAAAAAAGCACAAGAAATATTCAATTATTTTGTTCTTGCAAAACAAGGTGAATTAAAGGCATTGTTAGGAGGGAATCAAAAGGATTTGAAGTCAAGAACAGATACTTTAATGATAGCATTTGATATGGAAGCCTATAAATTTGCAGTTGACAATGCAAAAACACTTAATCAACGAATTGAAAAGGCGGCAATTAGTAAAAAGGGAGAAATAAAGAGATTGGATGAAGTGGAAGCAGAAATACAAATAAAAAATGACATAATCAAGAAAATGAAAAATGATTTAGAAATAATCAAAGAATCATTCAATATTAAGAAAGAAAATTTTACCTCAAAGAATAACGAATATGAGAAGGTTAAAGAAGAAAGAACAAAGATCAGTGTAGCAAATGAATTAATCAAAGCTAAAGAAGATGAAGTAAATGAGAAGAAAGAAGAAATTCTAATTAACGGCAAAAGAGGAAGTGTAAAAAAAGACAATCTAGAGAAATCAGGAAAAACAATTGATCAGATTAGAAAGGGAATAGAAGAGATAGTTCCGTTAGAAGAACTGGATAGGAAGAAAGAATATTTGAATGAACAAATCAGACATTTAGAAACTGATATGAAGTTAAAGGAAAAAGATGCAGAAAATTATGAGAAAATACAAGAAGTTGGTAAATGTGGCACTTGTGGAAGAGAAATTAATGACAGTTCGGGTTACGGTGATTTGATTTCTACGGCAAATATGGAGAAAAATGACATAGAAAAAGAGATTATCAAGAGAAATGAGGAAATGAATGCAATTCGAGAAACAATTAATGAGAATCAAAAAAATAGAGAGTTAAAAAGAGATGTAGAAGAAATTGATAGTATCAATGAGGCAAATAAGAGATTAGAGGAGAAAATTCTAGATTTAACCAACGATATAGACAAACATAAATTGAGATTAAATGAATTACCCGATGAAAATAGATTGAAGCGTGTAGAAAATGAAAAAGATGCTGCAGAAAAAGAATTTCAAATCGAGAACAATAGATTAATAAAAATTAATCAGAATTTGCAGAACGAAACGAATAATCTAGACAAGATGAGTTTAGAATTAAAGAAATTAAAACAAACAAAATTAGATATAAACAAACTTGATGACATTAATGAATGGTTAAATAACTACTTTATCAACACAGTGCAACTAATCGAGGATCACATTACTTACACAATCAATTACAGATTTAATGAATTATTCAAAGAATGGTTTGAATTATTGGTTGATGATGCGAGCAAGACGGTAAAAGTTGATGAGAAATTTACTCCAATTATTCAACAGAATGAATTTGAACAACCATATGAAGATCTTTCTGGAGGAGAGAAAGCAGGAATTGCACTTGCATACAGATTAGCATTGAATAGTCTGATAAGACAGCAAGCAATGGGTTTTAGGCCGGAATTATTGATGCTGGATGAACCAACAGACGGTTTTAGCAAAGAGCAGCTTACCAAAGTAAGTAATATATTATCAGATATTGAAAATAAACAAGTAATCATAGTATCGCATAATCAGGAATTTACAAAATTAGATCAAATAATTAATGTAACGAAAGAAAACGACGTATCAAGAATACAAACACAATCGTATGGAGATTGATGCGGGAGGTGGGATTTGAACCCACGAACACCTAAGTGATAGGAGCCTAAATCCTACGCCTTTGACCGGGCTGGGCTACCCCCGCACTATAACAGTTTATTTAATACTACAAAGAATATATTTCGATTGAGATATCTCATTTTATTACTAATTGTCGTTCTATCTACATTTTATGTCACAGGGATTTCTGATTCATTTGCAGACGAAAATGAATGGTCTACAGAATCTCCTATGCCAACAATAAGAACTGAACATACAGCAGCAATCATTGATGACAAAATATACGTTATTGGAGGGTTTGATCGTAATGGAGACGTAATAGACAGAGTAGAGGTATACAACATAAATGAAGATAAATGGACTGAAGTAGAACCTATGCCTGTTGCATTACATCATGCATCAGCAACTTCCTTCAACAATAAGATATATGTTATCGGAGGATTCATTGACGGATGGAATCCAATTTCAAGAATGTATATTTATGATACACAAGAAGATTCATGGACAGAAGGAGAATCTATGCCAACTGCGAGAGGCGCATTAACAACACAGAGATACAACAATTATATTTTTGCAATAGGTGGAATGACTAGTTTTGGACCTACAACAATTAACGAAATGTATGATATAGAAAAAAAATCATGGATAGCAAAAGAACCAATGCCAACTGCAAGGGAGCATCTTGCATCAGGAATCATAGAAGATAGAATTTTTGTAGTAGGAGGAAGAGTTCAGTTTGGTGCAAATCTGAACAACAATGAGATGTATAACATAAATGAAGACAAATGGGAGATAATGGAAGACATGGTCTCGGAAAGAGGCGGATTAGCTGCAACGGCGTTGAAAAAGAGTGTATTTGTATTTGGTGGAGAATCCAGGGTTAAGACATTCAACAACAATGAACAGTTCAATTCGATGGATAATATATGGATAATTAGGGAAGAAATGCCTACAGCAAGGCACGGATTAGTAGCAATTTCGTATAATTTCTCAATATTTGTGATAGGAGGAGGAACAGAGCCAGGATATAGTATGAGTGGATTAAATGAAGTATTCACACCGATTGAATTTCAAGCGGTGCAAAATGGAGAAAAGGAAATTATTCTTCAGGTCAATAAAAGTAATCAGGTCAATAA
>CAZKFJ010000034.1:0-3294 GCA_964552125.1 uncultured Nitrosopumilales archaeon | reverse complement strand
CTGGTCCGACAAAACCATCTCCTAGTCGGTTACGTGCGCCGATAGATATTGTATCCTCGCCAACATTGAATTCTCCTCCATCATGTCGAACATCAAAGTCTATAGTGAAGATATCTAACCCAACATTAACAACTTCGTCAAGCGTATTGTCGGCAACTTTTGCAGCAATGAATATACTGCGTCGGTCATTCATAACATAGATTGTTACTTCTCCTTCAGGATGAGAGAAAGTTGTTGTTGATGCATCTGCCCATTCGTCGTCGTTTATTACACCGTCCATTGTTGGGGCAGTACTGGTATAAGCTTCAAATTCTGTGCCGTCATGAGCTTTGATTCCAGGGATAAGTAAGAGAGAGGCTAAAAGCAAAATTGATAGTATCAATGGTTGTGTATATTTCATAGTTTCTTTCCACGTTACTGCTATTAATATATTAACAAAATAAAGAATTTTATTAACGGATTTTTATGTATTTGTAGGCATCGACCAAGTTTTCAAATGCATAATGAACTTTTGTGAATTGTTTTCTGAACTCTATAATATCTTGCTTGACGGTGTCAGGGTTTTCTTTTTTGACTATAATTCGATGGATAAAATTGGCAATTTCTTGCATTTCGGATTCCTTCATGCCGAGACGAGTTACCTCAGAACTGCCCAAACGTATACCTCCAGGGCGTTTGTAATCCCTGCCTGCCTTAATATCGCCAGGCAATAATTGCCTGTTTGCAATCAAGTTGGCTTCTTCAAGTTCATGCTCAAACTTACCGCCATCGCCATATTTCGAAACATCAACGGCGATTTGATGGGATGCAGTAAAGTGATGTTTTTCACCTAAAACGGCGATTCCGTGTGAAGATAATGCTTCTGCAAGAGCGCGTGCGTTCTTAACAGTCTGTGCAGAATATTCTTCTCCGAATTCAATCATTTCGGCAAATGCTATTGCTTTTCCTGCAACACTATGAAGGTGATGATTGCTTGTATTTCCAGGAAATACTGATTTCTTGATGTCTTCGGCATATTTGTCAAAAGACAGAACCATGCCGCCTTGAGGACCTGGAAGTGTTTTATGTGTACTGAGTGTCATGGTATCTGCGCCTTCACGTAATGGATCTTGGAATTGTTTACCTGCGATTAATCCTGAAACATGCGCAGAATCGTAACAAATGAAAATATCATGGCTTTTAAGAAAGTCCTTAAGTTCTTTCATAGGGTGTGGGAAAAGAAACAGACTGCCTCCGAACATGGCAAAACTAGGTTTTTTATTGTCGGCAATCAGTTTTTCAATTCGTTGTTTTGATTGGTCCACGTCAATATTCATTTCTTCCCTGTCGAATGCAAAATATTCTATGTTCAGTCCGTGAACTAACCCTGCAGTGCCAGAGAATTTTTTCTGTCCGTGTGAGATATGTCCGCCAGAGGGTATAGGTAAAGCCATCATTGTATCGTTAGGGTTTGTAAATGCAGAATAAACAGCAAGATTAGCACAAACTCCTGAGATTGGTCGAACATCAGCGAATTCGGCATTAAATAATTTTTTAGCTAGGTCGATTGTGATTAATTCAACTTCGTCAATGAATTTACAGCCAGCATATACTCTTTCGCCAGGCCATCCCTCTGCGTAGCGGTTTCCAAAGTCTGATGCGTATGCCTCTCGTACAGCAGGACTAGGTATGTTTTCAGATGCAATGAGAGGAATAGATTCGGAGAACCATTTGTGATGTTGTTCTAGTAAATCAAAAACTTGGTTATATTTTTCTCGTGACAATTTAATCTAAATTACTTGTAAATCCGAGTGAAAATAAAGTTTGTTGAATGATGATTAGGGGAGAAATGTTAATAAGATAACTATTAACTCACCTATGGTTCAGTAGAACTTGCTCCCCTAATTCAGTATATCACAAGATTCTATATAAATTGGCTATAGGTATTCAGTCATGCGTTTTTGGAATAAAACGTGATTTAACAAATAACTGGAATTCAGCCATTGATTTTTCTTTATAGTGAGTTTTGAGAAAGCATAATCAAGCGTATCAGAAAGAGTATCAAAAGATTCGTATTTCGTTTGCATTTGATGGCGGATACTTTCACGAACATTCCAAACACCAACCGGCAGGATGTATCCAGGATGTATTTCCCTAAGAAGTATAGCACCTGCTTGTCGTTTTTCTGATAGCAGTGATTCAGCGACAGCTAATCGTGTTGAATAATAACAGCCACCTACTCGAGCGTATTCTTTTCTGCCATAATACGTTTCGTGATCTCCGATAAGATATGGTTCCTTTCCCCACAGATTCCAAGTTGTGTTTTTGAACCAAGCTTCAATCCATTCAAATTGCCATTTTGTTGGCAATAAAATTGCAACGTAAAGATTGTCGAGGTTCTGAAGAGTGTATACACGAAAGTCATCAATAGTTTGATAATCTTTTATTTTTTCAACCAAGTTTTTAGAGACAGTATCATCTACCGCAGTAATGCTCCAACGTGTTGGTACAAACTTTCGGTTGTTGCCTATTCCAAGATTACCGGCGCTGAGTGATTTTTGGATTCTAGATACAAGAACTCCTTTCTTGTACAGTTCTACGATTCCGTCAGATGATTTTTGGTCTCTATCATAGTACGCTTTTTCAATTCTTTGATCCACTGTTACTGTGTTTGTACTAAAAGTTTCTAGTGGTGCAGAAGGACCGAATGGTTGCGAGTTTTCGCTAAAAGATAAACGGTTTTGTGGTTTTTTGGTTAGTTTGAGTTCCAGGTCAACGGGTTGAGATGCCATAGCGAGTTCTTGAAGATTTTCCACTAATCTTCCGCCTTTGCTGGCTTGTTTAACATCAATGTTTGTACTGCCGCGAATTAATGAATGTCGATAATCTACAATTTCATCGATTGATTTACCGTACCATTGCTCAGGAGTGTCTAGGATTTCCGTATCTCCATGAAAATTAGGTGTCATAGGACCGATACTGACTTTAGGATATCCGTATCTTCCTACAAAAACGCCAGGGGGCGTCGAACCAACAATATTATTCGAATCCGAGGTGGGGGAAACACGAGTCATTGACTCGGCCTTGACTATAATCGGACATCTGGATTTACCGCATAGCAGTTCAGTTCCCTTACAAGTGAAGCACATCTCTGGTGGCGGTTCGTCAATTACTAGATTGGAAGTTGATTCATTTACGTTAGATAGTGTTTTCTCTTCAACTACATTAGCTAGACTGTTGATATCTCGATCAGTCATTGAATTAATTATAGTAAATAATGAATAAAAGGACTAAACATCAAGATTTTTCCATTGT
>CAZKFJ010000033.1:0-4057 GCA_964552125.1 uncultured Nitrosopumilales archaeon | reverse complement strand
CTATTACGAAATTTAGATTTTTTGAGTTTTGAAAGATGGTAATCAAGAACGGAGTTAGGTAATAACAATTTGAAATAACGTAATCCCTATAAGTAATCTCTCGAATTAAAAGTTGCAGATATAATTGGACATTATAAAATTCGATATATACAGGAATCCAAACATAGGAGTATTTTTTCAGGCCAATGATAGTTTTCTAGTTAGCCCTCCAGGGACAGCTTCGACAAAGATATCAAAAATTACCAAGCATCTCAAAGTAGAGAATATATCAACAACAATTGGAGGATCAACGCTCATAGGTGCTTTATCAGCAATGAACAGTAATGGCATAATTGTTTCAAAATTAATCGAGGGGTATGAAGAGGAAGTGATTGAAAAGGAAACAGGGCTATCAATACAAAAATTAGATTCAAGATTTACTTCAGCAGGAAATCTCATTGCTGCAAATGACTATGGTGCTATTGTTTCAAGCTTAATTGGAGAGGATGAAGCGAAAAATATTTCAAAAATTTTAAAAGTTCCTGTAAAAAGAATGAATATTGCATCCATGTATTTGATGGGAGCAATGATTAAAGCAACAAACATGGGAGCAGTGGCTCATCCAATAATAAATGATAATAATTTGAAGATAATTAGAGATGTTTTACAGGTCGATGTAAAAAATGCAACGATAAATAGAGGAGTTCCGTATGTGTCATCAGGAATTATTTCAAATTCCGAGAATATACTGGTGGGAAATCAAACAAGCGGTCCCGAATTAGTAACGGTAAGTAGTGCATTTGGAATATAAATCGTCACAAGTGTTTTAAATAAGAAGAACGAAAAAAGAATAAAATGAACGTTGATCAACAAACTCAAGTATTACTTCAGCAAATGAAGCAGCTAGAATCATACCTAACTGACATCGGTAACAGAGAAAATATGGCAATGAATGCCATTGTTGAGAGTAGGGCAGCAGTTCGGGCAACAGAGATTTTAAACAATACGAGTGCAGAAGAAATCCTATTTCCTATTGGATCGGGCTTATTAACGAAAATAGGAGATAAATCCACTTTCTTTGTCAATATAGGTGCAGGGGTAACGATAGAAAAGAATGAAGAAGAGGTAAAGGAATTTCTTAATGAGAGAATCAAGGACATAGAAAAATCTATTCAAGCATTAAGTACACAAAAACAAGACATGGCACAGCAATACAACAGTATAAGAGCTGCTTTGAACAATATTGTACAGGGCCAACAAGATGTTAGACAAAGTTAAAAACGCAGTATCGAATCTTTCAAAAATAGCTGTAGAAAAGCAGATTTCAGAAAAAGAATTAGACGAAGTAATGGAGAATTTAACAATAGAGTTATTGGAATCAGAGATACCGTTTGATCTAGTAGAACAAATATCAGAAAACATAAAAAAACAAATGATTGGTAAGAAATTTGCCAGAAGCGATGAGTTCAAGGAGATAATTAAAAATGAATTTACAAGCACAATTAAAGAAATATTTCAGAAAGTAGAAGATGTTGATTTAATTAAGTTAATTAATTCAAAAGAAAGTAAACCATTCAAGATATTAATTGTTGGAATAAATGGATCAGGAAAAACAACGACAGTAGCAAAAATTGGTCATCTGTTAAAAGAAAACAATATTTCTTCAGTAATAGTTGCAGGTGATACATTCAGATCAGGGGCAATAGAGCAAATAAAAGAACATGCAGATAGATTAGAATTAAAGCTCATATCACAGAAATATGGTTCAGATCCAGCTGCTGTAGCAAGAGATGGAGTAGAATACTCCAAGACACACAGCATAGACGCAGTAATAATTGACACGTCTGGGAGGGTTCAAACGAATAGCAATCTAATGCAGGAAGTGTTGAAGATAAAAAACGTAGTTAATCCAGATTTTACGGTATTCATAGGGGATTCTCTTGCGGGTAATGACTTGGTATCTCAAACACACGAATTCTTCAAATTTACAGAGTTCAATGGATCGATTTTGACAAAGGTAGACGCAGATGTAAAAGGAGGAGCAATATTATCAATATTGAGCGAGACTGGAAAACCAATAATATATATAGGGACTGGACAAGAGTATAAAGACCTTGAAAAGTTTAATGAAGAGAGATTCTTATCAGGGCTATTTCAATAGCAAGGTGTGAATATGATGAAAAATTTGATGACCGTGAGTGAATTAGATGCAAAAGACATATCGGAGATGGTAAGAATTGCGAGAAAATTTAAAAATGGAAAAAATGGATCGTTAAAAAAAGTCAAGAATAAAACTTTAGCATTGATTTTTCAAAAACCATCAACAAGGACAAGATTGAGTTTTGAGATTGCCATGGAACAAATGGGAGGGAATTCAATATTTCTCAGTGAATCAGATTTACAGATATCAAGGGGAGAATTAATAAAAGATACTGCAAGAACATTATCAGAATATGTAGATATTGTAGCAATGCGTACATATCATAATTCAGACATACAAGAATTTATCGATAATTCTTCTATTCCAGTAATTAATGCATTGTCAAATACAAATCATCCATGTCAGGCATTATCAGATATACAAACAATAATAGAGAAAAAGAAGACACTACGTAACCTAAAAATAACATGGATAGGAGATAGCAACAATGTATTGAATGACTTCTTGTTTGCAGCATTAAAATTGGGTGCCGATTTCTCCATTGCATGTCCAAGTAAATATTCGCCAAATAAAGGAATAATCGAGGTTGCGAAGAAGATAATGAGGAAGAATAAGTCATCGTTATCAATCAGTACAGATCCAATGAAAGCAGTAATAGATTCGGATGTAGTAGTTACAGATAAAATAGTTTCAATGGGAGACAAAAATAAAGAAGGAAAGAAGAAAGCATTTCTGCCAAAATACAGAGTTACGGATAAGATAATGTCAAAAGCTAAGGATGATGCAATATTCATGCATTGTCTACCAGCAGTACGTGGAGAGGAAGTATCAGAGAGTGTAATCGATGGTAAGAATTCAGTAATTTGGCAACAAGTTGATAATAAATTACATATGCATAAGGCCTTGATTTGGTCTATGCTAAAATAAAATATAGATAATATAATGCCGTTATATATATAAATAAGCTGTTTATGAATTATAGTATGACAGATATACAATCTGATAAACAAAACAGACGAGATTTCATAAAATATGCTGGGGGAGCGGCAGTAGGCCTAGGAATAGGCGGCCTAGGATTCCTTAATTCAAATGGAAATCTAATAGCAGAAAGAGACAAAAATTCCCAATTACAAACTGATTTAGTTAGTTTGAATGAACAATTAGAAGACCTACAAAGATGGGCAATATATGGTGGAGGAAGTAATGTCAAAAACATGCCAAATGTTATTGATAAACAACCTACAGTAAAAATGGATGAGACATTTTATTTTGATCAGAAAAGAGCATTTTGTAGAGTAGACAATAATCCAGAAGCTTTCATAATGCCAACATACTTGATGGGTGAAGTTCCTATTGAAGCAAATACGTTCTTCATGCTGATGTCAACATCAACACTTCATGTAAAATCAATTGATGAATCAGAAAACTCAACATGTATTTTAGAAAGTGATTCAGGAGACTGTTTTACTGAAGCGTCTGCTGGAGGAAACATATACGGTTCGAGAGTAAAACCTGAACCATTCAAATCAGAGATTGTTGCAGTAGATGGAAAAGCATTTTCCTATACAGCATACTTTGATGAAAACGAAGCACCAATTAATTTTGCAATATTTGGTCCAAAGTTTACTTTTACTGGAGAATTAACTATTGGTTCAGTAACTGTAAAGAGAGTGGAACAATTAGCAAAATCACTTCCGAAGTAAAATAAGTAATGAATGAGCCTAACAAATGAAAAAAATAGTAATATTGACAATTAGTTTGTTAATATTACTCCCATCATCTGTATTTGGACAGTATCAAGCAATTAATTTGTCAGACATTTATACTTTCAATGGTTCAAATAACAATAAAGAAAATTTAAAGTGGGGAGAAGCAAATTTAACTCTTCGAAGATTAGTGAATCAAGCTTATTCAGAT
>CAZKFJ010000032.1:0-4453 GCA_964552125.1 uncultured Nitrosopumilales archaeon | reverse complement strand
CTTCAGGTTTAACTTCTTCAGTTACTTCAGGTTTAACTTCTTCAGTTACTTCAGGTAATTCTTTAACTTCTTTATTCTCAATTTCTGGCTTGACATCGATTATTTGTTCTTCCTTCTTAACTTCTTTTACTTCAGTTTTTGCCGAATCTAATGTGCTCACAGTTACAAGTCCATCTTTGTCTTTTACTAATCTTACTTTAATTTTACGTGGTGGATTTCTTATTCCGTTTTCCCATATTTTTTCACTAACTTCTTCTGATATCTTTACTTGTTCTGATTTTCCATGTTTAGCTGCAAATTCCCTTAATAATTTCACTGCTCGCTTACTTCGTCTTTGTTTTGGGTAAATCCATGCCCTTCCTAAAGGAACGTTGTACGTTCTATCAAATTCTTTTGCCATCTATTTCACCTTTAATTTAGTTCTTCTCCAGCTTCTACGTTTAGGATTGGTTGTTACTCCTCTTTTTGTTTTAACAACTACCCAAGTAGGAACTGCACTGTTCTGATTTCGTTTCTTCATTAATCGCTTTTTAATTCCAGATGTTAATTTCGACATTATGCCCACTTTATTTTAAAATCCTTTTGAGGTTTCTGAAATGACGTTAAGAATTCTTTAATTTCTTCGTCTGTAATCGTTTTTTGTATCTTTCCTGATGATGCTAGTTGAATAATCTGATTTTCTATTAATCTTGCAATGTCCGGCTTTACCATTCTAATGTTTGCCAATCTCTCTCTTGCTTCTGTGGTTAATAATACCTTGAGCATTTGTTCTCTCATTACGTCTTCTTTCTGCTGAGCATCTGCTGATGCAGATCGTTCATTATTGTTGTTATTTATCTCAGCCATCTTTAACACCTATATTCAAACCGATTATTTCTTATTAAGTTTTTATTTATTCTCTTCCTGCGAAGATAATTCTTCATCAATCTCTTCAGTCATTCTGTCCATCTTTTCAATAGATTCTTTGTATAAATTTTCAAATTCAATGAATAGGCTCTGAAGTTCCACTGCTATGGCATTTAGCCTCTCTTCATTGGTAATTTTCTCCATGTCCCATAGTCTCATTTTGGCTATTTAAATCCTGAACCAAGTTTTTTTATTACAGAAAATACTTTACTTAACTCCTATGGGTCTAGATATCTCCTCAATTAACGGACATGAACTTGAAGGAAAGAAAATTCTGTTATGTATAACAGGCAGCGTTTCTTCTATGGAATCTCCACGAATTGCTCGTGAATTAATTAAACATGGCGCCGATGTTATTCCTGTACTCAGCAATTCCGCTTCTAAACTAATTGGACCAGAATTACTCCATTGGGCTACTGGAAATGAAACAATTACTTCTTTGACAGGTAAAATGGAACATGTTCAACTTGCAAATGGCGGCGATGATAGCGCCGATCTGATATTGATTGCCCCATGCACGTCGAATACAATCGGAAAACTTGCCCAAGGCATTTCTGATGATACTATATCCACAATTTGCACGGTTGGATTAGGATCCAACATTCCTATTGTTATTGCTTCAGGCATGCACGAACCAATGTTTGAAAACCCAATTCTTCAAAATAATATCTCTATTCTCAAAAAGAATAATGTAACATTTGTCTCTCCAATATTCGAACATAATAAGGCAAAAATGGCAAGCTTTAATGACATACTTGCCGAAATACTGCCTCGTCTTTTCATACAAGACCTTTCTGGTAAAAATATTCTGGTTACTGCTGGACCGACCACTGAAAAAATCGATCCTGTCCGTATTATTACCAACAAATCATCTGGAAAGACTGGTTTAGCACTTGCGAATGAAGCTAAACGACGTGGAGCTAATGTTACGTTGATCTTCGGAGACGGAACTGAAATTCCTCCTACTTCAATACGCACTATTCGCGTTTCTTCTTCTCAAGAACTATTGGATGTTACAATTTCTGAATTGTCACAAATCAAATACGATTTTTATTTCGCATCCGCTGCACCTTCTGATTTCAGAATACTTAGTCCGTCTAATGATAAAATCTCTTCTAGAAATAACAAATCAATCAATATTGAATTGGAAGCATATCCAAAAATCATCAATTCTATCAAGCAAATCTCTCCATCTACAAAACTAATTGCCTTTAAGGCATTATACGGTAATGACTCAGATAGCATTTCTAACGCAATTTCTGAAATATTCAACGATTCTGATGCTGATTTTATAATCGTTAACGACGTCTCTAGGAAAGATGCAGGCTTCTCTTCTGATTACAATGAATTGAATATGTTTACTCGTAACGATTCCTTCGAATTTCCTTATGCGTCCAAGAAAAAACTTTCAAAGTCTATTTTCGATCAAATTCTGAAAACTCTAACTTGAATCTGACCAGATTGGTTTAATCGATCTTAATATCGGCGTTGCCAAAATTGCAGAAATCAAGGCAATTGCTAACCTTTCAATAGGATAAACAAAGAATATTGTTTTCCAGATTCCTGGAAATGCATCTGGGTTTATTGATTGCAGATATATGCCTAATGTAGTTACAAATACAATTCCTCCGACTATGTGTTGAAACATCGTTCCGATCATTGCTATTATGAACAATCCCATTATTGTTTTCTTGGAATTCTCTTCAATCCAATTCATCGACATGCTTGTCAACGGCGATATTAATGCCAACGCTGCAATAATGTGAAGCCAATTGTAGGGCAACGAAATCTGATCATTAATTGGTATCAACGTTTCCGTATACGGCAATAAATTAAAAATTACTATTCCGATAATAAATAGACCTAACGCGAATACTTTCTTTCCATGAACTATCAGTCCTATAAACAACGCTCCCATGGTGGCTGGTAAGAAATCCCATCCTAGAAATATCATCGGTTTTCCAAACACTATTCCTAAGAACGTACCCAGAAAAATCGTTGCTGCCGCAATATATGGTCCAAATATAATTGCATAAATCGGTACGAGAATATCTGCTAACGCAAAGCTTGCTCCAGGAGCTCCAATTACTGGAAATGAAGGCAATATTCTCATTATGGCATAAATTACTGCAAATGATGCAATGATTGCTATTTGCTTGCTCTTTATGTCCATGTTTTCTATTACTGACATCTTCTATTACTTCCACGTTATTCTATTAAATTTTTCCGTCATACACGATTGCTATGACTTTGTATGTTATATCTTCAAATTCCACTAAACAGTTGTCTGATACGTCGTTTGCATCTCCCTTTGTTTCAAATACTTTTTCCCCGTCTATTTCATGTATCTTTACTATTCGATGAATTATTCTCTCTCCAGTATATCCGTTACAAAGAGGAGTAGCCCTCTCGCTAAAAATTATTATATCTCTTTCATTTATCTGATCTAATTCAGGTTGATACACAATTACTTTGTCGGTACAATCAAATGTCGGCAACATGCTGGCTGTTCCACAAATTACATTTGCTATTGTTGCTATATCTGAATCATAAAATACTGGGGCGTCATTTTCAAATACCGACGTTATCCAAACTCCTCTCCTTTCTGCTATAATGTTTGATAATTCACCTACTCTCAAATTTAATTTGATGAATTTCGACCTTTCTACCTCTCTCATCTCGGTAATATTATCATTCAACCACTTGATGTTTTCATTTGCTAAATCTAATTCTTCTTGTAAATTTGACTTTCCAGGATTTAGACCTACCAAATCCGACATCAACCCTGTGAATATCCCTAAAACAAATACTATGGTGATAAGAATTACCTGATTTCTTCTCATTTGTTATTATTGCGTCATTTTCCCACTTAAGCATTAACCTATGTCAGTAACAATTAAATTTCCTAAATTCTATCTCTCTCTTATGTATCCAAATATAGGTAAATCGTCAAGAATTGATACTTTATTTAATTCAAATAATAATGCATTTGTCGTCGCTTTTGACCATGGAATATTGATGGGACCTATTGAAGGAATTAAAGATATTGAAAGTTCTGTCTCCAAAGTTGCCAAGGGACGTCCTGATGCAATTCAAGTAACTCCTCCTATTGCTAAAGTTGTTTCCGAAAACTTTCTTGGTAGAAATTCTCCTTCTTTGATAGCTCGAATCGATAGTTCAAATTTGTGGCGTTCTTCCCCTGAACCTAAATCTGGTTATTATACTGAATTATTCTCTGTGAAAGACGCAGTAAGACTTGATGCTCAAGCTGTTGTAACTTATTTGCTAGTTGGTTTTGAAAACGATCACGACGAAGCTTATAATTTGAAAGCACTGAGTAAAATCGCTCATGAAGCACACGATTATGGAATGCCTCTGATAATTGAGCCATTGGGAATTGCAAAAGGCTATCAAGCGGTTCGTGACAAAGATATAATCTCGTTGGCTGTCCGTATGGCTACTGAAGTAGGTGCTGATCTTCTCAAGGTCGACTATACTGGAGAGAAAGACTCATTTCGTGAAATTCTTGATTCAACTACTTGTCCTG
>CAZKFJ010000031.1:0-4781 GCA_964552125.1 uncultured Nitrosopumilales archaeon | reverse complement strand
TTACTCCAAATATAAGAGAAAAACCTGAAGATAGATTATTAAGAAGTTTTTCGACAATAAAAGAGGAGGCACGATAAAATGGATTTTGAATTATTATTATTGAGAGCATTAAAAACATTCATTGGTTCTTTAGGTCTTATTTTGTCATATTTATCAATTAAAGCTTATAATAAATCAAAGGCCAAGAATATGCTATTCTTAGCTATTGGTTTTGGAATTATTACTGCAGGGTCAATTCTTGCAGGACTTTCATTTGAATATTTAGGATTCACATTACTCCAGGTAAATATTGTAGAATCATTGATGATACTAGTGGGATTTATAACTGTACTTTATTCAATCTATGGAACAGATTGAGGGTCAAATCTACCGTATTCCAAGATAGTAAAATCTCTAACATCGTTTAGAGCATATGGATCATTTTGAGCAATTTCCAATGCGCGTTCATAATTTTCAGTACAAACAATAATCAAACCTCCAGTGCCATTTTTATAACGCCCAGCAACTACTAACTCTCCTTTATTATGAACTTCTTTCAAATACGTAAGATGTTCAGGCCTAACTTCATTCATTACTTCAAGACTGGATATTTGTTTTTGAATAATAACGTAATAATTCTCCATATAATTCATACCTAAATTGAACTTTATAAATTATACAAAATATTTGCTTATCGTGAGTTATAGCCCAAATAATTACGATTATCAATTCATAATTGAAAAAGCCAGTAAATTTATTCTGAATAAAACCCTTGAATCTAATTCTAATGGAATAGTAATAGGATTGAGTGGGGGAATTGATTCTAGTGTTTGCCTTGCCTTATCTGCAAAAAAATTGTCCAATCATAACATTTTAGGGTTGATTATGCCATTGAATGGTATAACACTGAATGACGACGAGAGAGATGCCATTGATTTAGCCAATAAATATGGAATTGAATACAAGGTAATACTATTAAATAATATTGAAGATAGTTTCAAAGCTCAAATCTATCAAGAATATATGAATGATTTAGAAGAAAGCAAAATTGCTCAAGGAAATCTAATAGCTAGAATTAGAATGTCTATTTTATACTTTCATGCAAATTTATCAAATAGAATTGTAGTAGGAACTGGTGATAAAAGTGAATTAATGCTGGGGTATTTTACAAAATATGGGGACGGAGGCGTAGATATTTCCCCTATTGCAGATTTATATAAAACGCAAATTAGAATTTTAGCAAAAGAACTTGGAATTTCTGATAAAATAATTAATAAAAAAAGCGGTCCAAGATTATGGAAAGATCATGACGCTGAAGACGAATTACATATGACGTATGACGAATTGGATCCAATTTTATATTTGTATAATAATAATCTAATTAAGGAAGAATCGTTAACGGAAACACAGAAAAATATTTTACAAAATATAAAAACTAGAAATATCAAATTTAGTCATAAAAGTAAAATGCCTGAAATTTGTACTTTTGATTAATTATAAGGACAATCCCATTTTTCGAGCTAATGATTTAGCTTTTTGTGAGAATGATATTTTATCTTTATCATTTAATGAATTAGTTTTCTGAAGAATAATTGCATCCTCTGATGCCATGACAAATAATTTATTGCCAGTTTCCAATTGGAGTTTATTACGAACGTCCACCGGTATTACAATCTGACCTTTTGCTGATAATTTTGTTGTATCAATAGATATGTTTTCCATGTTAAATTACTGTTAAATTTCAAATATTGAACCTAATCCGAAAAATTCTTAACAATTTGGTCAATGAAAATCACTCAAATTCAATAAATTATAAGTTACGGTCCTATATCTTATGGGAAGAATTACTACGCTATTGACTATCTGGATAGTCAGCTTCATAGTTGGATTTGTTGGATGGATGATGTATCCACAAATATCATCTTTGCTTAGCGGATTAGCTCCAATACTAATTAGTGTATTTGATGCACAAATAACAAATGCGGCAATGGCAGGATTTGCTACTTCAATTGTTTCAGTTGTTATTGTTCTAGTATGGGCTAATAAAACTAAAAATAATAGATTCTAATAATCTAAGATCGTCGATCTGATTCAAAACTAGCCACGATTATATATTAGTTTATAACGTGATATGGTATGAGTAGTAAGAATGTAATTATTACTGGAATAACTTCAGGAATAGGTACTGAAATAGCTCTTGGTTTAGCTAAAAAAGAGTATAAAATTAATTTAGTAGCAAGAACTGAAGAATCTGGAAATAAAATTAAGGATTTAATTGATAAAAAAACTGGAAACAATGACGTTCATGTATACAAATGCGATTTATCGTTACAAACAGAAATACATGAATTTGTAAATAATTTCAAAAAACAAAATAACGGTTTAGATATTTTAATAAATAATGCAGCAATAATTCCTAATACAAAAACCATTACTAAAGAGGGAAATGAAATGCAATTTGCAGTGAATTATATTGCGCCTTATCTATTATCTAGGCTTTTATTGGATTTATTAAAAAATAATTCGCCATCTAGGATTGTAAATACATCTTCTACAGCTCATACTCAAGGAAATCTTAATGTGAATGATTTTCAAAAACTAAATGAGAAATATAATATGCGTGGTTGGGGAAGATATCTTGATACAAAATTACAATTAACCATAGATACAGTAGAACTTTCAAAAGAAATAGAAGGAACAGGAGTGACTTGCAACGCAATTCATCCTGGATTTGTAAATACCAACTTGGGCAGGCAATTTACACCAAAATTCATGCGACCATTGAACAAATTATTAGGAATATTTATTTTACCGCCAAAAGGAGGAGCAGATCCAATCATCAAGGCAGCTTGTTCAGAAGAATATGAAAATATATCGGGAAAATATTTTCACAGATTTAAACAAAAAGAAGCATCAAAAAAAGTTTTTGATAAGAATGTATCTTCAAAATTAATGGAATATACACAAAGTATCACAAAAATCTGATATTGAATTATCTTGACAAGCGTAATAATTGATCATGATATTATTGGTTGGGCATATAGAAATATGTCGAAAATTAAATCACAATATGACGATATCAATATAATAGGAAAAAATAATTCTTCAGAAGAATTAATGAATAATAACATAAGTGATTTGAATATTGCAAAATATTGCCTAAAGAATAACTGCGATTTAATTACTGCAGATACAAAGTCGTATATTGATTGGTTTAATGCATACACAGGAATAGATAAATTAATGATTTCAAAATTTGATTATTGGAATGAAGGTCAAAGACCTATTTTACTTATTCAGATTAATGATTTTAAAACTAATTTAAAAATTAATTCTAATGTTAAAATTTTGAAATCGCTAGACACGGCACCTGAAAGATTCAAAAATAAAATCATATCAATGGTTAATGAATCATTAATTCAATTTCCAGAATTATCCGATGACAAAATATCATTAGGAATAACTCATGTCAATGATGGAAATGCATCTTTTGAAGATGGCTATAAAATTAGATTGAATCCAAGAAGAATAACATATTTCACAATTGGTCATGAACTAACTCATTTATTACAATTCAAAGGGAATCTCCCCATGACTGAAAAATCAACAGATATATTCACACTGGCAAGATCAATGCTGTTTCTCGATGAACCGCCTTGCTATATAAAAATCCCTAGAAAATTACAGAATTATTGGGAAGAAAATTCTGAATCAATACATAAGATATGTCAGGATGCCATTGAATATAGAAAGAACAACAGGAATTACATTAAATGGGCCGAAGATTCATTTGCCAAATTGAAAATTAACAAGAATTAATTAGCCCGAGATGAAATATCTCGGGGAGATATCGAATTCTACTGAACCAAAGGATTATTAAAACCCAAAAAAGAATTCGATATTAAAAATATTATTTTAATGTATATAATACATAATGTTGATTATCATGACTGATAACCAAACATTAAAAAATACTAATTATGGGTAAAGTAAATTATTAGCACGATCGATTTCAGCCTGAAATGAATTCTCTGCAACGATTGACATAACTAAAACAATTATAGTGCCATTATTAGAATCAAATGCACTCATTTCATCGATTGTCCATCCTTCTTGTGAAAGAATATTCAATTCTCGTTCTACTTTTGATTCTGAACCGGATAATATTTTATATGCGAGATCATCGTCAATTTCTTCATCTTCCCATTCTATGTCTTCTTCGTCCTCATCTTCAAATTCATCGTCATCTTCGATACGCATATTTGTCATATCTAATTATAGGAATATAAGCATATGTCTGAAGATATTTTTATTGAAATAGATAAAATGAGGAATTTGTTGAATCATAATATTATTAATTCTAAGTCTAATAACGATAATATAATTAAGGCCAAAAAAATTCACAGTGAATTGGGTACAATGTTGAATATTTGGACCGACGATGAAAATATGAAAACATTATCCAAAGATGACAAGAATAATATTTTTGATACTGCAAAGTTAATAATCAAAAAAGCGAATGATTTGTTATAAAATAACAAGGTGATTAGATTTAATAGAATTATGTTTAGAATAAATAAATTTCAACGTGAATTTAGGATATATTTTTTAATAATTTTTTTGGCATATGTAATTTTAGATTTATTGAATATTTTTCCATATGGGGTAGGAAGAATACCTATTGAGCCAGAATCGTCAATTCCAGGTGTAAAATATTTATACGCAATAGGATTTTCTTATATTTTTGCCATAATTATGTCGATTTTCACTCCAAAAAGAACAATATTATGGATATTGGCATT
>CAZKFJ010000030.1:2079-4969 GCA_964552125.1 uncultured Nitrosopumilales archaeon | reverse complement strand
AGATTGAATAAAATGAAACTGAAGGTTGATGTTGATAAGAAAACCAAGGAATACAATCTTAATACGTCGTTGAGAAACTATATAGATCCAAGAATATACAAAGATTGGTCAAATCAAGTAGAATTAGATTGGAATAAATTATATCCAAAAACATTACAAAGAAAGTTTCAATGGATAGATTCTACAGAAAAATAAGATCTATTTAGCCCACTTAATTGAACAACCAATACCGTGAGTTTCAGGATTATCAACGGTAGAATCAGACAGAATTGCATCTAAAGCAAGGCGTAAATCGGAAGAAGTAACAGAATCAGGATCTTTATTATCGTCAATACGGCCATGATATCGTAATTTTCTATCCGAGTCAAATACAAAGATTTCAGGAGTAAATGAAGCGCCATAAGATGAAGCAACACTCTGGTCTTCGTCTCTGAGATAAGGGAAGTTATAGGATTTTTCAGTGACACGAGTTTGCATTTTTTCGAATGTATCTTCAGGATAATTAATTGTTTCGTTGGAATTAATTGCAACGAGGGACACTGATCGGTTAGAATAGTCTTCTTGGATTTTTATTAACCGATCTTCATATGCTTTTACAAAAGGACAATGATTACAAGTAAACATAACAACAAGGATATTTTTATCTGAAAAAGAAGAAAGATTGTAGAAATTATTATCTGTAGCCTTTAGATGAAAGTCAGGAGAGGTCGTACCAAGAGGAATATAGGACATAATAAAAGTTGACAAAAGGTTAGTTTTAACATTTTGCAAAGATTTAAAATAAAATACATTAGATATACAGTTAATAGATTATTTTGATGATTCCTGGTGCACGAAAATTAATTGATAGACTAATCCCCGAAGTATCAGACAGGGAAATAGGCGACCCTCATATACAAGGTGAAGATATAGAAGTTTTTTCATCAAAAAAAGAAAATTTTAGATTAATTAATAAAATTGAATCTCCAAGAGACATAGCTTTTGTAGATGGAGGAAACTTGGAATTGATTGGAGCCCCCAACTTCTCAATACAGTTAAACAGGGTATACGGTGCAAAATGGCACAATGATCGTCGCATAGTGAATAATAAAGTAGAGTTCTATTCAGCTACTTATTCAACATCATTAGTCGATAATCAAATTCAATATAAAACAATCTTTGAACTAGGTACGAAGAATATTGACATGAAAAAAACATTGCCAAAAGAAGAGGATTTGTCTTTTGCTGCCAATGATCGGAGTATAATGAGTGGTAACCAGGTAGCTGATATTTCTAGGGTATCATCGATAGGAAGAAGGTTTTCAGAATGGACAAATGCAACCAACCTGATCGATCAATTAAATGAAAATGATATTTTAATGATTGATGGAACTTTGCAAACGAATTTTACTAATGAATCAAAATATTTGTCGAATTTAAGAAGAAAAGCGCGTGAAAACGGGATAATTTTATGCGGATTGTCAAAAACAAGTTCGTTACAGACAACAACAGGTTTGTCATTGTTGGGAAGTATAAACAGGTTGGCAGAAGAAAATAATATTGAAAGAGAATGGTATTATCCATTTGCAGTATCAACTGCAACAGATCACGATGTAATGATATTTATAATAAAATTATCAAGGAATTCAGATAGGATTTTTCGTTTTGAGGTTGACAGAAGGACATTTGAAGAATTAAATGATCTCCAGATCAATGAGGTTTTTTCTACGATTATGAGAAATTCTAACGATCTATCATTTATCGGGTATCCTTATGGGTTAATCGATGCAGACAATATGGCAAGGGTTTCTTATGACGAAAGTGACGAGTATAGAGGAATAATAACATCCATACTATCTCAATCAGGAGAAGCTAAAGAATTTTTGAGGCATATCCAAGCAAAAGATGCTCACGATATATTGAACATGATACTGAAATAATACCGAATTGACAATGTGTGAATAGTTATTGCCAAGAATAAATTTATCTCAAGAGAACTACAAGATTATAGGGGAAAGAGTTGCAAGATAAAGAGATTGATTTTGTTGGCCAAGTAGTTTCGGGCGATGTTGCAGGAATATTAATACGAGAAAAGAATGTAGGCAAAAATATAGAATTAGGTGATTTATTAATTATTGACGAAGATGAGAACAATTCAGTAATACTGAAGGTTTTTGATCTTAGTTTTGGAAGTCAAATATCACCATCAAACATGGAATTAGCTGCAGGGCTTAGTTTGGAAGGAATGGGTGACGATATAGGATTTTATGAATCAAATTTAAGAAATTATACATTGGCAAAAGCTAAAGCAATAATCAGGATAACGAAAGAAGGGATAAAGATTCCTAAAGTATTACCAAAGTTTTTTTCAAAAATCCGATATGCGACAAAGGAGGATTTGCAGTTTATATCAGAACCACCAGAAGATCCAGTGTACCTAGGAAACATAAGAAGTGGTTCAAAAGTATTAGATGATGTTCCTGTACAACTAAATGGAAATGATTTTTTCACTCACCACGTTTTAATTCCAGCCACTACAGGAAGAGGAAAAAGCAATTTAGTAAAAACGATGTTATGGAGCGTTCTAAAATTAGGAAAATTCGGGGTATTGGTTTTAGATGCTCATGATGAGTATTATGGAAGGCACGAATTAGGATTAAAGGATAACCAGAATGCAAAAGAAAAGTTAAGATATTATTCTTCAGATGCACCGGTAGGAGGCAATACATTATTAATCAATATAAGAACCATTGCGCCAGAACACTTTGAAGGAATAGTAAATTTTACTGAAGCGCAAAGTCAGGCAATATGGTTATTTTCAAATGAATTTGGAGAACATTGGATAGAAGCAATTCTTCAAAACGAGGTAGAAACATTTGGAACAATGGTACAAGATTCAACTTTAGCAGTA
>CAZKFJ010000030.1:0-1979 GCA_964552125.1 uncultured Nitrosopumilales archaeon | reverse complement strand
AGAGTTTTATCAAATGAACAATTGCAAGAAGCAGGAGAGAATATCTACAGTACTATTGCACGCGAAGGTAGAAAATTCAAAGTAGGTTTGATTGCAATTACACAACTTACCAGTTTGATTCCAAAGATTATTCTGAGTAATCTCAATACAAAGATAATTCTCGGAAATGAGATGTCTGCAGAGAGAAGGTCAATAATCGATTGTGCGGCACAAGATTTATCGGAAGAAGACAAGACCATTGGGAGTCTAGACAAAGGAGAAGCGATTGTAAGTAGTGTTTTCACAAAATTTGCAATTCCGATATACACACCACTCTTTGAAGACATAGCAGGACGTGAATCTAAGAAGAATGAAGATGACTATGAATTAAAACTAGATTGAGGAATAAGAAAATGTTCAAGTTTGCACACATGGCAGATATACATATCGGAGCTCATAAAGACAAAAGATTGATGGAATTAGAGATTCAAGCTTTTAATGAATCGATAGATATTTGCATTAAACAAGAAGTTAAATTCATAATTATTGCGGGAGATTTCTTTGATAAACCTGTACCCGAACTAGAACAAGTTAAGAAAATTATTGAAAAATTGATAGAATTATCACAATTGAACATTCCAGTTTATGTAATTTATGGAAGTCATGATTACAGTCCTGGACAGGATTCAATGATTGATCTATTAGAGGCGGCAAAATTAATTGTCAAAATTTATAATCCGAAATCAGTGGAGGGAAAGATAAGGTTAGAAATGTATCAAGACAGAGAAACCGGTGTGAAATTAGCAGGAATTTCTGCGAGAAAAGTAGGTCTGGAAAAAACGTATTTCGAAAAGTTAGACAGAGAGTATCTCGAAAATCAAGATGGTTTCAAAATTTTTGTATTCCACAGTGGAATTGAGGAATTTAAACCGAGTTTTTTGAAAGGTGCAATGGATATGGAATGTATTCCTATCAATTGGTTTCCTAAAGATTTTGATTATTATGCGGGGGGCCACATACACAAAAGAGATAAATTCAATATTCAAAATTATCAGAATATAATTTTTCCTGGGCCTTCATTCATAGGTTGGGGAACGAAAGATTATACAGATGTAGCCAAGGGTGAGAAAAGAGGGTTCTACATAGTATCTTGTGAAGATAATAAAATAATTGATGATGGAATTAAATTTATAGAGATAAAGAAAATTGAAGGAAATTTTATTGAATTTGATGTTACAGGAAAGAGATCAAAACAAGTTAATGATGAAATAAATAAGAAATTAGAAGATGAAGAAGTGGACAACAGACTAGTAGTAGTAAGAATTTTTGGAGAGTTACTTTCAGGAAATACATCCGATATTGACACAATCGGAATAAGAAAATACCTCACTGATAAAAATGCAATATCGCCACAGATTAACAGAAATAAACTAACAACAAAAGAATTAAAGAACGTCAGAGTATCGGATGGAGATAAATCAGATATAGAAAAAAGATTGTTCGAAGAAAACATAGTGAATATTAGATCTGAGAATAAGTTGTTGCAAAATGAAAAAGGAATAATCATGGCAAATGAACTATTAAAAATACTTAAAAAATCACCTATAGAAGGAGCGAAAGAATCTACTGCATTAAAAAACAAGATAACTAGAGAGGCAATAGAAACACTAGAAATATCGGAAATGGTAGAAGAATGATAATCAAGCAACTTGAACTGATTAATATTAGAAGTCATGAATCGACAAAGATAGAATTTGCAGAAGGTAAAACATTGGTACGAGGGGACATAGGATCTGGTAAATCAAGCATCATGATGTCGATAGAAGCAGCACTATTTGGAGGAACAAAGCGACTGATAAGAAAGGGTAAAGAGAATGCCACAATTAGCCTAACATTTGAAACCAAGGATGAGAATAATAGTACCAGAAAGTATACAATTACTCGGAACCTGAAAACAACTGGACAAAAACCAGGGGTAATAAAGTATCATGATGAAAAAA
>CAZKFJ010000029.1:0-5665 GCA_964552125.1 uncultured Nitrosopumilales archaeon | reverse complement strand
TCTGGAGGATACGGAGGAAACCGATCTGGAGGAGGCAGTAGTTCTGGAGGATACGGAGGAAGTTCTAAAAATAGTAAGGGTTACGACAAAAAAAGTCAGTATAAAAAACGTAGTAATAAAAAGAAAACGTATTAAAAATTAAACTTCGCCAGTACTAGCAGAAGTATTACTAACAGCAATAGTTTCAAGTTCGCTGACTTGTTCTAGTTTATTAATGCATTCTTCTATGACGTCTAAAGCTCCAGGAGTGTCTTCAAATTCAATATCGGAATAAATAGTAAATAAACCAAATGCAAGCGGTTCTTCAGTGACGTTTCGAATCTTAGAACCAGAAGGAATGATATTCGAAATAAGAGGTTCAAATGTAGAAGCGTTTAAACCTGGTCCAGTAGGGGATATTTTTACACGTGCTACAAGAATACTCATCAAAAATCACGCTATGGTCCTTCAAATCCACAATCAGAGCAAGAATACATCCTACTAAATTTTCGGCATTTTGAGCATCTCCAGACAGTAGTATCATTACAGCCAGGGCATTGAAACTTCACAGATAATCCGCCGGGTAGCATAGGTCTGCTACAAGAAGTGCAAGTAGGTAGTTCCATTTGATCTGTCAATATCTAATTTCAAATTTCCTATTATTTATCATTTTACTAATTAAGAGATTAATTATGAATTAATTTTTTTATTTCGCTAGAAGAAACAACATTGAATAATTTAGTAAGTCGCTTTAAGCCAAGGGCTTTCAATAGAGTGAATGAATGAAAGTCGAAGTCTCCACTATTATGAATGAAATCTTGAAGGTCAGAAGAAGAAGACAAGATATCAAAAATACTCTCCAAGTGATTATTCTCTAAGTTGTCAAATATTTTTCGAAACAATCTAGTAGAAGCAAAGTCAGAGCCAAAAACACCTCTCCATCGATTTTCATAGACGTGTAATAAATCAGTATCAGTTCTTAAACTATTATCAATACTTTGACCTGCAAAAATACCAGCTAAACCGCCAGAGAATATACCGCCTGCAGTAGTAGGTTTTGTTTGAGCGGCAGAATCACCAATAGAAACAACATTATTTTGAACAAATTTTTTAATAGGTCCAGAAACAATAATCGGGCAGGCAATTTTTTTAATTACTTTATGTTTTTTATTTTTTAAGAAATAATCAAGGTTATTGAAACTATTAATTCCATATCCTGCAATACCAACTTTAGCGAGATTTTCATTAATTGGAATAACCCAAGTAAAGAATCCAGGAGAAAGTTGTTGGTTAAAATACAAATCAACTTTATTCGATTCGAACCAATCTGCTTCGATTATGTACTTAGCAGCTTGAAGAATACCAAATTTTTGTTTTTTCATTAAAGAAGATATGCCCATTGCATCAACAAAATATTTACAATGAAATTGATTTTGTGAGGAATGTACAATAATTTCAGAGTTATTATGATTAGTTTTAACAAAGCTTGTAGATTTCATTAATTGAGCCCCATTACGTATGGCAATTTCAGACAATTCATTATCGAATTCTTTTCTATCTAGAACAATAATATCAAGGTTAGATGAATCAATATCAATCAATTTGCCAGAAGGAGAAAAAAATCTAGCGCCAGTAATTTTATTTTGGATTGTTTTTTTATTTGGAATTACTCCTAATGAAGATAGTGCATTTACACTAATTAGACCGTCGCATTTTTCTGGAACGCCAATTTTGTCATGTTCTTCCAGTATAGTGATATTGTGATTATTTTGTGATAGTTCTCTAGCGCACAATAGTCCAGAGATACTACCTCCAGCAATTACAACATCTTTATTTTCAGGTTTCATACCACAAATCAGCAATAATTATGACAGAATTAGCCATTATAAGGATATATTAATTGAATTTGTAATTAAATTACAGCAGATGACGTCAATAGAAATCAAACAAGCGATAGTTGTAAGGGCCGATTTAGAAATGGGTAAGGGTAAAATCGCAGTTCAAGTTGCGCATGCGTCTTTATCTTCGGCAGAGATTGTGAAAAAACATAATAGTTCCTTGTTTAAGAAATGGACATTAAATGGACAAGCAAAAGTAGCACTCAAAGTGCATTCATTAGACGAACTTTTAGAGATTCAAAAAAATGTAAGAAAGAAAGGAATATTTTGTTATCTTGTTCAAGATAAGGGATTAACGCAAATTGAGGAAGGTACAACAACATGCTTAGGCATAGGACCTGCACTTACAGATGAAATAGATGAAATAACGAGAGAATTGAAATTATTGTAAATAATATTGATCTTTATCAATATTAGAAGGAGTACATTCAAATTTCAACAAGTGGTCTTCTACACCTTCGCCGAGTTTAGCCATTTTACCAGCTTTGTCTCGACCTTTACCATTAATGAAACTTGAACTTCCACAAATTGTATTGAAATATTCTAACCAGTTAGATTTTTTACCAAGAAGTTTATCAAAAAATCCCCTATTATCCGTATGTTTGGCTAGTGAATTTTCATCAGTCCAGAACCTACCACTTTCATAAATAACATCAGAAGTAGACTTTGGAAGTTGATCTAGCGGTTGTCGAGTAGCAGTAAATACTGCTTTGAAATGTTCCGATTTTGAAACCATTTCTTTGATTTTGTCATGATAGATTATATCATCTCGTGTTTTATTGCTATCAAAAGCAACAACTCTAGTATCTAATTGATTGTCTAAACAATATTGCATCAAACTAAGAGTAGACGGAATTCCACTACCTGCAGACCAACAAGCGACAAATTTTGAATTTTGTTCAAAGACTTCTTTCATGAATTTTCCAGTAGGTCCGACAAGCGTACAAGTATCTCCTTCGTGAAATTGATCAAGAAGATATGGTGCAAATACACCTTGTTCGCTTTTTATCATTAATTCAATGTGGCCTTTTTGTGTAGGGGATGAAACAACAGAATATGCCTTTTTTTCTACAACCTCAACATCAGGTCCACTAGGAATCATTTGTTTAGATTCTTTATCATAAACAATTGATTCGGGCCGAGTAATTTTTGCCTCAACCATAAAGAACTGACCAGGAAGATAATCATAAAGTCCTTCGTCATTATCAATTGGCGTAAAGATGAATGACTTTGAATCGCTACTTTCAGTAGTTATTTTTTCTGCACGGACATTATATTTACTTGGCATATCGACTTAGCTTATGAGTTATTCAATAAATAAAAACTCTTCGCGCTTATGAAACAAGGTATTTAAAATCAGTGTCTGATTTTATTGAAGGATGTGATGGATCAACAAGAATAACTTCGTACCATGCATTTTTTCCATCTTTGTAAACAAAATAAGAATTAAGTACATGCAGATTAGGATATTTTCGCGAAACTCGTTTTTCAGAAGTTTGTTTCATGTTTATTTTAGCTTTCATTTTTACGACACCAGCGTGTTTTTGTCTTCTTCCTGCTTTTGGACGAGGTCTACGCATACCTCCGCGGCCAACTTTGATTCTTACGACAACGATTCCTTGTTTAGCTTTATAACCTAATGTACGTGCTCGATCCAACCTAGTAGGTCTTTCTAAACGAGTTATTGTATTCTGTTTTCGCCATTCTACTACACGTTCTCGAATTTGTTTATAATTATCTTTATAGATATTTTTCCAAGTAGTTGATGAGTGTTTATACATATCACAATCCTCCTAATTTTTTATTAAGTAATGTTGGCAATTCATAGACAGATTCAATAGAATAATCAGCAGTATTGTAGTTAATATTTTTTCCCTCCATAAGATAGCTTTTGACAAATACAGTTGTCATACCTAATGTTTTTGCTGTTTCAATTTCCATTTTAATTCTATCTCCTACATAAATGCAATTTACTGCATTTATTTTTAATTTATTTAACGTATAAATGTATGGTTCTGGAGAAGGTTTTAGACCGGTTTCATCACTACTTATAATTTCTCTGAAGTGTCTTCTAACACCCATAGATTCCAGAATATTTGAGACTACACCATATCCAGTATTTGAACAGACAGCCTGAACAATATTCATATTATTTATACTCTCAATAACATGAATTAAGCGATCGTCACGTGGAATCAGATCATTAATTGGAATCATCTTTGCCAGTTCGTTATAAAATAAAGGCGAATCGATGTGTAATGATTGAATAAGACTAGTCAACCCAGTTTTATTTTGAAGTGATTTATTAACAAGAAGCTCGGCATCATCAAATGAAGTATTAAGAAATTTTGATAATAAAGTTGTAAAATAATTATCATATACATCATAATATGCAGTAGACAAATTCAATGTGCCGTCTAAATCATATATTATACCCTGAATAAAGTTAAGATATTTGGACATATTTTTTCACAATTATAGTGCTATATATCTTTGATTAGGATATTAATGTTAAGATGAAAATTGGATTAATTGGGAAGCCAAATACAGGAAAATCAACTTTTTTCAATGCTTGTACGTTGCTGAATGTAAATATGGCAAACTATCCATTTACCACAATAGAACCAAGCACAGGAGTAGCATATGTAAAAACGTCTTGTGTATGTAAGGAATTAGAAATAGAGGATAGTCCAGTGAATTCAATTTGTATAGATAATCAGAGATTAATTCCTGTAAAAATTGTAGATATAGCAGGATTAGTTCCTGGTGCGTCTAAAGGAAGAGGATTGGGAAATAAATTTTTAGACGATATTAGACAAGCAGATGTACTCATACATGTAATTGATTTATCGGGAAAAACTGATGAAGAAGGAAGAATTCTAACAGATAGTAAAAGAAATCCAATTGACGATATAACAATGATTGAAACAGAATTAGATAATTGGATATATGACATTATAGATAAAGACTGGGATCAGATTGGTCGAACGTCAACAGGTGATAAAAAGAAATTCATTGATTTATTAAGTGATAAATTAAGTGGATTGTCAATTAATCAAAGTCATATCAATGCGTCAATAAAGAATGCTGAATTAGTGATAAAGAGCGTAACTGAATTTAGTAATGACGATAAGATGAAGTTAGTAAAAGAATTAAGAAAGATTTCAAAACCAATCATTATAGCAGGAAATAAGATAGACTTAGCAGAAACAGATGATTATGAAGATATAAAGAAGTCAGGAAGAGAGATAATCCCAACTGCATCAGAAGCTGAATTATTATTAAGAAGAGCAAGTGAAAATGGCGTAATTCAATATGTTCCAGGAAATAATCATTATACAATAAGTGAAAGTAAAGAAATTACTAAACAGCAAAAAAATGCATTAGAAACAGTAAAGAAACATGTTCTAGACAGGTGGAATACAACAGGAGTTCAATTAGTATTAAATTTTGCATTCTTTGATTTGTTAGATATGATCACAGTATATCCAGTAGAGGATGAGAATAAATATAGGAATAAAAAAGGAAATACATTACCTGATGCTTATTTGTTAAAGAATGGTTCAACTGCAAAGGATTTAGCATTTAAAATTCATTCAGAAATAGGAAACAAATTCCTTTATGCAGTAGATGCTAAAACGAAAAAGAGAGTATCCAATGACTATGTATTAAAAAATAATGATATAATAAAAATTGTATCGACTTAACTATGAACTACTTTCTGTAGAGTCAACTTCAACAGTTGGTTCTTCAACAGTTGGTTCTTCAACAGTTGGTTCTTCAACAGT
>CAZKFJ010000028.1:3373-6635 GCA_964552125.1 uncultured Nitrosopumilales archaeon | reverse complement strand
AACAGGCCCGGAGAGACTTGAACTCCCGGTCTCCAGCTCCGCAAGCTGACGCCTTAATCCAATCTAGGCTACGGGCCTACACATACTGGATGCAACAACTAGAATATAAAATCAAATATAGATGAGAATGAGATATAGATATTGTGAGCTTGTCAAAAACAAAGGAATATGTAATAAGATTTTTAGCAGAAGCAATTGGAATTCCGAATAAATTGGAACATATTTATGAAGACATACCTGATGACATAATTGAACAAATTTCTGTTGCATTAACTGGAAATGATATAGAAACTGAAACATTCGATCATAGTTCAGCTCCTGAAGTTGATGAGTTTATTAAATGGGCACAAGAGATTTATGAAGAGCTTTGTAAAGATAACGACATTCCTGCAATATGGAAAAGCAGATGGCCCAGTGGGAATAAATTTGCAGTTGCATTGACGCATGATTCAGATAGCATCGAGGTAACAAAAGAACATCTTCAAGAAGTAAAGGAGAGATTTAGCGAAGATGATTTAGAAGAAGCACTAAATAATAATAAGAATTTATATTGGAATGTAGAACGAATAAAGGAAATTGAAGAGAAATTTAATTTTAAATCGTCTTTTTATTTTTTGACAAGTGAATATAATGTTACTAAATACAAGAATACCTTGAATGAATTTAACAGGAATGGTTGGGAAATCGGTCTTCATGCGGGATTTGAAACACATGAAAACGAAGATAAAATGAATGAAGATATAGAGGAATTCAAGAGGCAGTTAGAAATTCAGCCAATTGGCGTTCGTGAACATTATTTACAGTTTGATTATCATAAAACATTGAACTTTTTAGAAAGAAATCATTTTGTGTATGATACTTCGCTAGGTTTTAGAGAACATCCAGGATTTCTTTTAGGAACGTCGTTGCCATTCAACCCTCCAAATGAGAATTGGGAAAAGAGGAACATATTGGAATTACCCTTGATCATAATGGATACGAGTTTATGGGGATACATGAAATTAGATGAAGATGAAGGAATGAAATTAATTGAAGATTATATATTAAATACCAAAAAGTTTGGAGGACTGCTCACCTTATTATGGCATCAGGAAGCATTTCTGATGAAAAAAGGCGATATTTATCCAGAGATTCTAGAGAGATTAGCGAAGGAAGAGTGTTTTGTATCATCTGGAATTGGAATAGCGAAGTGGTGGAATGCAAGAAGTGACGTAGTTATATCAATCATGAATGATAGTGAAAAAGGATGGAAATGTACAATCAAGAATGTTGTTAAGGGTACATGTATAGAAATGAAGAATTTTGATCCGACAAAGGAAGTTTCTATTAACGGTAAAGGAAGGATAATTCATAAATCAGAAGCAGATGGAGAGATATATTATATGATTGAGCTAGAAGGAGATTGTGAGTTATTCTATGTCTAAAAATGTACTAGTAACAGGCTCGGGAGGAATAGGTGGAGTAAATTTTGTTAATGCATTGAGAGTTGCTAAAAGAGAATACACAATTTCAGGAACAGAATTTAATAAATATTATTTGGAATTGCCAAACCTGGATATTAAATATAGGACTCCAAGGCATACAGATCCTAAATTTTTAGAGAAGATCAGAGAGATAATAGATAAAGATAAAATAGATTTCTTACACCCCAGTCCACATTCAGAAGCCAGTGTAATTGCAAAGGAAATAGACAGCATAAACACTGAGACATACTTACCAAGATATGAAGTAATTATAAGAGATAAATTAGAAACACAGGAGATATTAGAGAAAAATCAAATCCCTGTAGCAAAGACTGAAAAAATTAGTTCGTTAAACGAAATTAAATCAGCAATGGGAAAATTCAATGACGAAAGGGTTTGGGTACGAATGAAAAGCGGTGCAGGAGGAAAACTGAGTCTATTATGTGAAACCGAAGAACAAATAGAAGATTGGATTAGAATATGGGTAAATAGAGGAACCGCGGAATATTCAGATTTTATGATTCAAGAATATCTTCCAGGTAAGAACATTGCATGCGATAGTCTTTGGTATAATGGAAAGATGATTGCGTCATTTACAAGAGAAAGGTTAGAATACCCATTCAAACATATATCTCCGTCAGGAATTACTGGTACACCAACAGTATCGAGAATCATTATAGATGAAAAGGTCAATGAAATTGCGAAGAAAGCAATTCTGGCTTCAGATTCTAATCCAAATGGAAGTTATGCAGTGGATTTGAAGGGAAATAAGGAAGACAAGCCAATTGTAACAGAGATAGATTCGGGAAAGTTCCACACTACTACTGCGTTGTGGGGAATAGTTGCAAATAAACTTGGATTAGATGAAAAGAAGAATTTAGCGGATTATTATTGTGCTATAGGAATGAATGATGTAGAGCCTGAAGATCTTGGAACGGACATCTATCCAGATAATCTATACTTGATTCGACATATAGATACAGGAACATGGATTTGGAAAGAGGACGGATATAAGGTAAGGATACTTTGATTGAATTAGTTATTTTTGATTTAGATGGAACATTAATTAAATTACCAGTAAGATACGATTTTCTAAGAAATGAATTAAGGGATAATTTCAACATACAAGGAGAATCATTTCTTATTCCAATGATATTAGAAAAAACGCAAGACAACAATAAAGTAAAAAGAGATGCATTCGAGCTTATTTGTAAAGAAGAATGCAATGCAATAAATGGTTTAGGAATTCACGAAGGTGCGATTGAAGTAATAAAAGAAATTCATTCAAAGAATAAGAAAATCGCTTTAGTTACACTACAATGTGAACGTGCAGCAAATCAAATTTTGGACATAATGGGAATCAAGGATTTATTTTTGAACATATTTACGCGAGACGATTGTACAGACAGGTATGAACAAATAATCAATACAATGAAAAAATTAGATAGTACTGCAGATAAGACTTTGGTAATCGGTGACAGAATTAATGATTTTGATTCAGCTGAAAAGGCAGGTTGTAAATCAATAATTATCAGACGGGGGAATCAGGAAGGAGATGATAAGATGAATTGGGTAAAAGACAATCTACAACTCAAGGATGAATTAATCAAGATTTTATAGAATTAGCTGGGATTGAGTTGCCAGTTTATAGTTTTAGCAAGGCCTTTATCAAGTTTAACGCGAGGTTTGAAGCCAATTAGTTGCTTTGCTTTATTGATTTTTGGGAGACGGCGTCTAGGGTCGTTATCAGGCATGGGCAGGTATTTGAATTTGGATTTGCTGTTCGTGATGTCAACGAT
>CAZKFJ010000028.1:0-3273 GCA_964552125.1 uncultured Nitrosopumilales archaeon | reverse complement strand
CCATATGTATTAAACAATCTAACTATTCGCAGGTTAATACCGTAGGTCCTGTAATATGCCATACATAAAGATTCACACAATCGTTTACTTTCGTCATAACACGCTCTAGGTCCAGACGGGTTGACGTTACCGTAATAAGTTTCAGGAGTTGGAAAAACAGTTGCTTCGCCATAAACTTCTGAAGTAGATGTGAACAAAAGTTTTGCGCCAGTTTTTCTAGTTAATTCAAGAATTTTCCTAGTTCCTTCAGTATTTGTATCAATAGTTTGGATTTCATTGTTAAGATAATCATCAGGAGAAGGTCTACTTGCTAGATGAAAGATATAATCAGGTTTTAAATTAATAGGGGTTTTTGTGATGTCGTGTTTTTTAAATACAAAAGACTTGTTTGGTAAAAGATGTTTGATATTTGCAGCACGTCCAGAAGATAGATTATCAATACAATATACTTTAGCGTTCTTAGCTACTAGAATATCACATAGCCAGCTTCCTAGGAATCCTGCGCCTCCAGTTACCAAGAATTGTTTTCCCGAAATACGGAATTTTTTATTGTCAGATAGAAGAGATTCTATGTCAGAATCAATAATAGTATTCATTACATCCAACCTTTAGAAGCGAGTTTTTTGGAATGTTGCTGAGCATGCCAATATGTATCAGGAGTACCAATATCTAAGCGAGTGCAAGAATGATGGTATTCATATCCTAAAACATTCATTTGTGAATCAACCATATGTTGTATTGCGTCAGTAATTTGTATTTCGCCTCCGTAGCCAGCAGGGATTTTCTTTAGTATTTTCATAACGTCAGGGGTAAATTTATTCAATGCCATGATAGCAAGATTGGAAATCTTTTTTGATGGTTTTTCAACAGCTTGAGTAATCTTGTAGACTTTATCATTTGAAGGAAGGGAATATTCACTTGTACGTTTACCAACAACAACGCCATACGCACTAGGTTCAGAAATTTTTTCCAGTGCAACGACGCAATCAGCGCGTTTAGATAATTTATCCAAATCAATAAGATGGCGATTATTTGGTTGGACGATTAGAGTATCACCTGCATGTAAAATGAAATCGTCTTTACCGACAAAAGAGGAAGCTAATGAAACAGCATGGCCATAGCCTAGTTGATTGCTTTGGTTTATCCATGTAATATTTGATTTTTCTATTCGTTTGTAGAAAGATTTCATGTCTTGAAATGAGATTTTATTTTTTTTATTTGATAGATCGTCAAGAGAAGGATAATTGAGAGAGAAATGATCTTTAATTGCGCGTTTTTCTTTTCCTACAATAAAACAGAAATCACGAACGCCAAAATCAAATAATTGTTCAAAGATAAGCTGAACCATTGGTTTGAGTAAGATGTCCCCTTTAGATGAAGAGAAAACAGGAAGCATTTCTTTCGGCTGAACTTTAGTAGTAGGTAGTAACCTAGTTCCACGACCCGCTACAGGAATAACTACTTTCTTTAACATTATTAGCCCCTATAATATTCTCATAATCCATTTATTTCAATGTATCATCAGAATATGTATGGAATATGACGTTGCGTTTGTAGGTCTAGGGTACGTAGGCCTTTCTTCCGCAGTTTGTTTTGCAGATAGAGGAATAAACGTATTAGGTGTAGATATCGATGCTAAGAAACTCGGTATGATAAAAAAGTCAAATTCACCTATTCATGAAAAAAATATCAATGAATTGCTCGAGAAATCAATAAAAAATAAGAAATTATCACTTAGTAAGGAATTAAAGGATGTTACAAAAGCAAAGATAATATTTCTTACAGTAGGAACACCAAGTCGTAAAGATGGTTCAATAGATCTAAAATACATAAACCAAGCATCAAAAGACATAGCCATTGCCATAAAGAATGTTCAACAATATTTTGTAATAGTAGTAAAAAGTACAGTAGTTCCAGGAACTGCATTAAAAATTGTAAAGAATTTAGAAAAGTATTCTGGGAAAAAAAATTCAATAGATTTCGGAGTAGTAGTTAATCCAGAATTTTTACAAGAAGGGAATGCAATAAATGATTCATTAAAACCAGATAAAATTGTAGTGGGAATTGATTCAGAAAAAGACAAGAAGATAATGTTCAATTTGTTCAAGAAAATTTATAGAAAGAATCTTCCGATAGTTTATACAACACCAAGTAATGCAGAATTAATTAAATATGCTAACAATTCACTATTAGCAACGAAAATAAGTTTCATGAATTATATTGCAAGGATAGCTGAACAGATCCCAGACGGCGATGTAGAAGAGATAAAAAATGCAATCGGTATGGATAAACGAATCTCAGAATCATTTTTGAATGCAGGTTTGGGATTTGGCGGATCGTGTTTTCCAAAGGATGTAAAAGCTCTCATTGCTTTTAGCAAAGAACTGAACATTAATTCGGACATCTTACAATCAGTATTAACAATAAATGATACACAATTTATGAGTGTATTTAATGTATTGAATAAAGAATTAGGGGCGTTAGAAGGAAAGAAAATATCAATTTTGGGCCTTTCATTTAAACCTGAAACTGACGACATACGTGATGCAATATCATTGAAAATTATCAAGAAATTACTAGATAAGAAAGCGATAGTAAGAGTCTACGATCCAATAGCAAACGATAGTGTAAAGGATGTTTATGGGAAGTCCATATCGTACTCTTCGAATTCGGAATCCTGCATAAAGGGTTCTGAATGCTGCATTATTGTAACTGAGTGGAAAGAATTCAAGAGTCTTAAACCTAAAGATTTTACCAGATTGATGAAAAGGCCACTCATAATTGACGGTAGAAGAATTTTTTCGAAGAAGAGATTCAGCAAATTAGAATACCATGCAATAGGCTTGGGATAATCTAATTAAGATGTAAATATTCAATATATAGTAACAGATGACAGTATTGAAAGTAAATAGGCGAACACTAAAAAAGATAACAAATCCATCAGCAGAGCCATATGAGATTGAGATTGACACTCCAGAGTTTACATTTTATGGTGCAAAAAATCAACCAGATTTTGCGTCAATAAATATAAGCATGATTCCAAGTAAATCTGTAATAGAATTAAAATCATTCAAATTATATTTGCATCAATATAGAAACAAGCTCGCATCGTATGAAAGAATAATCAATGCAATTTATGATGATTTAATACAAGTATACAAGCCTAAGAGATTAGTGATTGAAATGAAATTCAATGCTCGTGGAGGCATATCTTCCAAACTTACAATAGACTCATTCGAACGTGAATTATTTATTGAGCGAAAAACCTAAATT
>CAZKFJ010000027.1:0-6669 GCA_964552125.1 uncultured Nitrosopumilales archaeon | reverse complement strand
TTCTTTGGAGCTGCCTTACGTTTAGCTGCCTTACGCTTTGGAGCTGCTTTCTTCTTAGCTGCTTTGCGCTTTGGAGCTGCTTTCTTCTTGGTTGCTTTACGCTTTGGAGCTGCTTTACGTTTAGTAGCTTTACGTTTAGCTGGTGCTTTACGTTTTGGAGCTGCTTTACGTTTAGTAGCTTTACGTTTTGTTGTTTTGCGTTTTGTTGCCAACCTTTTTCCCCAAATCTTTTATGAATATTTTGTATATAAAGAATCGAGTTTAAGTTCAAAATAACAATCTTTAAATTAAAGTATAGATTTTTTTTCTATTTTAAAAAAAACTTTCTTAACATTGTTTAACTATTTTTTTTATGCGGGAGTCGCCCAGCCCGGTCAACGGTGCGAGGTTCAGGTATTCAGTTGAAAATCCTCGTCTTTTAGAAGTTCGTGGGTTCAAATCCCACCTCCCGCATATATTTTACAGCCAAATTTAAATTATACAAGGTATTGATACCATTACATGAGTTCTAAAGGGCAAAAGAAAGACAAGAGTGGACAAATGCCTTCATCACAAGCTGGCTTACTCACTTTTTTCGGTGACGATGCGAAAGGGATCAAACTTTCACCTATTGTAGTCATGGGTGGAGCATTGGCAATAATTGTTGTATCTATTGCATTGCGAGTTTTTCCAATAATATAATTAGTCCGAACAAATATGCAGTCAACTTTTAACTTACAAAGAAAATTTCGGCTGTTATTTACATTACCATCGTTTTTTGTTTCGCTTTTATTAGCATCGGCAACTTCATTATCAATAATATTAATTCAGGGTATTTTTTCTAACGCTCCAATGGCACAAAGATACGAGGCGACGGCGATTTTTTTTGTGGCGTTTTTGTTATCGGTTATTTTAGAGCGTTTGATATTAGCGCGTCATTCATTTGCGTCGGTTCGCAGATTGCTTGCGATGTCAATTGTTCCTAATGCGTTGTGGTCTATTCTTTCAGCGTTTGGGTTATATCAATATTCAGTGTTGCAAGAAGAGCAGGTTTTCTATCTTCTGGTGGTGATGGGACTATCAACTGCTATATCGATAAGAATAATTATTTTGGGATCGGTGTTTTTCAACAGAATTAGTGTAGGAACGTTGGTGTCTTTTCTACAACCAATGTTATTGTTTACAATAATTCCGTTTGCACAGACTGGTGTGTTGTTTCCTATAGAACAGTTTTCTTTGTTATTGGTGGAGGAGGCAGTAGCTTTTTCATTGGCGTTGATTATTCCGGTTTTATCTGTAAGTTATTTGATGGTGTTAAGTAGAACTGGAGGTACTCTAATTAAAAGTTCGCCGTTAATTGTTTTTCAAGCATTTTTACAAGCATGGGTTGCGGAACGTCCTAAGTTAATAGAAGATTTAATCACGACATTTAGTTTAGAAAAGGAAATTGTTACATCCGTAATTGAATTTCCTGACAAATACAATGCGCCAACAAGAGCAGTAATAGTACCAGAAGTTCATCCTGGTCCTTTTTATCCTATTGGAAGTAGTAATCTGCCGTTCGAGTTGTGGCAATGGTCAAAAAGCAACAATATAAGATCCCTGGTTTTCCATGGAATTTCGGGACATGAACATAATTTAGCGTCTAAATCAGTGGTCACGTCTTATCTTGATCAAATGAATGATTTGCAAGTTGTATCAGATGGAAGTACTTGCACAGAGCCAAAATCAAGAAGTGTAGGAAGGGCGACAGTTACTGGAATAGCGTTCGGAGATTATGCAATGTTAGTATTGACTCTAGCTCCTTATGGAATGGAAGATTTTCCAATTTTTGTTAGAGAGGAAATAAACAAAGCTGCAAAGTCAATTGGTTTCAATGGTGCAATATTAATTGATGCACATAATTCAATAGGAGCTACTCCTGTACGTGAAGACTGTGAAGACATAATAATTGCTGCAAATGACATTCTTAGAAAGATTAGATTCAATGCTCAGATGCCATTCAAAATGGGATATGCGCATTCAAAGGAATTACAGATAAAATTAAAGGAAGATGTAGGGCCTGCAGGTATGGGAATGGTTTTGTTCGAGATCAACAAGAAGTTTTACGGTCTGATATCGGTTGATGCAAACAACATTGCATTGGGTTTTCGAGATGAGATTCTTAGTGAGAACGATGACATAATTGACGTTTGTACCACTGATACGCATTTTAATGCTGCGAAAGTGATGAATTCGCTTGGATATGTTCCATTTGGAGGCGAGTCTTCCGTTAAAGAGATTAGAAAAGTGATTGAGAATCTGCGAGAATCTGCAGAAAAATCCATGACAAAGTCGAATTTCGTAATCAAGAGAAATAAAAACTTGTACAGGGTGTTTGGTTCTGCGTTGCTGGATGATTATTCTGTTAATTTGGATCGTTTGTTTGCTATCGCAAAGATAGGCGGTGTGTCTACGTTTTTAATTATATTAGCGATTTATGCGTTAGGAATTACTTTAGTAAAGTGATCAGAGTTTAACTTGAGCCCACTCGTTTCCAGGTGGAAAAATCTCTGGATAGCAGTCATATGCCGCAAGTATGAAGTCGTCTAGAACTTCATGATCGCCGGTGTAGTTCACACAAACCGCAATTCTAAATTCAGTGCCGAGTTCGGGCAAGAGTTCCAATGGAAATCCCGTGACAATAGAATTTTCGTTGGTTCCAATCAATCCAGGAAATTCGTCTTTTCCAATACTGTAAGCATTTTGTGCGCCAGGTAATCCTGCATCTCTAAAATACCCGCCTGATAAATCGTCTTTTGGATTGCCTTCCATGTCAACGTTTCCGCCGGTAGGATTCCAAACAGCGTCAATGGTATAATCAGTTACATTATCATTGTTATGATCTATACGTACTCTCCAAGTTAATAGCTCGTCAGTAAGTTGGAAAAGTTCTCCTTCAGGAACTGGAAGCGTTCTTGCAAGTTGTGTTGGAGGAGGGTTTACGACCGTTATCTTTACCCAGAGCCAGTCATCTTCAATCCAAACATTTGTTTTTCTTATATCAACCCAGCTCATTACCTCCATTCCAATGACAGGTGGAACAAGTTGACCTGGTGAAGGTGGAACGTGAGCTACCTCGTCTATTTCGTCAAAAAGCGTTATGCCTTGGTCATCTGAATTAATTTTTCCAAAATCCTCGTCAAAGAATAATTCGTCTTCATCAAATGAAATTTCTCCTGTTAAAGCTGAATCAGTATTGATAACGTACGCTACACTGACTACTACTGCAACAGCAACTATCCAGAAAACTGGTATATTTCTTCCTTGAAATTTTGGCATCTTCCTAAACACATCTATCTTAATTAATCTAATTAACATTACTACAAATGAATAAAATTTGAAATTTGGTACGTCTGGTATAAGAGGGGTATTTCAGGATGACATAAACACAAACATGGTCATGAACCTGGTTGAATCAATTTCAATCAGTGGTTTAGGTTCAAATTTTCTTATTGGGCATGATTCGAGGAGATCGTGTGTATTATTTGCGAATATACTTACTGCGGGATTAAGTTATTATGGAAACAAGGTGAATCACATTGGCTTGTCGCCAACTCCGTTGGTGGCATATTCAACCAAGAAAGGTAATTTTGACTTGGGTTTTTCAGTTACGGCGTCGCATAATCCGCCAAATTATTGTGGAATAAAAATATTCGATTCAAATGGTATTGCAATAGATGAGAAAACGGAAGAGATGATACAAAATTATGATTCTGTATACAAATATCAGCCAGATAAATTCGGCAAGATTACTTTTAATGAAGGAACAAAGATTAATTATTCTTCAGACATCTTGGAGAAATTTAGTTCTGGAAAAAAGAAATACAAGATTTTAGTAGATTGTGCGAATGGTGTTACAAATGATTTTACGCCGATATTATTATCCAAGATGGGCCACGAAGTTGTTTCAATCAATTCGCATCCAAGTCATTGGTTCCATGGACACAGTCCTGAACCAATAAAAGAAAACCTACAAGTCACAACAAATTTGGTCAAGAACAGCGATGTGGATTTTGCGTTTGTGCATGATGGAGATGGAGATCGTCTTGTTATTATAACCAAGGAGGGAATTGTTCCCGATTATGTTTTCTCGTATTTGCTGCTTTCTATAATAGTACAAGAAAGGAAAGGAGACGTAGTTATTTCTATAAATTCATCTACCGCTCTTGAAGAACTTGCACAGCTGCATTCTTGCAATATTTCTCGAGCTCGTCTTGGAAAAACATTCATAACGTTAGATAAATTATCAGGGATTTATGCCACTGAACCAAGTAAAGTTATTGATTCAGATTGGGGGATGTGGGAAGACGGGATTTATGCAGCAATAAAATTGGTCAATTATATGTCAATCAACAATCTTGACATTGAGGAAATGATCAATTCGGTTCCAAAGAGGAGCTATTTGCAGAACAATATTGTTTTAGAGGCCTTCGATGCGGATTTATTGAAGGAAAAGGCTTTGAATACGCTCGACGAGCCTATAGAAATTCAAGAGATTGATGGTTTAAGGCTGATTTATTCGGATGGCTGGGTGTTGTTCAGGGTTTCGGGTACTGAGCCGAAATGTAGAATCTATGTAGAGAGTAACAGTGAACAACGAAGTATTGATTTGATGAAGAAAGCAGAGAGTGTTTTATTAAATTAATGTTAGCGGAAACGTACTCTGAATAATACAATTGCAATAATTACCACAGTCCAGAGAAAGAATGTCAGCAACATTGACGTTGCAGCTAATAATTCAACTGAGCCATTAACAAACAAGTCCCAGAGAATCGCGGCAATGACTTGGTTGTTTGGAACTACGAGGAAGATAATTGAGCTTAGTTCACGAAATGTTAGCACAAAGATATAGATCCATGCGCTAATAAGAGCAGGTTTTAGTAGTGGTAGAATAATTTTTTGAACAGTGGTTGTCCATTCTGCACCAGACACAGAAGATGTTTCTTCAAGATCGTCTTGGATTTGAATTAAAGCTCCGTTTGCAAACCTGATGCTTTGGGGCATATATTTTACGAGGAAAGCCAAAATCAAAATCCCTATCGTGCCATATACTCCTAATGGGATTGTTAAGAACATCCATAGTAAACCAAGTCCTAATATCATGCCTGGAAATGCAAGAGGAAGAGATCCAAACATTTCTAATACACCGCCGCCACGAATATTTTTGCGGTTGGATATGTATGTAAGAACTGCACCTATGATTACTACGATTGTTGCTGAAACAACTGAAACGGTAGCACTGTTTATGAGACTTGAAATTATTCTTCTTTGACCAAGAACTGTTTCATAGTTACGTAAAGTCATATTGCCGAAAAGATTGTTTGGATCCCAAAAAGGCTGAAATGATAATATTAAAACAGTGCCAAAAACAACGACGATGTGGAGGAAGACATACAAGCCCAGTATTCCTGTGCCAAGCCATCTCCATTTTCCAAGGTCTAATATAGAAGGCTTGTAGCCTTTTCCTGTGATTACCTGGAATTTCTCGGTTCTCTTTACCGCTTTTCTGTACAGATAAACTGCGGATATTGTTATAACCAGAAGAAAACTTGCGTAAGCTGTGCCCAGCCCATAATTTGGAGGAATGGCCCAGACTACGGTTTCGTATATTCTATACATGAACACGTATACCGGTGGAGACGCTGCTGCACCTATCATAGCTGGTGTCTCAAATGACTCGATAGCGAGAATGAATGTCAACAGGTACACGCTGATAATAGCTGGCATCATCAACGGAACTGTAATCTTTCTAAATATTGTAAACACGGAACCTCCGCTCACTCTTGCTTGCTCTTCTAGTGAAGCGTCCATTGTTGCGAATGCTGCGGAGATTACAAGATACGAAAGAGGGACTAGGGAAATTCCCATCACCCATATCATTCCTGGAAGGGAATAAATGTTGAACAAAGCTGTTTCGAAACCGGTAAGGTTTCTCCACCAGGTGTTTACAAGTCCTGACCTTGGTGAGAACAAATAGATCCAAGCTAGGTTGTCAACCATTCCTGGAAGAATTATCGGAAGTATTGGGATGAAAACAAAGTACTGTCTCAAAGGCGCATTGGTTCTTGTCGTAATAAACGAGAGTCCTGTTGCAATCGAAACTCCGATGAATGCACTGCCTAAAGCATATGCAACAGAGTTTCTCAAGAGTTCAAATGTTTTTGGATCAGAGAATACAGTTCTATAATTATCCAGTGTAAGATTTCCGTCGCCGCCCGGATTGCCTGACCAAAAACTTCCAAAGATTAAAAATGATACAGGATAAATTATCAGAAATAGTGTAAACCCTAACAGTAAATAGAATATAGCAGAAGATTGGTTCATGTTTTTTAGTCTATTGACAAGCATAGGGATGTTATTTATCTCGTAAATTATCTATATTAAGCCTGTTAGAATAATTTTAATCTATAGTACGGGTAATGAGTTCCTTTAGTTCTTCGAGGTTCTCGCCTGTCTTGGCGGAGATTGTCATGATTTTCCTAGTGCCAAAGTCCTCCACCATGGCAATCTTTTCCTCCAGTTCTTCATAGGGAATAAGATCGAGTTTATTCAGTGCAAATATCATTTTACTGCGCTCTACGCCCATTCTATCCAGGGTGCTTATGCAAGTGCGTAGTTTGTGCTCATAATCTTCAAGATAGTCGGAAG
>CAZKFJ010000026.1:0-7173 GCA_964552125.1 uncultured Nitrosopumilales archaeon | reverse complement strand
CAGGTTCAACTACCGGTTCTGGAACAGGTTCAGGTTCTGCTACAACTTCTTCCATTACTGATTCGGGTTCTTCGATTACTACATCATTAGACATTTCATTTTGTTCATTAAAACCAAGAAATACATAACCGCCAACTAATAGCAAAGGAATTAAAATAATCGCCGCATATTTAGGATCAACACTAGACATTAAATATTCCAACGAATTCGTCATATTAATATTTATTTACAAAAAAACAAGTGCCAAATCAGGCAATTATATACGAGAAGAATATTTTGAATAAGACGAACCGGGGTCAATTTGATTTACATTATTATTAATAATTTTTTTCATTGATTTATTCAATTCAAATCCAACATAATGTCTAAAAGAAGATTTCGCAGCAACAGCAGTAGTGCCATTACCCATGAATGGGTCAAGTATTAAGTCACCGGGACGAGAAGAATAATCTATGCATTTCATAACTAGAGAATGAGGTAACTTTGTACCATTTTTTAATTCGTTAGGAGAATAAGTTCTATTAATTTCCCATACATCAAGCGGGTAATTTTCAATTTTATTAAAGAAATAATTCTTAGATTTACTTAAGAATAAAAGATGATAATGACTACTTACAAACTTTTTTCTAGTAAATACTCCAAATTGATATTTCCATATAACATGATTAATTAAATTAAGGTCAGTGTCAGAAATAGCATTTAGAATAGATGATAAATTCGACCATCCGCTAAATATCCAAGCAGAGCCATCGTCTTTCAGCATTCTTGAAAGTTTACTAATCCATAATTTAGAAAACTCGTCATAATACTGATCAATTTCAACGTATCCTTCTTGAACATTTGAAGATTTTCTATTATAAACCGATTCTTTTCCAGAAAATGATATTCCAAAAGGAGGGTCGGCAATAATAGAATTAATCGAATTATCAGGAATGAGATCAGAATATTTAATAAAATCAAGATAATGAATTGTGTCAACTGGAAAAGTAAAATTAGATTTTTTAAAAAGAGATAAAGCTGATTTTTCAGACCAATCGTGAGGGGGTTTGAATTTAATACCAGTCATTTGAGGAAACCATCCCAACCACGATTTTTTAATAATTTATTTTTATAATATACAGAAGGTTTACCCGAATAAACATGTCCAATTTTTTTAAAAGTTATATTGTTATCTAAAAGTATTTTATCGCATTTTTTCACATTAGATGGTTTAACAGTAAAAACAATAATATATTCTTCGCCAGAGTATAAAATTAAATCATTAATACATCGATCATATTTATCTGAAAAATTTTTGAGTTTAGGATCAAATGGAAGCGTATCAATCTGGATTGAAACAGTAGATAATTCTGCAATTTTATACAAAGAGGAACAGAGTCCATCACTTGAATCAATACTAGAATGTATCAAATTATTTTTTACTAGTTTGTTAAATATATCCGATTCAACTACAGGATGCAAAACAGATTTAATTGCTTGTTTTTCAAAACTATTAGACGGTTTAATATTATTAAATAAAAGATGCATGCCAGCGCCAGTTAAACCAAAAGTTCCCAAACAATATATAATATCTTTATCATGGGCATTATTTCTTTTAGGAACTTTATTATTAGAAAAACCAATAAGAGTAGAATCGATAATTAATTCGTCGCTAGAATTTGTATCTCCGCCAATAAGAATAATCTCGTGTTCTTTTAATGCAATATCAAATCCTTTCACTAATTGTTTCACATCATTTATAGAAAATGATTTAGGAATTCCTACAGACAAATTACAATATTTAGGTTTAATCCCTTTTGAAGCAAAGTCACTTACAGACATTATAATAGATTTTCTTGATGCTTGAGATAGACTCATACTTGGAGGAATGTCGGTAGATTGTACCAACATATCAGAACTAATGAAGATATTTGAAATATTAGTTTTAAAACCCGATACATCATCATCAAGAAGAAGTCTATTCTCAGGCATTATTTTATTAAATAATTGAATAATTCGTTCTTCAGATAGGCGATTTGACATAATATATATGAATATATTATCTGAAAGACAATAAATTTTTATGTAAAAGAGAAATAATCAGATACGAATTGATGGAAAAATATAGGGGGCCGAGTAATCAACACGGCAGAATGGAAAGAAGGTATTTTGCTCAATTAATTATTGGTTTAATTTTAATATTATTAGCTATTCCATTAGAATCTTTTAGAGTGGGTCTAGGAGATGTTGAAATACAGCAACCAAGGCCACCAGGCGGTGAAGACAGACCAGAGCCAGTAAAAATACAAACGAATACAAGTTCAGCACTAGCTTATTTGGTAATAATTGTCGGTACGGGAACTAACTTTCATGCAATGTATAAATATAGAAATAATTATGAAGAAATCAAAGAAAGTTATACTCGACCTGCGAATATATTTTTGATAATTGGGTTAGTTAGTTCGATGTTGGCAATTGGTGCATCCATTTTATTAATATAATTACAAACCAAGGTCAATTAATTTATTTTTCTGATTGTTCTCAAAAAAGTCCCACATCAATGTAATAACCCCATCACTTACAGCTCCAGGTGGAAGGTATTCCTCGAAATTACCATGTCCAGCTGAATAAACTGCATAAACAATTATTTCACGATAATCATTACAATCATAATATTTGTAACGAGTAACTCCATTAGGAAAATTATCTTCTCTTGGTTCAGAGTTACACATACTATTTTGACTTATTGTAGTAGCTGTATCATAAACTGAATTTACATACAAATCATCAGACTGAGAAATAGGACCGCCATTAAAAGGAACTAAATTATCCATTTGTCCATGAAGATGTAAAATGGACACAGGTTGATCAGGATAATTCAATGGTCGTCCATCCACACAACGTTCAATTACTACAGAAGATTTTTCGCAATCATAATAATTACCCATTACAAGACCAATTGCCGCAAAGTCATGTTCTCGAGAAACAACTTGTTCATAAAGAAACATAGCACCTGCAGATTGTCCAAATGCAAAGATTCTATTCTCGTCAATACGTGTATTTGACCTCATCCAATCAATCATTTTTATTGTGAAACCATAATCATCCGTTTTGATATAATCGTCATCATCGGAAATTACTCCAGAATTCCAAGTATTATGGATTCCATTTGGATATACGCCAATAAAATTTTCGGTGTTGACCATATCTTTCATAGATGTGCCACTTCCACTTCCTCCGAAATAATGGTAATAAACTAATACAGGATATTTATGATTAGGAGAATACGACATCGGAGTTTCGACCCAAAATGTTCGATTTATTCCATCGTGTTCAATAGAGATGCTATTTCGACCAGGTTCTAATACCTGGTCATAAGATGGTCCAAAATATAGATAGGAAGAATTACGAATGTCAAGATAATATGATGTATTATAAAATATCAGTAAGAATAATATGAGTAACAAAGTTGGGTTTCTTTTTTTCAAAATAAACAATCATCCAAATTTATAGTGTTTTTTAACGTCTTTTAGAATTTTCCAAGTACATTTCATACCTGATGGGAATATGACTAAATCATTTTTATTTAATTTAACAGGCGATTGGTTTTCAGGCGTAACGATCACCTCTCCTTCAAGAAAATAACAAGTTTCCTGAGCATCGTATTCCCAAGGGAATTCTGAAATTTCTTTGGTCCAAATAGGCCAATCAAATACATGTAATGAATTTAGTCTAGACGAGTCAGGAGAACTCTCAATCATAATTTCCATATTATAAAATATTACTAGTTATAATTAATTATTTCCACTAATGCTAACTAAATAATTTTTAATTTGAATTTATATAACATTTCAGAGTATAATCGATTGTTATCATGAGCAATAATTTAAAACTAGTTTCTTATTCATCTTTGATCATTAGCAGTTTAACCTTAATTTTATTAGTATATGCATTATTAGTGAATCCATCGATTTTTCAGGGTCCTGAAGGACCTCAAGGAATTCAAGGCCCTAGGGGAGTACAAGGCATAGATGGTCAAATAGGAATGCAGGGGGCACAAGGACCCGAAGGTCAAGAAGGAATGCCGCCAAGCTATTATGCGCAAAAAGTATACGAGGATAGTAAATCAGGAGTAGTATTCATTAAAGTTTATTTGGAAGATCAGCAAGTTGCGGTAGGATCTGGATTCATTTATGATTTGAAAGGCCATATTATTACAAACAACCATGTGATTGAAAATGGAAGTGACTTCGTCATAGTTTATTTTGATGGGACCATGAGTGAAGGAGAAGTTATCGGAAGAGACAGTCAAGGAGATTTAGCAGTTATTAAAACTAAATTACCACCATCAGTTAACAAACTCGAATTAGAGAGCGATATAACAATAGGAGAACAAGTATTCCCAATTGGAAGTCCAGCAGGATTTGTTGGGTCAATTACTGCAGGGGTAATAAGTCAAGCAAATAGAACAGGATTAAGTATATTGCCAATGATACAAACGGACGCGCCGATAAATCCAGGAAATTCAGGAGGACCATTGATAAATTCTGACGGAAAAGTGGTTGGAATAAATTCCATGGGATATAGAGGTGGTGAATTCGAGGCATTAGGATTTGCAATACCATCGAGCATAGCAAAGATTGTCATACCTAACTTGATTCAAAATGGATTTCATGAACATCCATTCATAGGCATTAGTGCAACATTTTTAGATCCGATACAAATTAAAGAACGAAATTTACCAGAAGATATCACATCAGGCGTGATTATTCAAACAGTCAGGCCAGGTACTGCTGCAGAAAATTATGGATTAATGAATGAAGATATAATAATATCAATGGGAGGATATTCCTTAAGAGCGCAACATGACATATCCTATATTTTACACCATTATTTTAGTCCAAATGAGCAAATAGAAATTGAGATATTCCGTAATGGAGAAATTATAAGTATAGACCTGACATTAGGTGTAAGACCTTAGAATATTGGCAACATAGTTTTATTTTAAAGAACATCCTTAGTTTATTGAGAATAATTGTCAGAATTAAGCGGTTACAAGAATAAGCCATTGAAAATATTAAGTGATGCAGGGATTAAAATTGGAGATTTTATAAAAATTGTTACAAAAACAACCGAATATTCGGGGAACATACTTCCAAGATACGAATATTCGAATGAAGAATTTATTGTAATTAAAATGTCGAATGGTTACAATATCGGAATAGATTCAAACAGTATAACGAGTGTAAAAAAGATAGAAAGTGGAGAGGAGCCAAAATTTATTCCTCCTTTAAAACCAGATGTTAAAGAAACATTGCCCAAAATCTCCATACTAGGGACCGGAGGAACAATAGCTTCAAGGATTGACTATAAAACAGGTGCGGTAAATCCAGCCTTTTCTGCCGAAGAATTGTATTCCATAATACCTGAACTATCTGCCTATGCCAACATTAATACTGAATTAATTTCGAATATTGCAAGTGAACAAATGAATCCAGAGAATTGGAAGAATATGGCAGAGAAAATAATAGAGAAAATCAGTGATGGAAATCAAGGAATAGTAATTGGTCATGGAACAGACACCATGGCATATACGTCTGCAGCGCTCAGTTTTGCATTAGTAAATTGTCCTATACCAGTAATTATAACAGGTGCACAAAGATCAACCGATAGGCCGTCGTCTGATGCTTCGCTAAACATGATTTCGTCAGTAATTGTTGCGTCTGAAAACCGATTAAATGGGATTTACTTGGCAATGCATTCCAGCATTGAAGACAATGAAGTGTCAATTCATGGTGGAACAAGAGTAAGAAAAAACCATACATCTAGAAGAGATGCATTTCAATCAATTGGAGTTGAACCCATAGCCATAGTAAATCAAGGAAATGTTACAATCAATAATGAGTTCAACGATAACAGGGATAAATTTACACCAAAAATTAATTTTGACGAGAATGTTTCCTTGTTAAAATTTCATCCAGGATTTAATCCAAAAATTATAGATACGATAATTGATTCAGGTGCAAAGGGGATAATACTAGAAGGTACAGGACTAGGGCATGTTAATTCTAAATGCAATAATGCGATAAAAAAAGCAATCAACAAAGGAATGTTTGTCGGAATGACTTCCCAATGTCTGAATGGAAGAATTAAAATGACAGTTTATTCTGCAGGAAGAGATCTACTGAAACTTGGAGTAGTGCCATTAGAAGACATGTTGCCAGAATCAGCATTAGTAAAATTAATGTGGGCATATGGAAATTACAAAGATGAAGAGATACAAGATATAATGACAACAAACATAGCAGGAGAATTTACTGAAAGATCCATTTTGGGAAGATAAGTGATGGAAAATAAACAATATGAATTAAAGGTAGGTCTAGAAATACACCAACAATTAGCGAGTTCGACAAAATTATTCTGCAGATGCAATGGATTTCATGACACAGGTAATGAAATATATTTTAATAGAATTTTACGGCCGACGCAAAGTGAATTAGGAAAGACGGATCCTGCAGCATTATTTGAATCAAGGAAAGCTAAGAAAATGAATTACATAGCAAATACTAACACAAGCTGCTTAGTTGAAGCGGATGAAGAGCCTCCACAGGAGATTAGTCAGGAAGCATTAGACATTGCATTAACAATATCATATCTATTGAATTCAGAGCCTGTAGACGAAATACATGTTATGAGAAAATTAGTCATAGATGGTTCAAACACAACGGGTTTTCAGAGAACAGTAATAATAGCAACAGGCGGAGAGTTACAAGTAGAAGACATATCAATACCAGTACTTGCGATCAGCTTAGAAGAGGATGCATCAAGAATTATTGAGAAAAATGAGGATGAATCTACATATTCGTTAGACAGACTGTCAATTCCATTAATAGAAATTACATTAGCGCCAATGAAATTTAAAGAAGAAGAAACAGAAAAAATTGCATTGACATTGGGAAGATTAATGCGAACAACAGGAAAAGTAGCAAGAGGAATTGGAACCATAAGACAAGATGTCAACATATCAATTGACGGAGAAAATATTATTGAAGTAAAGGGAGTTCAACAACTAGACATGCTTACAAGCATAATAGAATTTGAAAATGATAGACAAATCAATCTTGTAAACATAAAAAATGAATTGTTAAAAAGAGGATTAAACAAAGATAATTTCACAACAAAGTCTATCGAAGT
>CAZKFJ010000025.1:0-7787 GCA_964552125.1 uncultured Nitrosopumilales archaeon | reverse complement strand
TGGAATCGAATCCTGATGATATTATTTCCATAACGGTTGCGGGAGAATTGGGTAGAGAAGGTAATGCTTGTGGCAAATAACCTATTTTTGGTTTTTTTATTGATGGATATGTAATTTTTCCGGTGTCAGGAGCGATTAATCCGCACATAATTTTCAAGAGTGTAGTTTTACCAGATCCACTTGGTCCAAGTAGACCCAAGAAATCTGAATCGTCTATCGACAGTGAAACATTTTCAAGAATAAGGTTTTTATTGCGAATTACATTAATGGCTTCCAGTTCGAGAATTTTTGTCATCCTAATCAGCTATTAACTTTTTCAATGTTTTTATTATATATAATTATTATATAATAAAAAGTAAATATTTAATAATTCTACAATAATATAGTAGGTGAGACACAATGCCGATAGTAAGTATTTCATTGACCAAGGATTTTCTTAAAGAGATGGATGAACTCCAAAGTTCAGAGGGTTTCTCTGGAAGGTCAGAGTTAATTCGTGCAGGAATTCGTTCATTAATGAATCAAAAAATCGATAGAGAGAATCTTGTCGGAAATATGCAATGTATTATGTTGATTACACACGAAGAAGGAGAAGAACATTCTGTTACAGATATTAAACATGAATTTGATAAAATTACAAAAACTGGTTTGCATTACAAATTAGGTGCGAAAAAGTGTGTAGAATTATTAATTGTTGATGGAAAGGCCAATGAAGTTAAGGAATTAATGCGTAGGTTCCAAGTTTCTGGCGAAGTTGATAATATTAAATTAATTAAAACATAAAAAATAATTTTTATTTAGATCTAAAATGAAAACAAAAGAGATTGCATTCATCTCGGTCTTTACAGCAATAATAGTAGCTTCAAATTATGCACTAATCGCGTTTCCGCAAGTAAAATTAATGGATAGTTTGATTTTTCTATCAGGGTATTTATTTGGATTTCCTGTAGCGGCATCTATCTCAATATTGTCTTGGTTAGTTTACGGTTCGATAAATCCTTTAGGCGGAGCTGGTTTTCCTTTGATTATTGCATTGATGACAGGGGAAATGATATTCGGAATTTTTGGTGTGTTGTGCAGACGCGTTTTTAATATTGAAAATAAGTTTTTAAAAAATCCATTAGAAACAACATTAGTCCTAGGAGGTTTCGGGGTAACTGGTGCATTCATATATGATATTTGGACGAATTCTATCGAAGGTCTTTTAATTTATCAAACTTTTGATGGAATGATATTGAGAATAGTTGCCGGTATTCCGTTTTCGATAATTCACCAAATAGCTAATTTTGCAATGTTTTCTATCCTAGTGCCTATATTTATATATATGGTGACTAAAAATATATCATCAAAATGAGTATAAATAAATCGTTAATAGTATTTCTTTCTGCAGTTGCGGTCCTATCGTTTTCGGGTGCTTTGTATATGTACAATGAATATAGGGTTCTTGATCAGAATTATCAGGCAATTCAGGAAAATATTGATAATGTTTCGATAAATATTGATTTTATAGTGGATTTTGGGAATGGAACAATAATATATTTCAATCAAACACGAGTTCCAGTTGGTTTTAGTATGTATGATTCCACAGCATTCATAATCGGAGAAGAAAATATCGATTCAATATATTATAGTGATTTTAACGCATATTTTGTTAATTCGTTGTTAGGAACTGGAAATAATCCAGACTATGCCTGGTCTGCATGGCAGTACCAACAGGATTGGCAATTATTGGACATTGGCTCGAATTTATTCATTCCAAAGGATGGACAAACAATAGCTTGGTATTATCAAGACGTTGATGAGTTTGGGTCAGGTAATCCAAACTAAACTGAATCGAAGAATTTCTTTTTTGTAACGGTTTTTCCCGAACTGTCATGGATACTGCGATGTACAGAATCGGTTTGCTTTTCTATTTCCCTAGCTTCATCGGCTAACTTAGCAGCTTGCCGAATGAGTTCGTGTGAAGCACTGACAGTTAGTAAACGACGTTCCCGATCTTTTTCTTTGTATGCTCCTTCTGCAGATAATCTTGCAACCAAACGTGCAATTTCATAACTTGCAAGGGCTTTTGCTCGGGAATATGGATTAGTCAACCCAGAACTAGACACAGCAGTATGTTTACCGATGACTAGTTTAGGAAATGTAATGGATTGAGAGTTCTTTATTTGTTCAATGACTTTATCTATCTCATTGACGAGGGCCTGAAGTGCTCCAGTTACTGACAGAACCTTTAGGACGTCACTGTTGAAGTTTGACATTTCGATTGGATCCAGGAATTCCTTATGAATACCAATCAATGGATCACCTTGAATAAAGACATAACCAATTTTATCGACCAGTTCGTCTTTAATTTTTGAAGCAGGGCTATCAGAAATTAAGATGGTTGGCTTGATTTTTCCTAGATTGAGTGCAAGGTTTTTAGGCGCGTCTAGTGAAGCATTCGGACTGACAACAATATACAAATCAGTATCTAAAGAATTAGACAGTTGCTCGACTTCCTGAGCTTCGGTCGATGACATTTTTGAACCTGAAGTAACAGAACGGACGGAAATATCTTTGCGTGATGCTCGTTCGTCCAATAGCGCTTCAATCAGAGTGGTTACTCCAAGAAATCCTGTCTTAACCACGGTTATGTTTACTGTCATTTGTTTTTTAATAAGAGATAGAACTATAAGAACATCATTATTAGAATCTATTGTAAAACATGACAGTTGTAGATGGCAGAAGTATTGCTTCAGAAATGTTGGAGAACTGTAAGCATAGGATTTCACTACTACAAGAAGGCGGCAAGATTCCGTACATTGAAATAATTCTTGTAGGCGAGGATCAGGAATCTGAGAGATATGTAGGCATGAAATTAAAGAAAATCAAAGAGGTTGGGGCAGATGGACAAATACGAAAAATTGAGGAAGGCACAGCCAATGATGATTTGATGAAGATTATCGATGGATTGAATTCTGACGATAAGGTCAATGGAATATTAGTTCAGTTACCGTTGCCCGATGGGTTTGAAACGGAGAAGATTCTTTCAAGAATTGCTTTAGAAAAAGACGTTGATGCGTTAAATCCAACTACGTTAAAAAAGATAGACGATGATGAAGAATCTTATTTTCCTGCAGGTGTAGTAGCGGTTTTAGAAATCTTTGAACGCTACAAAATAGGAATCAAGGGAAAGAATATCATGGTAATAGGAATTTCGGATTTGTTAGGAAGGCCATTATCATCAATTTTGAAGAACAGAGGCGGAGATGTAAGAAAGATAGACGTAGGAGATCATTTAACTTTTGAAGATTTAGTCGCTTCTGATATAATTGTTACCGAGATTTCAAAGCCTGAATGGCTCAAAGCAGATATGGTAAAGGAAGGAGTTGTGGTTATCGATGCAGCTAACAACTATATCGATGGCAAGGTTATCGGCGATGTTGACTTTAATCAAGTCAGTGAGAAGGCATCAGTAATTACGCCTGTCCCTGGAGGAGTAGGACCAATACTGATAGCAAGCTTAATTGAAAATTTAGTAAAGTCTGTAGAGTGACTATTCTTTGATATCAGAGAGTTCAGATCGTGTAGAACGTAATACAAAGCCGGCTACAAGAGCTATAACAAGAATAAATCCAATCAATGGGATTCTGGAGACAGGTTTATCTTCAAATTGAACTTGGAACAATGTAACATCTTCTGCAGTGATTGTTTCGTCTGATGTAGACGTTGCATAAGCATTCACCCGAAGTATTTGTCTTCCATACCGCTCTTCTTGGGAAGGAAGAAGAATCTTTATTGATCCTTCAGTGTTTTTTGGAATGATTACGGTTTCGGAAGTTATAGCATCAGGAGTAGCGGGATTATTGTCGTTAATAAATGGCGAATTAGCAATAAGGTAAATTGCCAAGTCATGTTCGGTAGAATTGTTTACTATCCAGGCTTCAAATTCAACTATTTCACCTGCTTCATACACTGTTTTATCAGACATAAGATATGTGAACCTAAAGTCTATTTCTGAATCGAGGTCGACTTGACCGAGAGTTAGAGGAATGGCCGTAATCAAAAAGAATAACAGTCCAATAACTAATGCAATTTGGTTCATCAGTAGCTTGTAATTTTTCATAAATTTAAGTGAACCGATTTTTGAAAGAGTTTCTTTTTAAAATATTAAAGACAATATAGAGTGCCGGGGTAGCGAAGTCAGAATATTGGCTATGTCAAACGCGATCGCCTCGAATTTAATAGAATTAGTTAGCGATTGTCCTTCTGGACTCGTGGGTTCAAATCCCACCCCCGGCGTATGTAATATTAATCCGAAGTGATTTGGTTTGCTGCCATTCGTCCCGAATACATTGAACCATGGATTGAAGATGATGTAAGATAGTCGCCGCACATATGAATGCCGTTGACATACATTGAGTGGGACACGCTAGGGACGGACATTCTTGGTAGTGCTTGCTCGATATGATATGTATGCAATAATTTCCAGTCTTCTGTTTGGTTTCCAAACCAATTGTTGAGCTCATTGCGAATTTCAGCTTCATTATGGTTTAACCCAATCGTTGAAACAGAAATAATCGATTTGTTATTTGGAGAATAGGATTTTGATACATTGGTAGGAACGAAAACGTTGTTAATCTCTCCTCGATTGTTTCCGTTTAACAATACAACCTTAGAACTAAACGGAGGGGAATCCGCAATAAAATAATAGCATGAAGTGGAATTCCAGTAGATTTCATCTATTGAAGGAATTAATTGTCTTGCAGAATTATGATTTGCCGCCAATACAATGGCGTCTGCTGAAAGAGTTTCGTTTTCCAGGAATACGTTTTTGTTGTCTAATCTAACGACATCAGTATTGAATGATATTTTTGATTCTAGTTCATCTTCAAGTTGTTCTGGAATTGATTTCATCCCGTATTTTGGAATGGCAATCGGAGCTATTGAAAATATTTTATAGACAAAATTGAACATTCGACTGGTTGTATCAAGTTCATTATCTAGAAATGCTCCGCCAAACAGGGGCTTGAAAAATTCATTAATAATCGAGTCTGAGAATCCGTAATTTTTTATTTGTTCAAGTGTGGTGATTTCGTTTTCTTGGAATATCGTGTCTGTTGAACGGGATGTAGTGGATTGTCTTAGTTGGAGAAGGCGTAATTTATCCCAAAATGTACCTACATTCGAGAAAGCTGCCTTTAACAGGCTGGAAGGATTCTGTATAGGATCATAAAGTTTCTTAATTTTATTATTATTCATGATCCATACCTCTGGATCAAGGTTACAAAGTTCTAGTTTTTTATAATCAAGAAGTCTTTTTGTTTCAGGATAGCCGGTTTGCAAGACCTGAAATCCACGGTTAAGGATGTAACCGTCAACGATATCACTATGAACCCTTCCGCCTGAATGGTTTTCTTTTTCTAAAATTTGTACTTGGTATCCGTTTCTTTCGAGCTCTAGAGCACAGCTGAGCCCAGATATTCCTGCGCCAACAACGATAGCTGTTTTCATGTTATCAAATAAGTAATTTGATTATACCTTTACAAAAGTCTGGCAGGTCTTGCGGTGTTCTAGATGTTACAAGATTGCCGTCAACAACAACCGGTTCGTCTACAAAAGTTATTCCAGCATTAATCATGTCGTCTTTAATCGCCATGAAACATGTGGCAGTTTTGCCTTTCAAAACATTTGCAGATACTAACAAAGAACCTGCATGGCAGATTGCTGCAACAGGTTTGTTTTGTTCAAACATTTCTTTTGTAAAGTCTATCACTTTTTGGTGGCGACGAAGATTATCAGGTGCCCATCCTCCTGGAATAATTAAAGCGTCAAAATCTTTTGAATCAACTTCATTGATGTTTTTGTCTACTATAACAGGATAATTGCCTTTTTTGCCAACGTATTTGTTTGAAGTCCCGCTTCCGATAAGGACAACAGATGCTCCTTCTTCTATCATTCTGTAGTAAGGATACCAAAGTTCAAGTTCTTCATAGCCATTTTCGGCAAAAATCGCTATCTTTTTTTCTTTAATGCTCATTGAGAAATATTTATTCCTGATAAATAATTAGTTTTCGTATTGGTCTTAAAACTAGGAATATTAGCCAGTGGACGTGGAACGGATTTTCAAGCTATATTGGATCATATCAGAATGAAGATTTTAGTCGATGTAGAGGTCAAACTGGTTATCTACAACAACAAGGATGCATACGTGCGTGAAAGAGCTGAAAATGCTGGAATAAAAGCCAAGTTTATACAAGGAACGGTAGGCCAGAAGTTTGACTCGAAGGAATCTAGAGAGGATGCAAGGGTCGAGTTTGACAAGCAAGTTGTTGAATCTTGCAATGACGAAGGAGTGGAATTGATAGTTTGTGCTGGATTTAATCAGATTCTTTCAGAATACTTGGTAGAACATTATGCAAATCGAATATTGAACATTCATCCAGCTTATGATGTTGTAAACTATGGAGGTTATGGAATGGTTGGAATGAAAGTGCATAACGCCGTAATCGAAGCAGGCGAGAAAGTCTCTGGTTGCACCGTACATTATATCGATTCGACGGTAGATCTTGGTCCCGTATTACTGCAAGCAAAGGTTCCGATATACGATGGAGACACGGCAGAGTCTTTGGCAGAAAGGGTTCTTGTTATTGAACACCGCACTTATCCTAAGGCGATTCAGTTACATGCAGATAAAAGAGTCAAAATTGAGAATAACAAGTCTGTGGTCGATATAGATTCTAGCGGTTGGGAGAAGAAATGGAACGACAGGCAAATAGAATATTTCTTGTATCAGCGTGATGAATGGCTAAAAGAGAATAAGGAATTGTCAAGGATTTTAAATCCAAATGCATAAAAAGAAAACTTTGGTAAATACAGTGATGAAGGGACATGGCAGATAATTTTTCAGTCGATAATAATGGAAAAGTGCAAAAGCATTTCAATCATGAGATGTTGTTGTTTGAATTACCAAAGCTCACACGAACCTCGATTAATGGAAACAGATTTTATTCCACACCTGATGGAAACAAATACCCCTCAATTACTACTGTAGTGGGTTTTCATACTAGACAAAGCATCATGGCATGGAGAAGGAGAGTCGGTGAAGAAGAGGCGAATAGAATATCGAGAGAGTCGGCAAGTCGCGGAACAAAAATCCACACCATATGCGAGGATTATTTGAATAATAAGTCAGATTATGCTGATGGGCATGAGGAAGAGCACGTATCTATGTTTAGGCAATTTCAGGATGCTGTGAATCGAATTAACAATATCAAATGCCAGGAAACTGGTATGTATAGCGATAAATTGGCCGTGGCTGGCACGGTTGACTGCATTGCAGAGTTTGATGGAAAGCTCTCTGTAATTGATTTCAAGACAAAGAGGAAGGAGATGAGAAAGGAATGGACGGACAGTCATTTCATGCAGTGTGCAGGATATGGTAAGATGTGGGAAGAACATACAAACATTCCGATAGAACAACTAGTAGTTCTAATCACTACAGCGACAGGTGTGTGTCAGGTCTTTGTTGAGAACCAAGAAGATTATAATAATCAACGCGTTCCGCAGTTAAAGAATTTAATAGATGAATTTAACAGTGCTAACTTCTATTAGATAAATATGCCAAAATTTTCAATTGAAATTGGTGTATCGTTAGATTCTCTAGAGTCAGTGTCTACCAAAGCTGAAGAATTAAATTTTGATGGAATCTTCTATGGTGATTCCTTAAGCAGCTATCAATTAGAGTGTTGGGCAGCTATTGCAATAATTTCATCTTATACAAAAGTTATTCGCGTTGGACCTGCAGT
>CAZKFJ010000024.1:5246-7976 GCA_964552125.1 uncultured Nitrosopumilales archaeon | reverse complement strand
TACGCAATCAGTTTTTGATTGGAATAATTATCGGACTAGTAGCAGTAGCTATGTATTTTTCTGGAATAACCCCTGGACAAGTAACAGAATGTGATCCAAGAATAGCAGGTGGAGGAATTGAAGATTGTAGGGATTATTCAGCTTTTGAAAGGTCTACAATACCAACACTCATAATGATTACAGGAATAGTATTCATCGTAAAAGGAATACTGATGTTAAGAAATTCGTCTTTAAAATGACCACTTTTACATCATAAAGAAAACATCATTTCGTGGAAATAGAGACATTCATTGCAATGGTGTGGTTCATATTTTCAGTAAGTTTTACACCAGGGCCAGGGAATATTTTAAGCTCGGCACATGGAGCACAACATGGATTTCGAAAAACAACAAATCTATTGTTCGGATTGATTTCTGGATGGGCATTACTAGGATTGTTTGTTGGTTTTTCCATATCATACATTCAGCAATATCCAATAATATTAGATACATTGACCTGGATTTGTGCAGGTCTAATAATTAGACTTGCGTGGATTTTGGGAACGGCCAAACCAATAAAAACCGAAGATGAAAAAACGAATAATTTAGGATTTATAACAGGATTCTTTTTTTCACTTGTTAATGGTAAAGCATGGGTATTTCACCTTACAATTATGGGAGGTTTTGCACAAGAATGGGGAACGTCATTTTTTGGAATAACAAGTCTTGTAGGATTTTATTCCATATTTGGACTCGCTGCAATCAGTTCATGGGCTTATGCTGGAACTTTACTGAAAGAAATATTCAATTCAGAAAAAAATGCAAGGATCTTGAATTTGATATTTGGAATTTCTTTAGTTGCAGTAGCAATAGAAATTATTATTTCTTAGTATTCAGACTTCGTTCAATACACATAATAAAACCAAGAAGAATTTTTCTATCGAAATCTTTGTCTAGAATATGTATTGCATGAGTGTCTGAAAAATCAAGCCATTTTGGACCAATCAAATCTCTAAATCGATCGAGTTTTTTAACTTCTGCAATCTCGTTTCCTTCAGATACAACCTTGAAATTCCACCCTGCAAAAGAACCTTGTGCATCTAATCTTTTTGTTGGGGCGTCATTGTTATCGGGATCATAATTTAACCACATTTTTGGCCTAATCATCGAAGTAAATGCCCTATAACATCTAGCAAATTGCTTTCCATGTTTGGCGTCATCTTCATGACTTTCAAAAATATCGTAAGTTATTCTAGGAGAAAGAAATTTTCGTTGTATTTTCAAAATTCCTGTTCCATCCACTTCGGATAATTTGGTTAATCCACGAATATTACGCAGACGTCGGCTCATTTTTCCGATAACATTACCATCAGAATCAAAAATTTCTCCAGAGCCAAGATCCCAGCCTTTTTCTTTTAACAAATAATACTCTATTGAAGGATCAAGCAAGGACATTAAAATTATTCAGAAAAACCAGTATATTAAGATGTAGGGCCGCCGATACAAAGGCTGTCGTTAGTCTTTTTAATAGATTCTTCACGAGATGCAGTATTAAGAACTGCACGAATAGCATCGACATTTTCTGGCAATACAATTGCTTCTTGTGCAACGGCCATATACATGTAAGCGCGATTTCCTATTACAGTGATTGAATCTTCCCAGACCATACTTTCATAAACATCTCCTCTATCTCTTCCTAACTCTCGACCAAGATCAAAAGTATGAGCAGTAGATTTTACTCCATTCTTAGAAGAAACCAACATAACTCTAGGGGTGTTCTTAAGGGTATCAATTATTGCATCAGGAGTTGCAGATGTGTTGAGGTCAACAATAAGACTGTGAACATGATTATGTGTTGTGGGAATCTTAATTGCCATAGTAACAATATCAAGATCAGGCAATATAGTAGCGACATCAGGTCCGTGATGAGAAGGTACTGAAACAGGATCTAAAGAAACTGAATCGACCATGCCCTTAGGAACGTCGGGATCTACAGCACGTCTTGCAATTACAGATGTAACTTTAGAAATATCATGAGCGTTATCAATTGAGCCTAAAACTCTACTGAGTCCAGTAGTATTACAGGAAACTACTCGTACGACATTTTTACCATTAGATTTTTCATAATTGCATTGAGCGACAAATGAAACTTCTGCTAAATCTTTAGATTCTCCACCTTGGAACAAGGCAGGAGTTTTTGCGTTAATATATTTTTCACGATACATTTCTCCTAAAGAACCAGGTGTCGCGTCAACAATAACATCAGATTGTTCAATTAATTCATCAATTGAACCTGCGACTTTAAATCCTGCTTTATCAAATTTTTCTTTATGACTATTTTCAGGAACGAAAAAATTGAAACCTTTTTCAATACCGATTTTTGCTTTGTAATCAGGACTAGTTTTTCCGACGCCGACTAATTCCATATCCTCTTGTTTATTTACTGCATATGCAACACGTCGACCTATGACGCCAAACCCATTAATTCCAACTTTTATAGACATACATATTCCCCGAGTAATAAACTCTCATCGTATAACCCAATTATAAGAGTAACGATTATTCCCGGTATTGAAAATAATTAATATAATAATTACATATAATTAAATAAATAATATAATAATTACATTAATTTATTATAATATATGTAAATATTATAGGTAAGAAAAGTAAGACGTAGGTAAGACGAAAGATTTCAGATTTTTCAAAATTTTCAGATTTTTCAAAATTTTCAGATTTTTCAAAATTTTCA
>CAZKFJ010000024.1:0-5146 GCA_964552125.1 uncultured Nitrosopumilales archaeon | reverse complement strand
AGATTTTTCAAAATTTTCAGATTTTTCAAAATTTTCAGATTTTTCAAAATTTTCAGATTTTTCAAAATTTTCAAAAAAAAGTAATTGGCGAAAATGAAAGGATTAGGAACAAAAACCAAGATTTATGACAATCCAACAATTTATTAGGCTAAAAAATCAGTATAGTTTCATGATTTCAATAATAGGCGCAGGAAATGTAGGATCTACAGCAGCATTACAAATAATTAGTCATGACTTGGATGACGTAACTTTAATAGATATTGCAAAAGGCAAGGCTGAAGGAGAAGCAATGGACTTTTCACAAATGGCTTGTGAGATGGGGATTGATAGAGAGATTATTGGAACAGAAAACTTTAGTGAATTAGAGGGATCAGATTTAATCATTGTTCCTGCAGGAATGGGAAGAAAACCTGGAGAAACTCGCATGGACCTTCTTCACAAAAATATGGGGATTGTAAAGTCAGTTGGTGAGAATATTAAGAAATATTCTCCTGATGCAATCGTAATAATGGTTACCAATCCATTAGATGCAATGACATATGTAATGAACAAAGTACTCGGAGCAGAAAGAGAAAGAGTATTCGGCATGTCGGGCGCTTTAGATAATTTAAGATTCAAAAATGTACTTTCTGAGAAATTGGGAGTGTCTAGAAAGTCACTAACTACGCTAGTCATAGGCGAACATGGAGAAGGAATGCTTCCTTTAATTCGATATTCAACAGTTAATGGAATACCCTTGGATAAATTTGCGAGTAAAGAAATTTTAGATGAATGTTATTCAGATACCATTGGAGCAGCTGCAAAAATTATAGGTCTTAAAGGCGCCACATTCTATGCTCCATCTATGGGAATATATTCAATGGCTGAATCCATTAAATTAAATAAAAGAATCCTAATGCCTGCATCAACGTTGTTAAAAGGAGAATATAATCAAGAAGGTATATGCATAGGAGTGCCTACGATATTAGGTAAAAATGGAATAGAAAAAGTAATCGAATTTGATTTAAACCAAGATGAATTAGAACAATTCAATAAAGGCGTTCAGAACTTAAAGAATGCAGTCGCTGAAACTAAATTGTAATACGATCATTACAAGAACTATGTTTTGATTTATGGGTAAAGCAGTATATTGATGAACAAGATTTACATTTAAAATAGTATTCTCTATTCAGATATTTACCACAATAATCACACATAATTGAACTTTGATCAATCTGAGACGAAGTTTGCATAATTGTATTTACCCGGGAAGATAGTTATTGGTAAAAGTCAATTATTTCGATTAACTATGTAAAAAAAATTATAGCGTTATTACACTATCAACTTTATGGGTAAGTTTATCAATTAAACGACGTTCCCTACGCGATATTCCAGTATTAAAATCCGTATAAGGAAATTTTGACCTAAAACATGTACCAATAAAAGAAGCTGATTTATCAATTGCTGACATCAACCAATGCATAGTTCCCATGTGAAGATAAAAATTCAATTCATTGACAAATAATATCTTCGTAGGTCTTTTTCTATATTTGTCCAAACATTCAATCAGAGTACGCGAATTTTGAACTGATAATTTTACTGCGTCTTTAGGATTATTTGCATAGATTCGTGGCCAATGAACTGTTTCAGGTTTAATGTAATTAAATTCATCTAAATTATCAATGTATTCAGATAATTGAGCAGCAAGCTTAATATTTTTAAACGTTGTTTTATCGGGACACATTTCAATTATCGAAATTCTATTACCATAATCATTGTCAATAGCGTCTTGAATCAGATTTGCTAAAAAAGCAGTTCTATTCATAGATGCACCACTAAGTGCACCTCCTACAATTAATGTATTTTTTCCTGCATGATAATCAAATCTATTTTCGTCCATGATAATTAATATAGAGTGAGTGGAGTATAATATATAATGTGGCCATCATTAGCAGCTTATGGAATCGTTACTATTCTCTCAGGAATATTCCTGCTGCCAATAACGGGAACATTTGGTATGGCAATTGGACTTATTGGTGTATTAATGGTAGCAGCTTCAATTTTCACATCGCCTCCAACACCCGAACAACCAGATGATCAATCAAAGAAATATTGTTCTTATTGTATTGCAGAAATAGATAAAAATGAAAAAATTTGTCCGTTATGTCAAATTGAACAAATATGAATTATTTGAGAATTTGAGATATAGCATCAATTACTGTGCCTTTCTTTATAGTATTGTCATATTCGGATAATATAGATTCTAAACCATTCAAGAATCTTCCAACTTCATTGTGTCCGATATTTGCCATATGGCCAACTCTTATAGCATTATTTTTCATATCTCCGAAACCACTTGCGACTTCAACATTAAAACGAGATTTTAATTCAGATTGAATAGATATTGCTTTACCTTCAGGTACGTGAAATCCAGTAACAGTGTAAGCTCGATAATTCTCTTCGGCGACAAAGTCCAAACCGAGTGACTCAATACCTGCATGAACTGCATTAGCTACTTTTTTATGTCGATTCCATCGATTCTCCAATCCTTCTTCCATAATCATTTCTAAAGCAGTTTTTAATGCAACCATTACTTGAATGGCAGGTGTAGCGACATATGTCTTCGGATTATCCATATGAACTTTCCATTTTTTTAAATTAAGATAATAAGACGGAATAGTAGATTCACGGTTTTCAAGGATTTCTATTGCATTTTGAGAAAGCATCATTAATCCAGCACCTGGTACCGAACCAATAGCTTTCTGGGAAGTAGTTAAAACAACATCTGCGCCAAGTTTATCAAAATATAGTTCACAGCCTCCCACCCCACAAACTGAATCAACTATTGCAAGTGAACCACTGTCTTTTACAACATTGACTAAATCGGAGATATTATTCATAACAGTAGATGATGTATCGACATGAGTGATGAAAACTGCATCATAATTATTTTTATTTAATTCAGATTTCAGAACATCGGGGTCAGCATGACTGCCAAAATCAAATGGAAGAACATTTGATTTAATGCTATAGCAATCAAGCATTTGTCCAAATCGTTGTGCAAAATATCCTGTATCAAGAATTAACCCTTTATTATTTTGTTCCAATAAACTTAGAACAGTAGCTTCCATTGCAATTGTTCCAGAACCTGTAATTACAAAAGGAGATGCATTTTTGGTGCCAAATAATTTTTTAGATAATTCAAGTAATTTGATAAAGTCTTCTGTAAATTCTTCACTTAGATGGCCCATTTGATTATTACTCATTGCATTTCTAACTCTAGAATCTACAATTGTAGGACCAGGGACCATTAAAAATGAATCATATGGATCAGTATTGTTCTCTTTTGACACAATATTGAGTATTCAAATGTTGTTTAAAAATTATTGTAATGAATAAGATTTATAATAAAAACAGGTAGCTCGGTCAAATGCCTTCTCGTCATAATTCTACGTAACTCTGAGTCCTCATTGCTACCATAAAATATTGTAAGAATGTCTCAATTATAAGTTCATATTATCTTTTACATTAATTACTCGATTAGCAATATTCAAAATACGCTCGTCATGAGTGGTAATAAAGATAGTTTTTTGATTCATTATAGAATCGCCGCGAAGTAATGAGAGTATCATTTCTGAAATTATTGGATCTAAGCCTTCGGTAGGTTCGTCCAGTAACAATATAGGTGGATCAGAAACCATACTTCGTGCAATTGACACGATTTCAGATTCGCCAACACTTAATGTACCTGCTAAACGATCACTTAATGAAATTAAACCCAATTTATCAAGGGTTTCATTTACAATTGAATTTCGTTTATCCTTATCAATTCCATTAAGCATTAGAGGTAATTCAAGATTTTGTTTAATTGATATTTCAGGGATAAGATTTGTTTTTTGTGGAACTATACCAAATATATTTGCTCTAAGTGCAGATAATTTATCAGATGGAAGTTTAGTAATGTCATATTTATCTATGTATATTCTACCTGAAGTGGGTCGAATGATTCCACATATTAAATTTAATAATGTAGTTTTTCCAGAACCAATAGTTCCTTTTGCAGCAACGATTTCTCCAGGTTCTATTTCAAGATTTATATTCGAAAATATAACGTTATTATCATAATTCATACTAACGTCCAATAATTTAATTATCGGAAGTTGCATAATACTCACTGATATAAATTATTTTGTTTGAATGATTGAACGATTGCAGCATATGATCCGATACATATACCAATAATTGTAAGAAATGATATTGAAACTATAGAACTTTGTAATAAAGTAGGGATTATATTCATTGGGTGATGAATTGTATATACTACACTTGATCCAACAATTATGCCGCTAAATAATCCAATAATACCGACAATTATGAATCTGGAAATGATTATAGAGATAATTGATCGGGTTTGTGCACCAAGTTGATTGTATAAAATCAATTTACTTGATGAAGATTCGATTGTTTGTTTAGTAAGTAAATATTCAGATATTAATACAAATCCAAAGGTAATCATGCTAACAATAAGAGTGCCTGATCCATTCAATAAACTAGAAAAAATCATAGCATTAATTGTAGTCATAAAAATTATTAATATTGCAAGACGAGATTGAGCCTTACCCATTGTTAAGCCATTAGTAATTAATTCAAATAACAAATTATTTACCTGCTAGAATTATTCGAAAGAAATTTTCCATCCATTATCTGTACGTTCAGATTTTGGCATAGATTTTTGTTCTGTATTTGGATTAGTTGGAATTGATCCATCTTCTATTGGACTTAAATCAGGATGTTTGTTTGCAAAGTCAGTAATCTTTGTAATAAAAGAATCAGTTGTATCTTTAGAGTCAGATTCTTCAAATAATTGAAAATCATTTGATGGATTATCAGAAACTGATTCAACATCAATATTAGCTGCATGTGGACGCTCGTTAATGATAAATGGATGTGATTCAGGTTCTAATTCAGGATCATTTGGAACAATGGTAGGATGGACTTCTTTATCTTCAGGAATTGTTTCAGGACCATTTTCAATTATTTGATTTTGATTCATAAGTAAACCCAAATCAGGATTATAATTGGTTTCAGGTTCTGGTTGTGGAATTGGTTCGGGAATTGATGAAGATTCTGGAATTGTTTGTGGGAATTGAGAATAAGAAGGAATACC
>CAZKFJ010000023.1:0-9508 GCA_964552125.1 uncultured Nitrosopumilales archaeon | reverse complement strand
TCTTCAGGAACTTTGAGTCTCATGAGCTGTCTCATGGTTCGGTCATCGGCATCCAAATCAATTAGGCGCCTATGGATACGAAGTTGCCATCTATCAAAAGTACTAGTGCCGTTTCCAGATGGGGCTTTTCTAGTAGTGATTTTGAGTTTTTTAGTAGGAAGTGGCTGTGGACCTCGTGCTTTGATGCCCGTACGGTCAGTAATGTCTTTGATCTCCTTGCAAACTACTTGTAAGTGTGGAAGGTTGCTGCTTGTTAACTTGATTCTTGCGGTTTGAGCCATATTTCTGAATTATATTGTATGTTCGGGTATTTGAATTTTACATTTTGGCGTAAAGAACAAATATGAATGAAAAAATCTATAGCTCAATGCTAAAAGCTGTTTTATTTGATTTGGATGGAACGATAATAGATTCCAATAATGCGATATTTGAAACATATACACAAGTGGCAAAAAGACTAGGGGTTGAGCCTCCAGACATCGAAGTTCTTAGAGGATTACTCGGTCAGCCTTCAAATTTGAACCTGCCCATATTATTTGGAGATAATAAAGATGCAAGGCCAATTTACAACGAAGTAGTGATAAAAACTCATGAAAATCTACCGACGTTGCCACATGTTAAAGAGACATTAGAGAAAATCGATTTGCCGATGGGAATTGTAACATCGAAAAGAAAAGCTAATGCAATCGAAGTATTGGGAGAATTATACGAAAAGTTTGACGTGCTAGTAACTCCAGAACAGACAGTAAAGCAAAAACCAGATCCAGAACCAATGCACTTGGCATGTAAGAAATTATCAGTTAAACCAGAAGAATGTGTTTACATCGGAGATACAGTAAGAGATTACAAAACTGCAAGGAATTCAGGAACAGAGTTTATTGCATTGATTGACAAGGGATCAACTGCAGAACAATTTAATGAAATAGGTGCAAAAAATCAAGTTACGGCGTTCGATATGATTCCGGACATGATAACAAAATTTTATTAAGAAACTATTGATAACATAATGTAATGACTTTTGAAGTAATTTGTGATAATTGCGGGCATATGATATATCAAGGAATGGAATTACGATATGTCAATGATGTAATTAAATCAAATGGTGGAAAATGCAGAAGTTGCAATAGTGCTTTTTCCAAAAGAGAGTTCAAGACAGAAATAACTAGAAAATAATCAAAGTTCTAGGTTGGAAAGACCTCTAACAAATATACATTCATCAAAGCCTACTGAAAATGTCTGCTCGGTTTCGTCGTCAGGAGAGATTTTCATGGCACTGTCACGTACGATTACAATAGGAATAGATTCATCGCATTCGCCCATGAGTAATTGAGCTGCAGAGCTCAAATCATCGGCAATAGCCTTCTGAGTAACCCGAATAGAATTGCCAAAGAGGTCGACTTTTCCACGTTCGTCTTCAATAGGTTTTATACCCGCAGATGCAATAGCAACCCCGGTAGTACCAATTCGAGTAGGCATTAAGCGACTATCAGTGACAATAACCCCAACATCAATATTGAATAATTTTTTAATTTCATTTTTTATGGTTTTTGCAGAAAGAAGAGAATCAACAGGATATAAAATCGCATAGCCTGGCATAATATTCGAGGTATCAATACCAGCATTAGGAACTAAGATACCGTCTTTGAAGGTTAGGACAAATCCGTCAAACCCATGAAAAATTCTATCAGATTCTTGTTTAATTAATTCGGACAATCGTGAATCAATATTATATTGTTCCGATATTTCATTAGCAGAAGAACTCACTTCAACGTCGGAAAGTTTAACATATCGGCCTTCGGATAAAGCAACAAATTTACTAGAGATGCAAATAATATCACCGTCCTGAAGTTTCGTGGAGTTATTTTCCAATGACTTTGAGAGTAGATCGATTAGATTGAATTTACTATCTTGTCTTGCAACTTCGATTGGTAATAATTTGATTGGATTCAAGGTTTCGTAACAATTTACTGTTTGACTTGGAAAATAACATCTAATTCAACGGACGAGTTCATTGGAAGAGAATTACTTCCAATAGCGATACGAGTATGTTGTCCCGAATCTCCAAACAGTTCTCCAAACAGATCCGATGCTCCATTAATGACCTTAGGGTGGTCAACAAAAGAATCGATGCAATTAACATATCCTGAAACTTTAACAATTCTCTTAACATCGTCTAGCGAACCAATCTCAGCTTTAACAACAGCCAATGCATTTAATGCGCATATTTTTGCTCTCTCGAACCCTTCTTCCAGAGTTATATCTGAACCTACTTTTCCAGTAAGTAGGTTTCCATCAATAAACGGAACTTGACCAGAAATGAATACCAAATCATTGATTCTAAGTGACGGAATGTATGAACCTGCAGGTTTAGGAACTCCTGGCAATGTAAGGCCAAGCGATTCTAGTTTTTCTTCAATCATGTGAAATGTATGATTTTGTATAATTATAAGTTTTAACATTCGATTAACACCCTAAACATTATATTCAAGCAAGGAAGAATATGGATGTAATCAAAATTTGGTAGACTTTATTAGTTTAACATTATTAGTTGTTTTAGTTATTTTGTCAGCAATTTCATCTGGAAGTGAGACTGCATTAGTTTCATTAAACAAGATCAAAGTAAAAACATTATATGAACAGAAACGAAAGGGTTCTAAATCATTATTAAAACTAAAGAAAGAGCCAAAAAAATTGATTACGACCATATTAATTTGGAATAATCTTGTAAATATTAGTGCAGCGTCTTTGGCAACAAGCATAGCAATAGAAGAATTCGGATCTACAGGATTAGGAATTGCTACAGGATTCATGACATTAACAATATTAATTTTTGGAGAAATAATTCCAAAATCCTATGCAACAGTAAATAATGAAAGATTTGCATTGATAATAGCGAAACCAATAGAAATCGTCATGGGAATATTTTCTCCAATCACGATACCATTGATGAAATTATCAGATTTTGTGTTAGGGGATTCAAGTAAAAATATAAATCCAACACTGACAGAAGATGAGATAAAAACAATTCTAGATGTAGGAGAGCAAGAAAAGATTATCGAGACGCACGAAAAGGAATACATCAGAGGAGTTCTAAAATCAGGAGAAATTACTGCAAGAGAAGTAATGGTTCCAAGAAAGAAGATGTTTGTCTTAGATTCAAAGAAGAATGTAAGTCAATCAATCGATAGCATGATCAAGAGCGGATACACAAGAGCTCCATTAATTGATGAATCGAAGGACAATGTTGTAGGAATAGTGCATCTGAAAAAGCTATTGAGCGAACAGAAGAAAGGCAAGGGAGAAGACGGAGTAATACAAACATCAAAAAAGCCGTTATTTGTATCGCAAAGAGAGGTCGTAGGAGACCTATTGAGAGAACTGCAATCTAAAAGGATGCATATGGCAATCGTATTGGATGAATTCGAAGGAGTGGAAGGACTACTAACTCTAGAGGATCTAGTTGAAGAGATAGTAGGGGAGATTATAGACGAAAGTGAAGATGTATCTACCACAATAAAACGTTCAGACCATAATACAATAGTTGCATCAGGCGAAACGAAAATAGAAGAAATAGAGAGGTATTTCAAGATTGATTTTGAAAAGAACGAGAAATACGATTTTTCCAATGTAAATGGGATACTTCACGATTTACTGAAAGATATTCCGAAAAAGGGTGACGAGATTCAAACTAGCGGTCTATTATTCGTAGTTGATGAAACTGAAAATAATGTTGCAAAAAAGGTAAGTATTACAAAGATCTAGGATTTCCGCTAGAAAAGATATATCTAGCCAAATATAATTAGTATTGAAAAATGGACCTTTTTCAAATTTTCATAGAAAACCTAGCAGAGCTAGGATATCTAGGAGCTTTATTAGCTGGATTTCTTGGATCAAGTACACTATTCTTTTCTATTTTTCCTTCTTTCGTAGTAATTCCGATAATTGGTTCACAATTAAATCCTATACTAGTAGGAGTCATGGCAGGTATAGGGGCAGGAGTTGGACAATTTCTTCATTACTATGTAGGTGTAGGAGGAAGGAAACTTATTGGAAGAAAAAGTATTTCCATAGGAAGATTCAAAATGCCACAATTGTATTCAAAAAGAATTGCAGCAATTGATTGGGAAAAAAGAATAAAGAAATACGGAGTAGTAGTCATTTTCGTTTTTGCAGCAACACCATTAACTCCAGATGACATTCTTTGGATTCCTTTGGGAATTATGGGATATCCAAAATTAAGAGCTTTGATAGCTGCAATACTAGGAAAGATCACATTAAATTTGTTATACGCATATACTGGATTCTTTGGAATGGAATTACTAATGTAATTGAATGCCGGGAGTGGGTCTTCCGAATTAATTTCGAACCCACGACCTCCAGATTATGAGTAACGCCCTTATGTTTTGGAGGCTGGCGCTCTAACCAGGCTGAGCTTTCGAGTAAAACAAACCCCGGCTACCTGTGCCCCGGCACACACTACAAAAAAATTTCTGTGCCTAATAAATGAATGTAGCGTGAACAATAACAATTGTTCGTAATCAATATACAATGAATTTAGTAAATTTGTAATAATTAATTGATTAGTAGAATATAATAAAATTATAAAAATAAAGTCATATGTTCAATATAATCAAAATATTCTAATACGTATATACAATAAAAGAATGAATAATTAAACAATCGCAATTTGAAACGAAATTTATAACCAATAAATGGTATACAGCAATATGGCAAAAAACTCAGGTAGTATACCTCAAAACTATATTATCATAGGAATAATTGTCGTAGCAGTATTAGGCGGAGCTTTTTACTTCACACAGATGTCAAATGGCGGAGATTGTGTAGTAAAACTCGGACATATACTACCAACAAGTGGTCCACTTGCAGCATATGCAGGAGGTTTCCAAGCAGGAGTTGAAGCTGCTGTAATAGAAGCAAACGACCAAGGTGGTATTGACGGCTGTACTGTTCAACTGATAGAAGAAGACTCAGCTACAGATGCCGCTGCATCAGCAGCAGCAGCAAGGAAATTGATTGAAGTTGATCAAGTTCATGCAATTGTCGGTGTATATGCAAGTTCATCAACACTAGCAGCAGCACCAATTGTTGAAGATGGAAAAACCATCATGATCTCACCAGCTTCTACATCACCTGACGTAACAAACGCAGGCGATTTCATTTTCAGAACTGCACCAAGTGACGCACTACAAGGCGTTGCAATGGCAGATCTAGCTTGGTCACAAGGACACAAAACTGCAGCAGTAATCTTTGTAAATAATCAATATGGACAAGGATTGGCTGATGTATTCCAAGAATCATTCATAGCAAACGGCGGAACAATAACAATTGCAATACCATATGAGCTAGAAATGGCAACATATCGTACTGAATTATCACAGATACAAGCTACGAATCCAGATATCATACTTGATGTCTCGTACGCAGATGACGGACAAATCATATTCAGAGAAGCCGCAGAACTAGGAATTACAGCACAATGGCTTGGCGGTGACGGAATAGCAGATGATGCTATATTCGGAGCACCAGGAATTGCTGAAGCAACAGAAGGAATGATAGGAACACGTCCAGCTTCTCCTGAATCACCAGGAAAAGCAGCTTTCTTAGATCTATTAGCAGCTAATGGATTAGAAGAAGGACTATATTCTGCAGAAGCATATGACGCAGCCAAATTAGCCCTAATGGCAATTGATGAGGCAGGCGCAGATGCAACCAAAGAAGCTATCAGAGATGCATTAATCAGTGTAGCAAACGGCTATATTGGAGCATCAGGCGACAAAACATTCGATGAAAACGGAGATGTAGGTGGAACCTACAGCATCTGGAGAATCGTAAGCGGAGCATTTGTCGATATCGGAAACTGGGACCCTTCGGGCGTCAGTCTTTCTTAGTATCGTCAAACTCCTCTTTTTTTTTATTTACTGCCCAAGAACATACGGCCCAATTCTTTATTATTAATAACCTCAGAGGCTTTGCCATCGAAGAAATTCTTTCCCATTGCCAGTACATAGCATCGGTCAGAAATTGCAAGTGATTTCTTAGCATTTTGTTCTACCAAGAGAATGGAAGTTCCAGAATCCTTAATCTGAATAAGTTTTTGCATAATTTCACTAACTAGATTCGGAGCCAAGCTGGCAGTTGGTTCGTCCAACAACAACAATTTTGGATCGCCGATCAATGCCCTTGCTATTGCAAGCATTTGTCTTTCGCCGCCACTTAGATTGCCCGACTTTATTGATTTTTTATCCTTGAGTTGAGGAAAGAGAGAATAGATTTTATCCAATTCGTTTCCAGTGTCTTTAATTTTAGAAGTATAGAAACCGATGTCAAGATTCTCAGATATTGTGAGGTTAGAAAAGATGTTTTCCACTTGTGGTACATAGGAAATTCCTTTTTCAAAGATTCGGAACGGTTTCATTCCAGTTATTGATTCATTTAGAAATTCTACTTTACCCTGTTGTGGTTTGACAATTCCGAATATACTTTTCAACAACGTACTTTTACCCGAGCCATTGGGACCGATAATATTAACAATCTCATTAGTTTGCACATTGAGATCAATATCCTCAATGATTATCGTGCCGTCATAACCTGAATGCAATCCCGAGACTTTGAACATACTAATCTTCCAGCCCCAAGTAGATGTTCAAGACCTTGTCGTCTTCGAAGACTTTTGAAGGATCGCCGTCAGCAATGATTTTTCCACGATTCATCACGCCGATGTATTCGCAGTAATCACGAACGATGTCTATGTTGTGTTCTACAATCAAGAAGGTCTTATCGTATTTGTCGCGCATATCGATAATCTTCTCGAATATCTTGTTTGCCAAGGTGGGATTCACGCCTGCAATAGGCTCGTCAAGAAGGATTATATCGGGGTCGGCCATCAGAATCCGAGCAAGTTCAAGCAGTTTTTTCTGTCCTCCAGAAAGACCTGCAGAATATTCATTGGTGAGATGCGACAAATCAAGGAGTTCCAATATTTCCCTTGCTCTTTCATGGTTCTCGGTCTCTTGTTTGATTACTTCTTTTTTACGGAAGAGCAGTGGGAGAATATTCTCGCCAAGTTGATCCCTAGCGCTCAATAAAACATTTTCCAGAACTGTCATCTTGGAGAAAGGCTTTGGTATTTGGAATGAACGGATTATGCCGTGGTTGGCAATTTTATCAGGAGACAGATTGGTTATATCGATGTCATTAAACTTTATAGAACCTTCGTCTACAGGGATGAACCCAGTGATGCTGTTGAATAACGTAGTCTTACCAGAGCCGTTAGGTCCAACCAGTCCCGTAATTGATTTCCTTTTCACAGAGAAATCAACTCCGTCTAGTGCAACTATTCCTCCAAAGGATTTACGAATATTATTTATCTTCAGCTGTTCCATTTTCTTCCAACCTCGTAGAGATAGATTTAGTTTTTTCTTCGGGAATAATTCCTTCAGGCCGATACATCATAAACAATATCAGAATAAAACCGATAACAATGATCCTAAAGTTTAGCGGATCGATTGGCAGATTGACGTAATCCTTGACAATGGACATTCCTCTTTCAAAAGTCTGTACAATAAGAGCTCCAAGAATCGAGCCCTTGATATTTGCAATTCCACCGATAATCATCATCGTCCAGATAGTGAATGTAAGGACTGGGAAGAACATGTCGGGAGAGATGAATCTAAGATGGTATGAAAATAAATGTCCTGCAATTCCAGCCATGGACGATCCGATAATCAACGATTTTGTTTTGAATTTGAAGATGTCTTTTCCAAGAGACTTTGATGCAACTTCGTCCTCTCGGATAGATTTGAGAACTCGTCCGAATGGGGAGTTGACTATTTGGGTAGCTATAAGATAGCATGCAAACAGGAATACGAAAACTACAGGTGTGTAGAATAGAAGATAGTTTTCAGTAGGTATAATATCGGCCAACGGTCTAGGTATGCCAGGAAGTCCTCGAGTGCCATTCGTAAGCCAAGCTTCGCTGATGAAGAACAATCTCAGGATCTCTCCAGCAGATACAGTGACTATTGCAAAATAATCCTCCCGAAGCCTGAGCGTGGGCAAGGAGATAAGGAATCCAGCAAGGGCAGACATGAAGATGGCAGCCACCAGAGTGACCAGGAAATTGTATCCGCTCAATGCCAGCAAGGCAGACGTGTATGCGCCCACTCCGAAGAACGCAACCTTGCCGTAATTCATCAATCGAGTGAACCCAGCTTCAATATTCAGGCTGATTGCTAGAATGCCAAATACTCCTGCATAGATCAGAGCGTCGAGTATGAAGTTTATCAACTAACCACCCTTCCGATCACTGGCCGTACTGAAGAGGCCTTGGGGTCTGAAGATAAGCATGAGAATCAATATGGAGAAAGCAATTGCAGGTCTGTAGCTTGTAGGCAGATCCAAATTGATCAATGCAACTACCCCGATGTTCTCAACGAATCCGATAAGATAGGCTGCAATGATTGCTCCGTAAAAGCTTCCGATGCCTCCGAGTATTACAACTGCAAATGCAATCAGCAATACGTTCCAGCCAAGCCATGGAGAGAGACGGGTGTCAACTCCTCTCAGGAAACCTGCAAATCCCGCAGTGCCTCCGCTGAGGAACCAGACAGTGTAAATAACCCTATCAGTATCTATTCCGCTAATCAAAGAGAGATTAGGATTATCGGAAGTTGCCCGAATAGATTTACCAAGATTTGTGTAAGTCAGAAACACATGGAGCAATAGAACAAGAAGAATGGATGATAGAATAATTATTAGATCGAAACTTGTGAACCTTGCGGTAAAGTATTCATAAATTGCAGGAGCTTCGATGTTGAAATACAGAACATTCGCTCCCCAGATTTCCTGGATGGAATGCCGAAAGATGAAACCGAGGCCAATAGATGCAATCAGCATCGAGGTGAGCTTGGTGGTCGTCCCAGACGAACTTACATTCTCCAGTTTCGAGAACACAAAACGATAAGAGATAACCGCCAATAGTCCAGAAGCAACAAAGGAAGATATGCTTCCAGCGAAAAGTCCAAGGCCAAGATATTGGTTTACTGCGTATGCGGAATAAGCCCCGAAAGTCAGGAATTCGGCGTGGACAAAATTAGGAAATTTCATTACTCGATAGACGAGAGTCAGTCCGATAGCTCCCAAAGCAAGGACACTTCCAGTAAGGATACTGTCCACTAACAACTGAGGAAGATTGACGAGGACCACAGATTATGTTATCACAAACTAGAATTTCATGGTTTTGAATATAATAAAAAAATCACAAAATCTTGTTTTAGAGTGGGATAAGCTTTATATAACTCAATTATGCAAATCGGCATAATCATATTACGCCGTCAAAAGTTGACAATGGTGAAGAAGAAAAATATGAAAACAGAATGGTCTTACGCGACTAAATGGTCGTACGTGACTACATGAACCTACTAAAAGTAGGATTTGCAGAGAAAAATTGACATGCTGATGAACAATCAGCATGAAAAACTGCAATTTT
>CAZKFJ010000022.1:0-10119 GCA_964552125.1 uncultured Nitrosopumilales archaeon | reverse complement strand
AATAAACCTAACACACCCGTTTCATAAATTGATAATTAAGAAAATGAATTGACTTATGGTCAATTACCGGCACTCGTACGCCTTACGGACATCGCCTATCAAGTCATCCCTGACATCATCTGACATAATATATTATACGCCAACATAAAAAAAACACAGTGAATAACAAATGAACGAAAAAGAGGCAAGAAGTATACTGGACGTCGCACCAAACGCAACACTCGAAGAATGTAAAAAATCAATGATAAAGCAGCAAAAAGCGTTTCATCCCAACTTTGCAAAAAACAACGATCAAAGGGAAGTCTTCACCAGGAAATCGCAGGAAGTCAACGATGCATATTCGTTAATCAAAACACTTCACGAGAGAAAACCAAAAAGGAGAACTACTCAAAGAACTCCGAGATCCTCTGAACAAGAATGGCCAGAAATAATTACAAAAACCGCTGAGGAAGGAATAAAAAAACTTCGTAAAGAGGCCATTAAACGGTACAATAAAGAATACAACGAGAAGAACAAGGAAAAACTGAAAGCCCTGCGCAAAGAATATCAGGAAAAAAGCAAGGAAAAACTAAAGGAATTACAGAAAGAACTAAGAGAGAAAAACAAAAAAAGGCTAAAAGAATACAAAAAAGAACTAAAAAAGAAGTCTAAACAAACATTCCCTTAATCATTCAAGTAGATTCTATGTAACAAAACCAACACTAAATCATTAATCCCAACTTCAACTCAGAATTAATGTAATCCAATACACTATCTAATAACCAAGCATTCCAGTCATTGTCTACTAATTCATCAAAACTCATTGTTGTAATAAAGTCACCAGAAAGCGCGAAACCAGCATTTCCATCACCAACCACTCGATAGATTTTCCTGTAAATAGAAACCGAACCATCACCTCTATACAAAGGAACCGCTACAATCACCCTGGTTTGTCCCTTGTCGCTAATACTTTCAGGAATTAAAAATTCCTTCGAACAACAAACATAATCCCAGCTTTCACACGCCTCTTCGTTGATAGTTCTCCTTAAAGTAACTATTTCTAAATCGTTTTTCTTCCTGATAATTTTTTCCAACGTTATTGTATCACCTCGTACAGAATCTTCAATTACCAAAGTTTCAACCGATCTCAAAAACAATAATATCTTTGGAGAAACCTCAAACAACGTTTTCGACATGTTTTCTCGTTTATCTCCTAAATCAAACTCAAATACTGTGTTGCGTTCTTCTTGAAAACTTTGATTTTCAATTTTATGCGGAAAAATCTTCCATAATCTATGTTCTTTCTGTTTGCAAAACCTAATACCAAACTTTCCAGAGAATATTTTTACATCATTTGAAAAACTAAATACCGACTTGAATCCTAAACCAAACGACCTATCTACTAAACTATCTCGACCCACCAACGTATTAACCGAACATATTCGTTTGAAATCATCAATACTAAATTCCAAACCATCATTTCTTACCAAGAGTTTGTTATCATTTAACTCGAACTTGATACTTTTACTTCCAGAATTGTCAGAATTCTCTATTAATTCATAAATCGCCCAATGAATCTGCCCATAAATGCCTTCAAGTAAATCCAAAGTTCTACATACTTCATTAACCGCTTCCGGAACCATTAATTTAATCTGTCGTTGAATTTCGTTTATTTCAACATCCATTTTTTATTTACAAACCATTCATTTCTATGTACTTTTCGACGTCAATTGCCGCTTCACATCCATGTCCTGCAGCAGTTACTGCTTGTCTATAACGAAAATCATGTACATCACCAGCTACAAAGACGCCATCAACGCTAGTTTTGGTCCCATTGCATTCAATATACCCCTGATCATTTAATTCAATATGTCCTTTTAGAAAATCAGTGTTTGGAACATGACCAATGGCAACAAACAAACCACTAACATTAATTGTGGTTGATTCGTTGGTCTCTAAATTTTTTATTTTAATTCCAGTAACGGAATCATCTCCCAACACATCCTCGACCTGTGAATTCCAGACAAACTCTATTTTATCGTTTTCAAATGCACGGTCCTGCATAATTTTACTTGCACGCAATTTATCTCTTCTATGTATTACAGTGACCTTACTTGCAAACTTTGTCAGAAACAAAGCTTCTTCCATTGCCGAATCGCCTCCTCCGACCAAAGCAATTTCTTTATCTCTAAAGAAGAAACCATCACAAGTTGCACACGACGAAACACCCTTACCAACAAACTTCTGTTCGTTTTCTAAACCTAACCATCTTGCGCTTGCGCCCGTTGCAATAATTACTGTTTGAGCTTCATACGAATTTTCACCGGAAATAATTTTAAACGGTTTTTGAGAAAAGTCTACAGACGTAACATTGGAATTAATTATTTCCGCTCCAAAACGTTCGGCCTGTTTTTTAAAATTCTCCATTAAATCTGGACCGTTAATACCATCGATGAAACCGGGATAATTCTCAACTTCAGTAGTTAACATTAGTTGCCCTCCCCACTCTAAACCGCCTAAAACAAGAGGATCTAGGTTAGCTCTTGCCGTGTATAGCGCAGCCGTTAACCCAGCAGGACCTGATCCAATAATAATTACCTTGTGAGCCACAACAAACCTAAAGGTAGACTAAATAAAAAACATTTGATGCGACAATTAATTGTTATAATTATGCATTAGCTTTTGCTTTTGCAGAAAGAGGTTCCAATAACTTTCTTTCTTGCAAACGTATGTTTCTCCAACGTTTTCTTCTCTGAAGAATTTTCTCATCGCTTGGTAAATGTTTACCCATACTCTGCACTTTCTGTCTAGCTCTTCGTATGCTTCCCATTTTACCGGCGAGTTGCTGGAATCTTTGCCAAGGCATATCAGGAAGCTCTAACCCCTCGATGTCCTTTAGCCAAACCCATTGCAAATAAAAATCATTGTTTTTTGCTTCTGGATATTTTGTTAATAAATATTCGACTTCTTCTGTTGTACTTTTGAATTTCTTTTCCCCGACGTTTGCCATAAAGTAAAACAATCCATTAAACATATTAAATCTTATTATCAAATTGTCTGCTTACTAGCAATATTTTTTTATATTAGAATGAAATTAGTTTTCTAAATTATTTAACGAAATTATAACCTCTGTGTTTTCTTCAATACCTAACACATCGATTACTCCAGGATTAACTTCCAAAACATATAATGCATCGGCATTTGGTGAATATGTTTGACACGGAGATCGAACACAAGGGGGTGCGCCTTCAACAAAATAAACCACGTTTCCATCAGCATTTATCCAAATTATATCAAGACTAATTTTCATATTTTTCATCCAAAAAGAATACGCGTCTTCTTCAGAAAACACAAACAACATTCCGTTGTCTTTTTCCAAAAGATCCCTTTCCATTAAACCTCTCTGCCTATCTTCCGGCGTAATTGCTAATTCCACAAAAATTATTTTTTCATTGATTACAACAAAATTTTTATCTTGTAATGGATCGTTCATTGCGGTGCTTCTAAATTCATTAATAATAAACACCGAAAAAATAATGAATAGAACACCAAAAAATATTAGCATCCTTTGTTTGTCGTTCATAGTTATACAACTAATAAAAAACCAATAATATCTAAGCAAATCGCTATTTTTTTTATAAAAAATTACGTTTAGGTTAAAAAAATAAACTTTGATTGATAATTTTGTTGAACTTTGTTAATCATTCTTTGTTTATTCATTGGTTTCTTACTGTATTTTGATAGTAATGAGTATACTCAACAACTGGAATACAAAAGAACAAAAGGAACCTTTCTTAGCGAAGGTCAAAGACAAAGTAACTCCACAACCACCATTACGAAATCGTGTAGAAGATACGCAACGAGCAATGCAAACGCTCATCTCACGACTAGAACAAAAACAATCTAAATTAACATCACATGATAAAGCATTGTTTGATAAAGTGGTTGAGGCAACCCAAACACACGACAAAAGTCGTGCGGCAGCATATGCCAACGAATTAGCCGAATTACGAAAGATAACTTCAAACGTAACTCAAATGAAATTAGTTCTTGAACAAATTAATTTGAGAATGGGCACGGTCAGAGATTTCGGCGATATTGCAACTTCCATTTCTCCAATTGCATCTGTAATTAAAGGCATGAGAAGTTCTATGACAGGAATCCTTCCTGAAGCCAGTTCAGAAATGACACAGATCGGTGAAATGATGAATGGTTTAATCGCAGACGCAGGCCAATTTGGTGGAAGCTCTCCATTAATTGAATCATCCAGCGCAGAGACCAACAGCATTTTAGCTGAAGCAGCAGCAGTAGCTGAAGTAAACGATGAGGAAAAATTCCCAACCCCATCAACAACTTCTACACCAGCTGCAGCCGACGACTTCTTTAAACTCTAAGAACCCCAAAAGACTGGTTAGTTACTGTGATGATTATCATCACAGTAATCTTTACCATCCCCACTTTCTTGTAATCGAAAAAGCTTTCATTACAGTTGGCATATAAGGTACAACTGGAATCAAGCTCCAATATTTTGGATAAAACGCCTTTAACACGACTCTCAATTTACCTAAAGTAGTTATGTTTGTCACATCACTCTTTCCAACTAATTCTCCCATCTTTTCCCACATTTCTGGAGTAAATTCATGCATTATTTTGGCAGTTTCTAACAACGACTTGTCTGCTAAAGGCAGCTTCTTCCACCTTTTCTGATATCTTGAAAGAAATCCTTCCGAAAAGTCACCCGCTTTTAGTGATTCTGCCGCAGTCTTGCCTGCCAAACTACCTGTTTGCATCGCTGTGGATATGCCGCCCAAAAATACAGGATTTGTACTTCCTGCAGCATCTCCTGCAATGAGTATGCCATCCGCATAGGTTTTCTTCAACGGTCCTTTGTATGGAATTGCCCCAGCGGTTTTTCCAATAACCTTTCCATCGATCTTTTTTTGCTGAATAAATTTATCCAATCTGTTTGCAGTATCTTTTGCAGTTGTAGCTATTCCAACATTCGCGATGTTTTCACCTTTTTGAAACACCCAAACATAACCACCCGGTGCAATATCAACATCAAAATACATGTCAAACCCATTAACATCAACACCTTCCATCTTCAACTCATATGCTCGAATTAATTTGTCTCGCCATTGATCCTTCTGCAGTAAACCCGACCACGCCGCAATATTGGATTTCGGACCGTCTGCACCAATTACTATCTTAGCTTTAACCGACATAATTTTTTTATTATAAGTTACTTTCAAAATTTTCTCTTTAGAATCAAATTCAATTACCTTTGCTGACGTAAGTAGTTCGCTTCCAGCATCTGTTGCACGTTTCACTAAGAACTGATCAAACTTATCACGATCTAATTCATAACCTCCATCATGTACCGACATCCAATTTCCGTTGGTAAAAATTACCCTCAATCTAGAAATATTCGCTGAAACAAATCCATCATCGGGTTTTATGTCCAAGTGCTGTAATGCAAAACAACTTAGTCCTTCTCCGCACTGAACAGGGACTCCAACAACAGGGTCTTCCTCTAAAATAACAACTTTGTAACCGTTTTTTGCGCATTCATATGCTGCATTACTGCCAGCAGGTCCTGCCCCTACAACCACTACGTCATATTCTAACAATTCTTCACTCATTAAATTACCCTAACTTGATCAACATTGTCTATATCTTTTTAGCTTTTAAAATTAATTAAAGATGATAATGTAATTTATTTGAATGCAACGAATAATCCTTCATCTCGATTTAGATTATTTTTATGCTCAAGTCGAAGAAGCACGTAAACCCGAAATTAAAAACAAACCGGTTGTAATATGCCAATATTCAGGTCGTTCTGAAGACAGCGGCGCGGTTGCCACGACAAACTATATTGCACGTAAATTCAATGTTAAATCAGGACTTGCTATAAAAACAGCAAAAAAACTCCTGCAAAACACGGATTCTGTCTTTATTTCCGCAAACCACGAACTTTATGAATCAATTTCTGAGACTATTATGAATATTATTCGAAAATATAGTGATGAATTCGAACAACTTAGCATCGACGAAGCCTGCATAGACATCTCGGATAAAATGAACAACGATTATCAAAACGCCACAACATACGGCAATGAATTAAAAGAAGAAATTAAAAAATTGGAGAATCTAACTTGTTCCATTGGCATAAGCCCTAACAAACTAATATCAAAAATGGCCGCGGACTCAAACAAACCGAACGGCACCACAGTAATATTGCCCGATAAGATCAAAGACTTTCTTTTTCCTCAAAAAGTGAACAAACTCTATGGAATAGGGCCAAAAACAAACGCAAAGCTATTAGAATTCAATATAACAACAATTGAGGAGCTGGCCAACAGCGAAAGAACATTATTGATAGATGAATTCGGACAGAAATTTGGCGTATACCTTCACGATTCAGCAAACGGCATTGATAACGAGGAAGTAAAAGACAAACCAGCGGATCAAATAGGACGTATAGTCACTCTCAAGGAAGATACAAGGGACTTTGACCTAATTTCTCAATCTATTAATAACCTATCTAAAGACATATCTGATCAAACTCTTGAAAAGAAAATCACTTTCAAAACGGTCAGCATTACCGCAATAATGGAAGATCTTACAATTTATCAACGAAGTAAATCGTTTGAAATCTTCCAAAACTCCAATGATATTATCACTAACACATCTCAAGAACTTCTAAAAAACTTTCTGTTACAAGAATCTAGAAAACTACGCCGAATTGGTGTGCGCGTGTCAAACTTTTCTCAAACCAAGGGCCAAACTAATCTTTTCGACTTTAACAGTTAAATTATTGGAAAAGATACCCATAGAAAGGAATATACAAACGGAATTGAAAAATTACTACCAATCTGAAAACACAGTTGAACAAGGACCGCCTAGAAGAGGCATACTGTTTGTATTGGCAATTATAGCATTTTTTATTCTGGCCTCGACAATTTCACAGGTTATTTCTGTTTATCTTAATTTTCAAGAATTTGGGACTCTTTACATACGTCCATTTTATTTCGCTTTAGTCGGTGGAACTGTTCTAAGTATATTGGCATTTGTTCGAGTCGACATCAAAAACAGGCGCTCAATACTGTGGTGGGCTATTACCAACGCAATACCAATAATTCGAGCATCAAACACCACCACTCCGGGTGGAAACCAAACTATTCAATTCAAAGACTTTCAACTTGAAACTCCTAAATTCATTCTTTGGCAAATTACAAAAGTTCTAATTGCTTCAACATTAATAGCAAATGCAAATGTAGGAATGACAATTGTTGCAATGGCCAATGGCTGGTCTTCAGGACTTTCTCATGTACCATATCTATTTACACTGCCGTTTTTTACACCGCCATCTGATATGCAATTCGCACAACAAAACATCATACCAATGATTCCTGCACTAACATTATTGGTATCTCCTATTCTTGGTTCTTTAGGTACACGATTAATCATACTTGTTGGAATAACTCAACTTCTGAAATCTGCTTCTTCCGCCCTTACGGAATTAGGTTCTGAATTTAGAAAAACCACATCCGAAGGCTTTGACGTCGGCCCTGATCTAACAAAAATTAAACTGCCCGTGTCTACCATTGAAGCGCTAATAGCTATCTTCTTTTTCTGGACTGCATTAAACATGTTTTTCCCATCCTATATCGACTACAACTCTAAATTTATGATCCTAGGTGTTTTCCTTGCTGGTGTAGCTTTTGCCGCTTTTTCATATTTAGACTCGCCAAACACAAAGAGAATCCTCAAACCTTCACGAATTAATTCTGTGCGAATCGGTGCTATAATCCTTATTGCATTGCTCGTTGGTTCATCCACCGGAATCCAAAGCAGCATTGCCGACACACGAAAAGTCGAATGGAACGGACCTTACTCTACACAAGAAATTGCGGTAAACAGATACCTTGCAAACCTAGAAGACGTCGAAGAAGTCCCATATAATTTCAGCTTATCTCCTCTTCCTCCGAACGAGATTAAACCCTACGTCCAAAGTCACTCCGATCTATTGAATAAAGTTCGGCTGTGGGACCTCAAGGGAGCAGAGGCGAAACTTAAACCCGAAATCGGATTAATCCCGTACGTCGATTTCCAGGACACGGATATCCTACGGTTCAACGGATCATTGTATTGGAGTGCGTCTCTTAAACCAATTCTTCCAGACACTGTGGAAGCTTCAAATCAATGGTATAACGAACATCTTGTTTATACACACGTGCCAAACGGCTTTCTTCTCCTTGATGGACACGACGGCAAAATAGTAGACACCTCTGATTTCTTTGATCAACGAAAAATCTACTATGGGGAAGGCGGTCTGTTCTCTGAAGTATGGTCTGCTTATCCATCTGACAGGCAAACCAGTGATGAATTAAACGGACATATGTACTCCGGTTTAGGAGGAATTGATATTCCACCTCCATTGAGTTGGCTGTTTGAACCTAATTGGTTGCTTTCCAGACCATTTGAGACGATTCACACAATGCGATACAAAGACGTCCACGAAAAAATGGAATTGCTATTCCCTTACTTCTTCTACCAAATCAACGGCAAACCTATCGATATGTATCCCGTAACAGACGGTAAGGAAACCTATTGGTTGATGCCATTGATGATCGCTCTTGATGCGGACGCAGTACCATGGAGCCAAGACAATTTCTTTGTAAGGCACGTTGGATATTCCCTGATAAACACGTACGACGGAGACATTTCTTTGTATATTATCGGAGATGATTATTACAGCGACTTATTCAGGTTATTGTATTCCGACCATGTCGAAGAAGAAGTTCCTGACTGGCTCAAAGAACAGACACGATATCCAGAGGAACTATTCAACTACCGAGTGGATATGTACAACTTCTATCATATTACCGACGCTTCAACATTCATTGAAGCACGAGAGTTCTTTGAAACACCTGCTGGATTAGACACCTATTTCATCGAAGCCAAGCCACCTACCTTCGACGAAAACGAATTTGTCGGCCTTCTTTCGCTACAATTGAGGGGATCTCCAGGACAAAACCTGGCAGGATACATGATTATCGAGAACGACTTTGACAACCTGGGCCACATGACATTCTTTGAGGTTCCACTTGACGCAGATACCAAACTCCTTGGACCTACTGCCATTCTTGAAGCGCTAGAGCGCAATCCAGACTTTGCAACACTTCGAACACTTCTCAGAAGCCCTCGTGTAGGAGATAATATCCTTTATAGAATTGGGGATCACGACGTTTACTTCCTGCCTGTTTATACTGCAGGTGCTGGCGGTGTTGTCACGAACTTAGCGGGCGTTGCAGCCGTCGGTGGATCGTTCAATGGGGATTATTACATTGGGTTCGGCGACACTGCAGAAGAAGCATTTGAAAATTTCCTAATTGAATTGAGTGGAGTTGAAACAAACATACGGAGTGAAAACGTTGTTTCCGTATCCGTGGACAAAGACACCGAATCGCAACTTGTTGATTCACTCACTGCCAACGGAATCAACGTTGTTCGTCCTGATGAAATACCTTCATTGTTCAAATTCAACGAACACCGACTTGATTCAATCGAAAACGCTGAGACAACACAAAGCATCATAGACGACTTTATCAATAAATGGATCACTCCATACGACGTCACTCGTGTCTACTATTGGGAAGACGACGAAACAATCAACTATGGTTCAGTGATTACGATAAACGGTGTATCCGAACTTCATTACATTTCAATTACAAAATAAACGAACTTATTTTACACGTCGTATGATTTTTACTATATCGTCATAAAATGCATATAATATCATTGCAGCAGAAAAACCAAGGAAACCCCTGGCGAACATCAAAGTGACCTCGGCATTGTCATTCATCAGTTGCAGCTCTTCTCTAGAATAACGAGCGCCCCTTCCTGCCTGCGACTCTCTGATAATTTCCATAATTTCATCAATTTGATCCATTGCGGACTGGTATGCAAGAATACCTAAAACCAGGGAAATCACTCCGACCAATAACGTATTTCTTTTCAATTCAAAAATTGTTAAACTCTGAGTAATATATCTTTTAATATCTTACTTACCTATACAATACATGGATCCAAACTGCTCAAACCCTAATTGCAAATGCACAAATTGTACGTGCGATC
>CAZKFJ010000021.1:4373-10191 GCA_964552125.1 uncultured Nitrosopumilales archaeon | reverse complement strand
AAACGTAAAGCAGCTAAACGTAAAGCACCAGCTAAACGTAAAGCAGCTAAACGTAAAGCACCAGCTAAACGTAAAGCAGCTCCAAAACGTAAAGCTACAAAGCGCAAAGCAGCAAAAAGACGTCGTTAGTTTAATATCTAAATTAAATTAATTTCGTATTTCTTGGTAAGATCCTAATTTTTTATTTTTTTTTATTTATTCTGTCTTAGACTTCTTCATAAACGAATGAACAGACTTGTCTAAACTTGCCATTGCAGCTTCAAACAACGCTTCTGCTTGTGTTGGATGTGGATGTATCGAAGACTCTATATCCTCAATTTTCACTCCCATATTTAGTCCCAATATTCCCTCACTAATCAATTCTGATGCATTTTCACTTACTATATGCACGCCTAGAACTTCTTCCGTTTTATTATCAACTAATACCTTTGCAAATCCTTTACTGCCACCTGAAGTCATTGCTCTTGCATTTGCAGCAAATTGGAATTTTCCTACGCGAACGTCATGATTCTTTTCTAAAGCCTCATCCTCAGTTAATCCTACAGACGCAATTTCAGGTTCAGTGTATACTGCATATGGAATATTTTTTATTTGAATATTACTTGGAACATCTGCAATATAGTACGCTAGTTTTCTACCTTGCATGTATGCTTTATGTGCTAACCAAGGCGGTCCTACAACATCACCAATTGCAAAAACATTGGAAACATTAGTCTGCATCTGTTCGTTCACCTTGATGAATCCATTATTTTCTAACTCTACACCTATTTCTTCTAATCCAAGATTCTCAACATTTGCACGTCTACCAACTGCTACTAAAACTTTCTCAAATGTTTCATTTATTGTCTCACCATTATTTTTTATAGTAATAACAACATCTGACTCCTTACTAACTTCAGTAATTTCTGAATTTAATAAAACTCGTATTCCGATTTCATTTATAGATCGCTCAACAACACTAACTAAATCTTTTTCGATTCCAGGTAATAATTTATCCGTTATTTCTAAAATTGTTACTTGTGTTCCAAACTTCGCCAAAGCAGTTCCTAGTTCTAAACCTATAGCTCCACCACCAACAACTAACATTGATTTCGGAACATAATCTAGATCCAATACATCTCTTGCTGAAATAATCTGTTTTCCATCAAATCTTAAATTTTCTAAATCATTTGCACGGGATCCCGTTGCAATAATAATACTCTCTACAGAAATCTCGGTCCTTTCTTCTCCATTTATGACCTCGATTAAGTTTCTATTTTTTATCTTAGCGGTTCCAATAATGACCTCAACTCCATAATTCTTACAAAGTAAATTGATTCCTCCTCTGAGTTTATTTGTAATAGACTCCTTCCACGCCTGAAATTTCGATAAATCTACACTTACAGACCCAACCTCAATTCCCTGGGCCGACAAATCAGTAATTTTATGATACATATCACTCGTATTGATCATAGTTTTTGACGGAATACATCCGTAATTTAGACATTCCCCGCCTAATTTGTCATTCTCAACTAAAGCAACCTTCTGACCAAGCTGCGCTAACTTTATGGCAGTTAGATATCCTCCTGGACCCGCACCTATTACAACAACTTGAAACTCGACCATCTTTCACTCACTTAGTTTTTCTCAGTATTACTATATGAATAAATCGAATATACCAATACAACTGCCGCTATTGACACAAACAAAAGCTGATTAACCGTTAATTCAGGGTTCCAGTCTTGACCATCATTCGATATTTCACTTGCAATCCCATCTTCTAAAATAATTCTTTTTACATATTGTTTGCCCGTCAATGGATTCAAATAATTTTCTACAGGTGCAAAGTTATCTTCTAAAATTTTATACGAATTTAATTCTATCTCTTTTTCATATTCTTTCATTATCTCTTCAGATAAATCTACTTGAACGTTGTCTTGACGAGACATTAATTCAAACTTTGTAATTCTATCTTGTTTATTCTGTGCAACAACAATTATATTTTGAATAATTCTATTTTGTTCTGAAACAACCGGATAGATATGTATATTTTTGTATACACTGTCCATTGTTTTTAATTCAGATAAAAATAAAGTTGCAGAATCACCTTCAAGCGATGTAATGATATTCGAAATTATAACTCCATCTTCTGTTAAATGATTCGCTGCAAGCTGATGAAATTCTTTTGTCATTAAATGAAATGGAACATACGTCTTGTCATAAGCATCAAGAACAATGATGTCATATTTCTTATCTGTTTTTCTAAGAAAAATCCGTCCATCATCCGTTGTTATATCCAAACGTTCATCATCTGGAACAAAAAAGAACTCTTTTCCTGCACTAACTACTTCTTTATCAATCTCCACGACATCAATCTTTACACCTGGATAATCTGCAAAAAACTTCTTTGGTGCAGAAAATCCACCACCTCCAATAAATAAAACATTTTGAGGGTCATTCGTAAATAACACTCCTAAATGAAAATATTTTGTATATTCATACACGATTCTATCTCTATTTTGAAGATCCATTGCACTATGAAAATTATTATCCAAAATTAATGTCCGTATATTCGTAACCGAATCATCATGCACCAATAACCTGTGGTATTGCGTATCTTTTTCAAATACAACACCTGCTAATGGCGCTTGTACAAATACTGCAGAATACAACGATATACAAATTAAGATTATTGCAACTGTCTTAGTCTGCTTTGATAATCCTACAATTGCTGATATTATTAAAATTGTACTAATTGAATATAATATAATGTCTACTCCTATTAAGGGAACAAGAATGAATGTTGTAGCAAACGTACCAAAAATACTTCCTACAGTTGATAATGAATATAAATTTCCAGCAGTCTGTCCAATTGTTTTAATGGATTTCGCACTTAGTTTTATTGCAAAAGGCGTCACTGCACCGAGTAAAAATGTTGGAACTAACAACAATGCAATACTGGAAATTAATGGACCAAATATTTCTCCAACTTTAAATAATAAAATAATTTTAAAAATTTCTGCAGATAATAATGTAGAAAGTAATGAATAACTACCTGCAATAAAAATTAATAAAGAAAACGTTTGATAAGAAGCTTTTTGATCTGATTTTTTCCCCCCATAAGAATATCCTGCACTTAATCCTGTTAATGTAATTCCAATTAGACTTCCCCATACAAATAAAGTATTACCAAAATATGGAGACATTAATCTACTTCCTAATAATTCCAAACCCATAACAGACGCTCCTGATATGAACACTTGGAACCTAAGCAAATAGAAAAAATATTTACTATTGACTATATCATTTGACATTCCTATACCACCAATTTATTTAAAAATCTATTACTGTCGCCTACTAGAACAAAGAGGACAGTCTTTGATTGTATGATTATTCTCCAATTCTTGATGCAAATCGTATATTATTCCTTGTTCTCGAATAAATTTCAATGCTATTTCAAATTTCTCTCCTACTATGATTTCACTACTTTCATTAATTATTTCATCAGCAATTTGTTCCGCATAGGATTGTATCCGTTCTGTAATCAAATATAACTCGATATTTCCCCTACTGCGATTCATATAATTACTGATTGTTGCTTGCGTAATACCCATTTTCTTAGCAGATTGTTGTTGAGTCAATGAATATTTATCAATCAATATTTTCGCTACCGTAGTACGTAGAAAAGGAATTATTGCCTGAGCCTCAACTTCACTATGAAGAAGCATAAAATATATTCTATTTTTATACTATTTATAGAATCTGATTAAAAATAATCATAATACTAGAACAATTAAATAACTTTCTTCGTGAATCATATCAGGGGCGCGTCGTCTAGCCAGAGTTAATTTAACTCCTAGAATGGTTAGGACATCGCCTTGACATGGCGAAGGTCCCCGGTTCAAATCCGGGCGTGCCCATTTAATTATATGATGAAATAACATCTGTAAATTTTTTTAATTTTTGTTTAATATTACCTGTTTCATATTTTAATAACCCAATAAAATATTCACATCCAACTGATTGATACTCGTTAACAGTTTTTTCGACATCATATGTTTCTATATCCTTATGATCATAATATGTCAAACAAATTTTCCTCGTAGAAATTTTATTTATGTACGATACATGTTTAGAATATTCTTTGGATGAAATTCCTACAGGTATCCATGCAGTACCATATTCAGCCATCACTTTCAGCATTTTTTCACCTGTTGTACCAAACCATAATTCTGGAAATGGTTTCTGAATTGGCTTCGGTTGTAAAACAGCGTCTTCAACATTATAATATTTACCATTAAAAGTAACAACATCACCAGTCCATAATTTCTTCATAATCTCCAAACCTTCTACAGTCTTTTCATAACGAACCTTGTTACCATCCCATTCACTATATGCATCGAATTCAGGTTTGTGCCAACCTGCACCCACTCCTAATATAACCCTTCCATCTGAAATATTATCTACTGATGAAACTACTTTAGCCAATTGCTGAGGAGGACGAAAAGGAATTGGCGTAACACACGTTCCAATTTTAATTTTTGTTGTATTTGCAGCTATGAATGACAAAAGTGTCCATGCATCTATTGTATTGTTGTTCTCTACTCCATATTTTTCAGGAAGCATGTAATGATCCCAAACTAATAATGAAGAAATTCCAGCTTCTTCTATTAATGGCAACACTTCAAGAAGTTTATTCTTCCAATCCTTTCCAATTGTTACTGGTATAGACAATCCAAATTTCAATATATAACACTCACATTAATCCAAATAACGACCCTTTTTTATCAAAATAATCCTGATGATAATCTTCCGCTTTGTAATATTCTTTAATTGGATAGATTTCAGTAACTATTGAATCGCGAAACCTTCCTGATTCACTCATATCATTCATTGATTCTTCCGCTAATTTCTTTTGTCTATCATCTAAATAATATATCACAGAACGGTATTGATGTCCAATATCTGGGCCTTGCCTATCCTTCGTAGTTGGGTCATGACATGACCAAAATACATCCAACAACTCTGAATAAGTCACTACACTAGGATCAAAGTCTACTTCCACTACTTCAGCATGTCCTGTATCGCCTGTACATACCTGCTCATATGTAGGAGAATCTTTCTTTCCACCAGAATAACCTACTGAAGTTGACGACACGCCTTTTACTTTCTTAAATCTATCTTGAATATGCCAAAAACAACCAGCTCCAAAGATAGCTTTTTCCATTATGTATCAATATCATTGCATATTTCCTTCATATAATTTATTCGAAATATTGTGAAATCAATTTCAAAACTATGCAAAAATATAAATGAAGTAGTATGAGTAAATCAATTGATAACATATGGGATACAATCCCTCTACTTACGAAAGAGCTCCAACAGAAGATGAAAACACTAATGATGATACACAAAACAACGATGGACCTTCTACAATCTCACCCAAGGTTGTTTTTGCAATAATAGGTTTGTTAATTGGTGTAGCAATTGGTTATGGTGTAGGACAAGTACTTACAGGTGACTCTGAACCTGTCACTATAGAAGTACCTGTAGAAGTCTCAAATAATGATGAATTAAATAAATTACAAACAGATTTAGACAAAGCAAATTCCCAGATTCTTCTGCTTGAAGGTAGATTAACTAGACTTGATGAAACCCAAGATTTGCTTGCCGAAACACAAAACAATCTTGAAAATGCAAATCGTGAACTTTTAGAATCTACAAATAAATTTAATAATTATGAACAAACCATTGAAGATTTACAAAATGAAATTGAACTACACATAGATGATCTTGAAATTGCAAACAAAAGAATTAGTAACTTATTAGCTGTAGAAGA
>CAZKFJ010000021.1:0-4273 GCA_964552125.1 uncultured Nitrosopumilales archaeon | reverse complement strand
ATTCCTATATCTGATCCAACTCCTGTTGGCGAATCTATCTTAATTGAAACTGAAGCTACAAACATATCAGAAAATCGAATAACTATTTCTTGGATTGCTATTATTACGAATATCGAAACTGGCGAAACTAAAGAAGTATACGTTTTTAATATCCAATTAGATTCAGGAAAATCCTTCAGACTCGGCAATACTTGGACGCCTGATTCTGCAGGTCAATACAATATTGAAGCATTTGCCGTCGATAATCTAACTGACAAAAATCCAATCTCATCAACTCAAAGTAAAGTTATTACAGTAGCATAAATTATCTAAATATTAATGAATGTAATAACTAAAGAAATTACAATAAAAACCAAACACGAAAACCAGATGATTGATTTATCTGACGACATTAATAAAGAAATTAAATCTTCCGGACTTAAAGACGGAATTGTAACTGTATTCACAAGACATTCGACTGGTGCTATAACAACAATCGAATACGAACCAGGACTCGAAAAAGATTTTCCTGCCATGTTAAAACGCATTGCCCCTGACGATGTTTTCTATGAACATGAAAACACTTGGCACGACGGCAATGGACGCTCACATGTCAAAGCATCACTAATCGGTTCAAGTATTACCGTTCCATTCAAAGATCAAAAACTCTTACTTGGACAATGGCAACATGTAATATTTCTTGAATGTAATATAGAAGGTCGTGACAGACAACTTGTTTTTCAAATGATTGGAACTTAGTAAATTTATTTTTTAATATTCTTTGCTAATTCTTCTGCAGCATTTTCAGGTAATATCTTATTTGTGTGAATATTAGATGACATCTCTAACCCTGTTTTTGTTTCTATTCGTGGATATATCTCAATATGCCAATGAATCTGTTTTGAAGTCTTCTTTTCAGGCGAAGAATGTATAACCAAGTTAAATGAAACTACTCCCAAAGTTTTAACTAATGATTCTAAACTTGAATGAATGATATCAGACAATTCAGATATTCCTTTTTGTGTTGATTTTACAAAACTAATTTCGTGCTGACGTGGAAATATCCAATATTCAAAAGGATGTTTAGACGCCCACGGGGCAAATATTAAAAAATTATCGGTCTTCGTTATAATACGCTTACTCGATTCTTCTTCTTTAATAATATCACACATCGGGCAAATTCCTTTTTCTCTCATTGGTTTTTTCATAAATTTTGCTTCCGATTCGATAACAGGAGGAACTGTGGGTAAACTTACAACTTCTAAATGAGGATGCTCAACTTCCGAACCCGCTTCAAGTCCATGATTCATATACATTGCTACATAAGAAACATGTTTTTGTGAATACAACCAGCGTGCCTTATCTTGAACTGTTGTTAAAATATTTGTCCATTGTTCACTGTCGATTTCCGATACATTAACTGTATGTTTTTGGCTCATTATTACAACATAATGATGACCGATTGCCGGTTCACTGTATTGAGGATAGTCTGTAAAAATTTTCTCTTCATCAGGACTAACTATTGCATTTTTATTTAAAATCACTCTAACTGTCCAGTCTTTTACATAATTCTCAGGTTCATCTGCTAATTTTGCCAATGTGCCTTCCTTAGAAATCAATACTAAATCTGCAGGACCGGTTATGTGTTCATTTCCAGGACAATAAGGGCAATCTTTCTTCTTTACAAGTTTTTTTAAATTACTGATCTTTGTTAATTTTTCATTAGTGAATAATACAAAATCCTCAGAAAAATAATCTTTACGTACATTTGACAATTATTTCACCAATATTATGACTATCTAATGTTTATCATCCTAGTTATTGGTTTAATTGCTTTATTTATAATCTCTTCAGGAACCTTTACTTCATAAACTTCCTCTTTTAGAGATTTGTATACTTTTTCCAATGTAATCATTTTCATATACTCACACACAGCATCCTCTTTAACAGGATGAAACTCCTTCTTTGGATTTTGCTTTCGTAATTGGTGTAAAATCCCTGTTTCTGTTGCCACTACAAATTCATCTGCATCAGATTTATTTGCATAATCTATCATTCCTCCTGTCGATAATATTTTTGTTTTATCTCCTTTTATATCGCCTTCAGATAATTGGAACAGTATGTTCGATACACAACCACATTCTGGATGAACCAAAAAATCCGCATTAGAATGAGTATCTTGCATTAAATTTATCTCATTAGCGGTTAGTTTTGCATGAACATGACATTCTCCAGGCCAAATGTGCATCTTTCTTCCAGTTATATTCTCAATATACGCACCAAGAAATAGATCTGGTAAAAATAAAATTTCTTTGTTTTGAGGAATTTCTTCAACTACTTTCACTGCATTTGACGACGTACAACAATAATCACTTTCTGCCTTTATTTCCGCAGATGTGTTTATGTATGATACAACTACTGAATCGGGATGTTTTTGTTTCCATTCACGCAATTGTTTAACATTTATTGTATCAGCCAACGAACAACCTGCTTCTAAATCAGGAATTAATATTTTCTTGTTAGGAGCCAAAATTGCGGCCGTTTCTGCCATAAAATTCACACCGCAAAATACAATCAAATCTTTATCAGAATTCAAAGCTTGTAATGAAAGATTAAGTGAATCCCCTACTACATCTGCTAAATCTTGTATTTCAGGAATCTGATAATTATGTGATAAAATTAAAGCATTCTTTTCTTTCTGTAATTCCTTAATTTCCTCTAGAAAATTAATTCCTGATGTGTTAATTTGTGCTATGTCAATCACCTTTTGTATGTTGTACCCATATGATGCAATAATTCGCTTGTTTTATATTTTGTGTGTACTTCTGTAATAGAGGATACCTTGGATACAGAAATAGAAAGATTTCTTCAAGAAGATATATCTAATGGAGATGTTACCTCAGATTTATTCATAGATTCCAACTCAATCTCTAATGCCCAAATATTGAGTCGAGAACCTGGGATTCTTTCTGGCCGTAAAGAATTAACACAAATATTCGATCATTTCAAAATTAAATCTGACTGGTTATTCCAAGACGGAGGATATTTTGACTCAAACACTGAAATCGTCAAATTAAATGGGTTATCAAAATCGTTATTATTATCTGAACGCGTTTCATTAAACCTTCTTGGACATATGAGTGGTATTGCAACTTCTACGAATCATGCCGTGACAATAACTAAAAAAATTAGTCCCAACACAAATATCTCAGCAACAAGAAAAACCCTTCCAGGCCTTCGTAAATATGAAAAATATTCTGTTATAGTTGGCGGTGGTTTACCTCATCGCTACGATCTTAATGAAATGATTCTCATTAAAGACAATCATTATAAATTAATTACCAATTTAAAAGAAAGCATTAATGCAGCTCGTGATAAAATCGATTCTAATAAAAAAATAGAACTTGAAGTCGATTCTCTAGAATCTGCTTTAAACGCCGTTGACCTAGACGTTGATATTATTTTATTGGACAATATGACACCTGAAGACATATCAAAATTTATTTCGAAAATAAAATCAATCTCAGAACCACCACTTACTGAAGCCTCTGGAGGAATTAATCTTTCAAATCTTGAATCCTATGCATCAACCCAAGTAGATATTATATCAATGGGTATGCTTACACATTCCAGTAAATCTATTGATTTTTCCCTTCAAATTCTTTAGTTCTTAATTCCAATCGATTCTATACGATTTTTTATTATTACAACCAACAACGATCCAAGTATTCCAACTGCAAGAAAAGTTCCTATAAATAAATAACCTATTCCTGCGATTAGAGTAGATCCAAGTAAATATGAAAGATATGTTCCTACAATTACAGAAACAATAACAATCTGACAACCTATACCAATTATAAACGGTACTTTATTACTTCCACATATCTTCCATGCTACGAATGTTGCAATAAAATTCGCAACAGTACCTCCAAAAATATCAATAGGACCTAAATTTCCTACTGGATTTAATGTATTTGCTATAAATGTACCTAACGACAAACCAATTACTACTGGCATTCCAAACACAATGGAAAGTGGTAATAATGCATCAGCAACTCTTACTTGAATTAGTCCATAACTAAACGGAGCTAAAGAAATTACTCCGATTGCATACAATGCTGCAAATATTGATATTAATGCTATTTGTTTTGAATCCATTTTTTACATCTCTTACCGGGGTTTGTATAGCGGAACGGACGAGATGTCCCATTCACCCGCTAAGTAATTAAAAATTTTACAAATATAAAAATCTATTATCTATCGTCAATTCTTGGCGCAAGATAGAAATTAATAT
>CAZKFJ010000020.1:0-11072 GCA_964552125.1 uncultured Nitrosopumilales archaeon | reverse complement strand
GTAACATATCCAAATGGAACTTTATCATTAATACCAGAAGAATTCATAAGATTTGAACGTGTAGCATGCTACGATTTATTCTTGGACGAGGATTGCGAGATATTATCGAGGGAATTCTCGGCAGTCTATGAGATAGTCTGGGTGTGGGAGCAGAATGAATTAGAGGAGCCATATGGAAGATACAGTTTTGAGATAATAAATAAGCAATATGAAGAATCAAGCGTAGTGAGAGGTTCTCCAGGATGCTGTAGAACGAAGGTACAAGTAGACCTAGTCAGATAAGATTAAGAATTAATTAACACATAGCGAATATATGATAAAATCCATAGTATTGGTGTACTTAGTAATAGGAATAGGCATAGGAATAGGATTGGGATATTTTGGGCTAAACCCTCAAATCAATGATTTGCAGGAATCGATTCAATCCAAAGATCAACAAATAAGAGATCTTGAGCAAGAGCAGGTATCAGATAGAAATGACATTTCAGCCCTAGAATTTGATATAACTAAACTTGATGTAGAAATCAATAATCAAAAACAAGACATAGTTAGATTAGATAAACAAATTAATGAATTAAATAATGAAATTTCTAGGCATAAAGTCAATGAGCAATCAGATAAGAAAGAGATTAGAGAATTAAAGAATCTTAAAAACGAGATAGAACTAGAGAAAACGATATTACAAGTTAACATAAATAATTTGACGGCTGAATATGACAAACTAAAAGAAATATGGGACCTGTGGAATCAACATAGAAACGTAGCACCAACAACATCTAATATTTTAAAGTATTCAGGAAAATGCACAGAAGGTTGTCGCATATCTAGTGATTCACTAATATTCAACACACAGCAACCTCTGGAATGTTTAAGATTGGGAAGAGGTGAGGGTTGGTCCATGGCACCGGCACTACCATCTTCTAATTCACGGTACATAGAAACCACTTGTTTCACGAGAAATGATCTAAAGGTAGGTGACATGGTCGGGTATGAATGCGAATTTGAATGGTGCAAAGATCAACTGATATTGCATCAGATAATAGAGATTCAAGATGAAGGGTATCTTATGAAAGGAATACACAATACAGAAGTAGACGGGATAGTTAGGTTTGAGAATATAATTTCCAAAGTAGTTCTAATAATATTATAATAGATAGTGCTGAACAAAAAACAAGTTTAAGAACTAGATAAAAAGAGAATGATTATGAAATACATAGCACTAGACTTTGATGGAACGTTAACTGACGAAAATCACATAATCAATCTTGATGCGCTCTGGTCTGCAATGATGATTCAGAGGATGGGAGTAGACGTATTCATGGTCAGTGGACGAACAGCATATGAAATGTATTTTCTAGCAAAGCACACGGGACTGAAACCATTCGTAATTGGCGAAAACGGAGGAGTTTCTATTGAAAATAATCCTGCAAATCTCACAAAACTAGCGGATAAGAAGAATCCATTAGAAGCATTTCAATTAATTAAAAATAAAATAGCAGAAGCAGAAGAACTAATAACAATTCCAAGACTTACAGAAGTAGTTTTGAAAAGAACATTTGATATAAACAAAGCAATAGAAATAGTAAAAGAAAATAATTTACAAGTAGACTTGACCGATAGCAAATACTCATATCATATAACTGAAAAAGGAATGAACAAAGCTACAGGATTCAAGCATATTACAGATAAATTAAAAATAGATCCTAAAGATTGTATTGCAATTGGAGATAGCGCAACGGATATTCCATTATTCGAAATGTGTGGTTATGGAATAACTATGGCACATGCAGAAGAGGATGTAAAACAGAAAGCAGATTATATAACAAAAAATGATAGAGCTAAAGGTGCAATTGAAGCATTCGAGCACGTAGCAGATAAATTTCTCAAAAAGAGTATAGATGACATAGAAAATTGATATTAAGAAAATATAAATCCAAAATAAAAGATGAAATGGACAGGGTTCTAAAGAAAGTTGATTTTCCTGAAGTAGAATATCAAATAAAAGAAAATACTAATCCAGAATATGGTGAATTATATACAAATATACCATTCATGTTATCGAAAACATTAAAGAAAAATCCAATGGATATTGCAAATAAGATACAAAAAGAATTAGTTTTTGATCAGTCAATAATATCAGAAGTATCTAAACCAGGATATGTAAATTTCAAAATCAATTATAAAAATCTATGTGAAGAAACATTGAAAAATGAAATCAATCAATTAAAAAAATCAGTAAATATAGGAGACAACCAGAAAGTAATTTTAGAACATACAAGTGTTAATCCAAATAAAGCATTACACGTAGGGCATGCAAGAAATCTATTCATAGGAGATACACTAGGCAGAATGTTAAAATTCACAGGTTATGATTTGACAGTAATGAATTATATTGATGATTCAGGATTACAAGTTGCAGACGTAATTGTAGGTATGAAATATGGAGGATTTAATGAAATTCCAGAGAATAACATGAAATTTGATGAATATGCTGGAGATAAAATATACGTAAAAATTAACGAGCTTTATGAACAAGATAAAGAACTAGCAAGTAAAAGGGAACATGTACTAAGAGAATTAGAAAAGAAATCAGAAATCCGACAGTATGCAAAAGAAATAACAAATAAAATATTGAAAGCGCAATTAGAAACTGCAAAAAGACTTGGTGCAGAATATGATTTACTTGTGTTTGAATCAGATATAATATTCTCAGAAGGTTGGAAAATTATTTTAAATAAACTAAAAGAAGAAAAAATTATTCAACTTGAAGAAGAAGGAGATTTAAGTGGAGCATGGATATTTAAAACAAATTTTAAAAACGAAACAGATAAAGTTATAATAAGAAGTGATGGAACGTCCACCTATATAGCAAAAGACATAGTTCTTGCAGCATGGAAAATTGGAATAATTAAAGAAATTTTTAATTATTATCCATTCAATAATAACGATAAATTAATATCTACTACATTGGATAATATAGAAAACAAATATCAATTTAATAATAATATGAAATCAATAACATTAATTGATGCAAGACAGAGTAGATTACAGAAAATTATTAAAGAAATTTTAAATCAGTTTAATGAAAATAAGGACAGAGTATATGAGCATTTGAGTTATGAGATTGTATCTTTAAGTAAAGGTACTGCGGATACACTGGGAATTAAAACAGAAGATAAAAAAATAATTCAAATGTCGGGAAGAAAAGGAATGTACATCAATGTAGATCAGGCATTAGATACAATAAAGAATAAAGTATACGAAGAAACAAAATCAAGAAATGAAAATGAATCAGTTGAATGGATAAATACTACGGCAGAAAAAATTTCAGTAGCGGCGTTTAGATACGAATTATTGAAAAGTGATTTAGACAAGATTATTGTATTTGATTTAGATAATTCATTAAAATTAGATGGTGAAACAGGTCCATATCTACTTTATACATTTGCTAGATCAACCAGCATATTGAATAAAGCAGAGTTTCAACCTAAAATTGAACAAATTAATAATATTCATGAATGTCTTACACAGCCACATGAAATAGAACTTGTCAAGAGTATGGCAAAAATTGATCTAGTAATTGAAGAAGCTGTTAGAAATATGTCTCCCATGAGAATAGCGAAATTCACATATAATCTATGTAATTTATTTAATTCGTTTTATGAAAAAAGCCCAGTTCTTAGAGAGCAAAATACAGATATTATGAATTCAAGATTGTATTTAGTCAATTCATTCAGAAATTCATTAATAATATTATTTGATTTATTAGGAATTAATTATTTAGATAGAATTTAAAAAAAAATAAGTTATGGCGAGTTGCCATAACTTTGTTATACATAATCTTAATAAAAATGCATTACTGCATTATTAGAAATTTATGCTTTGCCGATTATTCTGTATGCATCAATTCCGGATGGAGCTTTTGCTACTGCAAATCTGCGTCCACTTTTTACGACAATGCTGTATTTGGAAGAATTGAATTTTTGACGTCCTTTGACATCATAGAAATTTAATTCTGCGTCATTTCCCGCACCGTTGTCGGAATTGGATTTTAATATTCCCATAAGACCCATATTAACCAAGTGTAAATCCAGGTTTAATTCAAGTTAAGTGAAGAAAGTTCAACATTTAGGTTAGTTTAACTAACCTAAATTAATCACAATTTCATAGAATATTGATATATAGAAAAATATTATTGTTAGTAAATTCAACAAATAATATGAAGAATTTAAGAATCTTACATGAAATTGATAGAAGCATTGTCTCAGTGATAAAAGATTATGCTCATAAAAATAATTTTCCTGTATTCAATGAATTATTGAAGAAATTAGAAACTATTGATAAAAATGCTAATACGGGTTATGATGAATCAAATAATGTAGATGTTTCTGACATGATTGATGAACAGAATAAATTAAGAATTGATCTAAATGGCAAATTAGAGGAATATAATTCTAGTGATAATATGAATGCAGTATATTCCCAAATAGATAATTTGATTAATAATTATGTATCTAATTTTAATAACATACAAAAATCATTAAAAAATATAGAAGTATCAGGTTCAAAAACGGATACTATTTGAATATCATTATCATAAATCGGTTTAAATATCAAAAATATCAATAACAGACATGGTTCTTCCATTAAAGAATGTTGTTTATGATGTAATCAAATCAGAGAAAAATACTACCGATGAGGAATTAATTAAACTGTTAAAAAAACAAAATATTGAAACAAGTAAAAATGATTTAAACAAAATATTATTGCACTTAGAAATATTGAACTTAATTTCGGTTAGATGGATGGGAAAAAATTCGAAGAGAATTGAATTATTCGAAAGTAATGATCAACAATCAAATGCGTTATGGTAAAATAAAAACTCAGTAGAGTATGATTAAAATGCAATTATCAATAACTAATACACTTAGAGATTTAATACCATTAATATTGTTAATATTAATTATAGGTGGAATTTGGTTTGGAGCAACTACTGTAATTAAAAATGATACGCCATTTTTTGTAGTAAGTAGCGGAAGTATGAAACCAGTGTTAGAAGTTGGAGATATAATAGTTGTTAGTGGAAGAAATCAATATGAAGAATTAGAAGTTGAAGACATTATTGTATTTACATTACCAACAGATTCTAAAAGAGTAATAGTTCACAGAATTAATTCAATAGATAAAGAAGGAGAAAGAGGTATTGAAATTAAAACAAAAGGAGATAACAATCCTAATGTTGATGGATGGACAGTTTTAGAGAAGAACTATATTGGAACCGTAATAACATCAATTCCATCAGTAGGAAAAATAACTATTTGGTTGTCACCTCCAGTTAATTATTATATTATATTTTTCGTAATACTGGTATTATTAACAAATGAAGTAAAAAGAAAAGATAGGTAAGTTTTAAATTTAATTTATTTGCAATCGTAAAATAAAATATTTTGATTTCAGAGAATGAATGATAGTCATATGGGGCAGATTAATCAATAATATTTGCTAAAACAAGGTTTTTTTGTTCTGCGCTGATAATAGATTTAGAATGAAGAATATTTGCAATATCAATAATATTAGTCACGTTTGATAGTTTCATGCCCAGAGAATTAAATATCGAATGGGAAGTCTCCAACCTATCTATTAAAACTATAGAAGATGACACTTTAGAACCTGAATCATGAATTATATTAAATCCATCAACCAAAGAGGATCCTGTAGTAAAAACATCATCGACCAACAACACTCTGGAATTATTTTCAAGGTTGCCTTCAAGGTTTCTTTCCCTACCATATCCCTTCTTAGATTTACGAATGTAAACGTGAGGTTTGCCTAATAATACAGAAATTGGAACAGAGTAAATTAAACCGGCAGTTGCAATTCCACACACATAATCAAATGAATCAATACCAATATTTTTAATCAAATCAATATAAGAATCAACAATGATCCTATGGTGGTCAGGATAGCTTTGAATCAATCTAAGATCCAAGTAATAAGAACTTGTTTTTCCACTACTCAACGTATAATTTCCAAATTTAAAGGATTTGCAATGAATTAATGCATCTACTAAATTAATTAGTTTATCATTAGATGTCAATAAAAATACTCCATTATCAACTAACATAGCAGACTCTATAAGTTTTTATAATGAATTTGATAAAAACGTATTAGAAAATTGCCAGAGATTTGGATTCCATATGGAGATGTTGAGATATCAGTTGACATCAATGCAGAAAATTTATCGGGAATATTCAAAACAGAAGATAATCCATTTGACATTGATGATTTAAACAATAACAAGTTATTGACAAATATTGAAGATAGAATAAATATAATAGATGTATGTAATTCCGCAGGTTCATTATTATTAATTGAAAAATTAATTGAGATGATGAATAAAGAAAATAACAATCATCAAATAGAGATAGTAATTAGAAAAAATCAAAAAAGAAATGTTGAGGGTTTATTCAAGGATAAGAAATTACAATACATTATTAAGTTCATAGAAGATTTGTCGAATGAGGAAATCACAGAACAATTAAACAATAAACAAACCATACTGTTATCAGATTCTTCATTTGATGGTTTATTTGGATTTAGTGGAGGGGCTATATCACTATCTAGAATCCTTAATAAAGAAATTATAAGAGATGCGTTTTATGATAAAGAGGTCAATTATCCCGAATCAGGAATTATTACGAATAGAACTAACATCATACTAAGAGAATATAGAAAATTTAGTAACATTATTTCAATACAGATAATTGAAGATGTTATTGGAATTAATGATTGTATTATAGATAGTTTAGAAAATGCATATATTAAATCTTCAGAAAGATTGAAGAAAAATGTATTAAACATAGAGAATAATTTTGAGAGTTGCATTATTAGTTGTGATTATAAAAAAATAAATACGCTAAATAAATCACTTAATGGAATATGGAATACGTATAAATCGATTGAAAAAAGAGGGAATATAACACTAATAGCGGAATCAAGTGATGGATTGGGGTCAAATGGATTAAATAAATTTGCAATGAATCAAATTAATGTTAAAGATTTGATAAAAAATAATGAATATGTCGAAGGTTTAGAAAATTTAATTTTTCTAAATAAGATTCAAGAAGATTATTCCATAGATATCATTTCTACAATACCACATCACTATATTGAAAAAAGATTCAAGTTTCGTCATCATAATACAGTAAATAGCGCATTAAATTCAATAATTCGAAGAAAGGGTAAGAACGTAAAAGTAGCAATTGTACCAAATGCTAATAACATGATAATCAAACATAATCAGATTAAAACGGTTTAAATTTAATGAATATAATCATAGTTTATTGCAAAAGATTATCCCTGATTCAAATAATGAGATAAAAATTAGATTTGCAACATCTAAAGATATAGCAGAAGTAATAGCAATTAATTATAAAACACTGCCAGAACATTATTCTAATAGTTTTTTCATGGAATTATTACTAGATTCTCCTGAAACTTTCATTGTCGCAGAGAATAATAATAGAATTATTGGCTATATAATGTGTAGAGTTGAATACGGATTTTCTATATTAAGAAAAATGAGCCTAGCAAGAAAAGGCCACGTAGTGTCTTTTGCAGTATTAGAAGAATATAGATCAAAGGGCATAGGTAAGAAACTAGTAAAGCAGTCCATAGAGGGAATGAAGATAAAGAAATGTAATGAATCTTATTTAGAAGTAAGAACAGACAATCAAGCTGCTATTAATTTATACGAAGGTCTAGGTTATAGCAAAATTGCAACGTTAAATACGTATTACAAAGATGGGAAAAGTGCATTTTTAATGTCTGTGAGATTAAACAAAGACAACTAATCTTCTATTTATTTACCTGAATATCAAATACAATTTGATACCATCCCGGACCGATATGTTTTACAATACGTGATGAAGTAATTCTACAATTATCGTTCAATTTTTCATTCAGAATTGCATTACAATTAGTTAATACATCTCCATCATTAGAATTAAGATGCCAATAAAGATGAATCCATCCTTTTTTATCAATCATTGAGACTGCATCATCAAGAAATTCAATGGATTTTTCTGGCAACGGCATAAGTATACGTGAAAAATCAGAAGATAGTTCTTTATTGATTATGTCATGTGAATCGCCGCAAAGGAATTTAATATTTCTTGTTTTATTTAATCGATAATTTTCTATGGCATATTCTGATGCGACGGGATTTATTTCAATATCAGTAATTTTACAAGAAGGTTGATTTTTAGAAATTATTATGGAAAAAGGTCCTACGCCCGCAAACATATTTAATAGATTTTCGTTAGGTTGAACAAGTTTAGCTATTCTTAGCCTTTCATTAGATAATCTAGGTGAAAAATATACTTTAGATACATCAATAAGAAATGTACATCCTGATTCTTTATAGATAGTAACAGGATCTTTCACACCTGAAAGATAGGATAGTGTTTTAACGCGATATTCTCCTGTGACTCCGGTTGTTTGCAAATATATAGATCTAACATTTTTAATATTTGACAGAATCAAATCAGAGATAATGGATTTTTTAGATGTGAATTCAGATTTAATTTTTATGATTGCAATATCGCCTATAATATCCATGCCCGATAGATATTTTTTATATTCAGATTCGTTGGTGCGCATGATTATTCAGTTTTTGATAAATAATAATACTGATTATTTGATTTTTGCTCTTTATCAAGACGGCTATTGTTTTTATTGACGCGAGGTCGACCAGTTTCTATATCTCTCCTATACGTGATTTCCAATTGTTTAAGAAACTTATTCATAGATTCATATTTATTTGTAGGTTCATGTGCAATGCCATTTACGCCATTATTTCCGTCAAATAACATCAATGAATCACTTAAGATATCAATTAATTGAATATCATGATCAATAATTATAGCGGATTTATTGTTTGATTTTATAAATTTTTGTACAGAGCGTGCTAACACCATACGGTCTTCGACATCAATAAACGCAGAAGGTTCGTCAAGTGCATAAATATCTGCGTCTTTCATCAAACAAATAGCAATTGCAACTTTCTGTAATTCACCTCCACTAAGAGTATTTACGTTCTTTTCGAGTATTTTATTAATCGATAACGGACGAATAATTTCATTGTTAAAAGTCTCATCGTCGATTTGAGAACCCTGTGTATAGAATAAATTTCTCACATTATCGGAATAATCAGAGTCGAGATACTGGGGTTTGTATGAAATTTTGACTTTATTTTCTATATTATCCTGATCGGATTTTTCAATACCCGATAGAATCTTCATAAAAGTAGTCTTGCCCAAGGCATTACCGCCAATAATTCCAAGAACTTGGCCTTCTAATATTTCACCACCAGATACCTTTAGATTGAAATCATCATATGTTTTTGTAAAGTTTTCATATTCTATTATGGAAGGAGTTTCAGAATTTAATTCAGAAGGTGAATATACATTAAATTCAATTTTCGCATCACGGAATCTAGTATTTTCAGTAGGAAGATAGCCATCTATCAAATTATTTATTCCAGTACGAGTAGAACTAGACGAAGAAACTATTCCATATGCACCTGGTTCTCCGTATAGAATATGAATATAATCACTTAGATAGTCAAGGAACGTGATATCATGTTCGATAAGAATAACGCTTTTTCCTTTAGCTGATAATTTTCTTATGGTATTAGAAACAGCCAATCTCTGAAATACGTCATTATATGATGAAGGTTCATCAAAGAAATATATGTCGGCATCTTTTACTGTGGCAGCAGCAATAGATAATCTTTGAAGTTCTCCGCCACTAAGATCTTTAACAGGTTTATTTATACACTCTGTAAGATTGAGTTCGTCGATAATATCTTCTGTAGAAGCATTATTAGAAATACTTTGTAAAAGTGAAAGGCCATCAGATTTCCAGTAATCTTTTAATTTATACACAGCTTGTGGTTTAATTGAGATAGAGAGTTCCTTATTGATTATTTTTTTAAAATGAGTTATGAGTTCGGTGCCTTGAAAATGACCCAACACGTCTTCCCAAGATACATCGTTATCATATGTGCCAAGATTAGGTTTTAGGTTACCTGAAAGAATATTTAGTGCAGTAGTTTTGCCAACACCGTTTTTTCCAACCATGCCTACAACTTTACCAGGTATAGGAATTGGAAGTCGATATAATCTAAATGAATTAACTCCATATTGATGTACTTTTTCATCACCGATTTCATGAGCCATGTTAACAATAGTAATCGCATCAAATGGACATTTATTTACACAAATACCGCAACCATTACATAATGATTCACTAATCAAAGCTTTATCCTCAGAATCAAGAATAATACATTCGCTTCCTGATTTATTGACCGGACAAAAGTTAATGCATTCCAGATGGCATTTCTTTGACATGCAATTATCTTTATCCAATGCGGCAATTCGATGTGAATTTTTTATAATGGGAAGATCCATATCATTGAGTTGTTTTTTATTGTGTATTTAATATTTACTCAAATCTTTTTTATAGAACTAAATCATACTCACTATAAGTGAGTATCTAGAATGAGTGAATCTAATGTGACATTAAAAGTACTTGAAGCTTATACAAGAGACGTAGGAAGAGGAGTGGCAAGAATAGATTATGAAGCAATGGATGTTTTAGACGCTTCGACAGGCGATATTATAGAAATTAAAGGAAAACGAAATACCGTAGCGAAATGCCTTCCATTATATCCATCAGATGAGGGGAGAGGAGTGATTAGAATCGATGGTTTAATAAGAAATAATTCAGGCGTGGCCATTAGCGATACAGTTACAATTAGAAAGATTAAGGCACCTCCAGCAGAGAAAGTAGTAGTTGCTCCATTAGAATCAATACCTCCAATAGACGAGAGATATTTAGCAGATGCCTTAGAAAGTGTTCCAGTTACAAAAGGTGACAACATTATGATTCCATATTTTGGAGGAAGATTAACATTCCAGATAATTGGAGTTACTCCGATGAGTGATGCAGTATTAATTACTCAAAGAACAGTCTTCTCAATTTCAGAAAAAGGCGAATCGGCAAGAGGA
>CAZKFJ010000019.1:0-13770 GCA_964552125.1 uncultured Nitrosopumilales archaeon | reverse complement strand
TGAAGAATTCGGTAAAAATAATGAAATACAGGTTGAAAGTGCAAAAAAAGCATTAATCTATATGGATTTAAAACCTGAAACTCCAATTGTAGAAATTCCTATAGACAGGGTGTTTATTGGATCTTGTACAAATGCTAGATTAGAGGATTTGAAGGATGCAGCAAAAATTGTGAAAGGTAAGACGGTCAACCATAGTGTAAATGCAATGGTTGTTCCAGGTTCACAAATGGTAAAACACGAAGCTGAAAAATTGGGGTTAGATAAAATCTTCAAGGATGCAAATTTTGAATGGAGAGAATCAGGTTGTAGCATGTGTCTTGGAATGAATCCAGATATTTTGAAACCTGGAGAACGGTGCGCTAGCACATCTAATAGAAACTTTGAGGGACGACAAGGTTCTGGTGGAAGAACTCACCTTGTTAGTCCTGTAATGGCAGCTGCATCGGCAATTGCAGGTCATTTTGTTGATGTGAGGGAATGGGATTAATATTGAAGCCTTTTTCTAAAGTTACTAGTATAATCACACCCTTCGATAGAGCAAATGTAGATACAGATCAGATAATTCCAAAGCAATTCCTTAAACTAATTACAAAATCAGGATTTGGAAGGTTTCTATTTTATGATTGGAGATTTAATCAGGATGGGAAACCAAAAAATGATTTTGTTTTGAATAACTCACGTTATGAAAATTCTCAGATTTTGGTTACAAATGAAAATTTTGGATGTGGTTCGTCAAGAGAACATGCTGTTTGGGCATTAAAGGACTTTGGATTTAATGTTATAATCTCCCCATCGTTTGCTGATATTTTCTATAGTAATTGCTTCAAAAATGGCGTTTTGCCAATAATTCTTGATATTGAGAAAATTCACAAATTATTACAGTTTAAAGATGAAGTAGAAATTGATCTAAATTCTCAAAGAATTACAATGGGTGATGAATTAATAAATTTTGAGATTGATTCACATAGAAAGATTAGATTGTTGAAAGGGCTAGATGAAATTGATCTTACTCTTAAAGAAGAAGAAGAAATTGAAAAATTTGAAAATGACTCTTCTATAATATCAATATTTTAGATTAGAGTTTTTTTGCTCGTTTAAAGAGATTGCCGCAACTAGAACAAGTATTTGTATCCGTTTTTTTATCTAATTCAAAATTTGCAGACCAACAATTAGGACATACAGAAACTGACAAATTATCAACTCATTAAACTAAGATGGTATTGGATCATTTCAAGGATTGTACGATTAAGTGGAATATGATTATTCCAACCAAGTTTTTCTTTAGCTTTTGATGCATCTCCAATTAAAACAGGTAAATCAGTAGGGCGTAATCGAGTTTCGTCAAGAAGATATTTCATATCGTCTACTTTATAGTGTTCACGTGCAATAGTAAGAGATATTTCTAATAATTCGGCAATAGATATTCCGTGACCGCTAGCTAAATTATATACGTCTCCTTTTGTTCCTTTTTCAATAACAGCAAGATAGCCCATAACAGTGTCACGAACGTCAGTAAAATCACGAATAGAGTCAAGATTTCCAAGTGTGACATTCTTTCGATTTTCTTTTATACCTTGAGCAATTTGTCTGGTGATTTCACTAGTAACAAATTCATTACCACGTCTTGGACCGGTATGGTTGAATGCACGAGTAATATGAACGTCGAGGCCATAACAAGATACGTATATTCTACAAGCATCTTCGGCTTGGCGTTTGGAGGATCCATACGGAGAAGTTCCCACAGTACGTAATGGATTAGTTTCGTTTATAGGAGCTTCGTTAATTACATTGTTGTTCGAATCAAGATTCGGGGAAGGAAGTATTATCTTATATTTTTCCAGCATAGTTTTGTAGTGTTCGTTATTTTGTAGAACAAGTCCATATTCTTCACTAGAACCTGCATAATGAAGAGCAATGTCACGAGGAGTGAGTCTTAAGGCTTCAAGCATATTCAAAGTCCCAGTAACATTTGTAGAATAGGTATCTATAGGAGATGCAAAGCTATGAGGTACAAAAGACTGCGCAGCTAAATGATAGATAACATCTGCGTCAGATTCTTTTATGGCATTAACAATTGAGCCCAGATCTTGTAAATCGCCTTTAATTAATTTAATATTTTTTCTATCCAGCAGATGTTGTATATTTCTAAGATTTGGATTTGACTGTCTTCTTAGCAATCCATAGATATTCGCATTAATTTGAGATGATGAAAGAATTTCAGTAAGCCAAGAACCAACAAAACCCGTAATTCCAGTAATAAGTATATTTTTATCTTTCCAATAATCAGCATTAACTCGATTTATTGCAGCTGCAGTAGTTTCATTTTGTAAAACAAGCTGGTCAGACATTAACTATGATAGTAAGATTTGGTTTATTTATATTTTGATTGGATAAAAAAAATTGAATATTGCCATAAAACAACATAGAGAAGTTCTATGGCAATAAGTGATTATTAGGTTTAGACTCCTGCGATTTCTTTGAAGATTGAATGCCATTCGTCGTGTTTGGCACGTGCTTCAGCACTTGGATATCTAAGCAAGTCCATACCGTCAGGTTTTGCTGCTTCAATAGTATGCTTTGTTTGAGATGAGATTGCGTCCAAAGCTGCGAATCTTACATCGACATTACCAATCAAGATTTGTGCTTCTTCACTAACCAAGAAATTAATCCATACTTTTGCTGCGTCTGGATTCTCAGATGCTTCAAGGAGTACAGCGGCAGTTGGACCCCATACCAATGGGAAATCTTCTAACTCGAGGATTGCAACTGGAGCTCCATCTTGTCTTGCCTTAACGACGTCATGGAGTTGTCCTACAATACCAATATGGTATTCGCCACGTGATACTTCATCAACTTGTGCTCCTGTGCTGCGTTGTCTAACAGGTTGTACGTTTGCTTCTAGTCTAGTAAGGAAATCAATTGTTGCTTCTGCGCCAAGTGTTTCTTCAGCAATAGTAGCCCAGATTCTAGTAGAAGTTGTACCTCTTGTATAATCGTGCATTGTAATCTTACCATTCCATTTAGGATCTGTAAGATCGTTCAATGTTTTAGGTAATTCATCTTCAGAAACAAGATTTGTATTATAAGTAATTACTTGACCAAGAAGAAGAACGCCTTGCCAGTAACCGTTAGGATCTTTTAGTTCGTCAGGCCAATTAGCTGCATTTGGTGCTTCGTATTGTTGTGCAAAACCATTGTCAACTAATGATAATGAACCTGGAAAACTGAGCATTACTACATCAGCTGTTTTTGCTCCAGCGTTAATTTCTGTTTCAATTCGAGTATATGTCTCAGATGGAGAACCTCGAACATAGTCAATTGTTATTTCGGGATAGGCTTCATGAAATGCGTCGATTGTAGTTTGCATATCTTCTGCATCGACACTTCCATAAACCAATACTGTACCTGAACCTGTTGGTCCGCTATTGAAAAACGTTAAACCAGCAACTGCAAGAATTGCTACTGCAATTACTGCAACTAATAGGTTACGATTTTGTGCTAACATAGTACAAATAAATGTAAATATTTATATCTATACCCTGTTAGAATTATTATAACAATATAAATAGGTGAGAACGATAGAAACTGCAAGTAGTAAACATCCACGTGTAAGCAAGGGGAGAGTTAGAGAGAATATGATTAATCAGTTATCGCAACAACCATATTCGTTAACAGATCTTTCAAGAATATTAAAAGTATCAAAACCAACCATCAGTTATCATTTAACGAATCTAGTGAAAGAAGGAATAATCGAGATTGCAGGAACTAAAAGTGGAAGAGGAGGATTTAGATCTAAACTTTATGTATTAAAACATAATTTAGACAACCAGCTTCCCAGTTCCTCGTCAGATTCTCATTATTTAGATTTATTATCGGGAATATTTGAGAGTAGTAAATTAGAATGGACTGTAGAGAAAAATAACAAGTTAGGCAAAGATATACAGTTATTTTTATATCACGGATTTAGATTATTAAGAAATGTCACGAAAACAAGGCATCACGACATACTTAGAAATTATGGAAAGAGAGTTGGGAAGGAAGTTATCGGGAAGAAATTTAGTAGTAATTTGAAAGAGAATCTAACAAAATTATCGGAATATTTTGATGAAAATGAAATTGGGAATATTAAGACGGCATTAAGTGATGAGAAATACCATCCAGAGTATAAATTTCAATGTCTAGGATGTTTTCAAGCAAGAGAAAACGGAGGACCTGTATGTAATTTTACCAAGGGAATGATAGAAGGTTTTCTTGAATTCAACTATGGAGACAGATACGAGATAGGGGAAAGGCAGAAAGATGGAACACTATATGAATCATGTGTATTTCCAATGAGAAGAACCAAGAAACGTGGCAGAGCTGAAGCAATAAACATAGAATAATCTATTCCTTCAAGACATAAACCGAATGAATTGAATCAAATATAGACCACAAGACATCTTCAGTAAACAAGACAGAATCGACGGCTTGTAACTGCATTTCATAAGAATCAGCATATTTCATAATAAGATTTAGAGCAATTTGACTGTCTTTTCGTGCTTGGGCAGATAATGCCATAAAGTAACTAAGACCAGCAGGATCAATAAAATCGTTATAATGTTTAGATAGTGCATAGACTCGTTTATCAATAGCAGCTGGTAGAAATATTTGACTAAGAGAAGTGGAGATTCCTTCAAACCAAGAGTGTGTTTTAACATAATTCAATAACGAGTCGGCAGCAATGCGTACACCAGGTAAATAATCATCTGAATATAGTGACTTTTTATTCATTCCAGTAGATTCAGCGAATTTGATCCAGCCTTCAATAGCACCTTCAGCTTCAGAATAGCCATCATATTCCAATATACGAGAAATCCATAATCTACGAACGTCAGATAATGGACAATTGGAAATTACAGCTCCGTCTTTTAAAGGAATCATATTTTGATAGTAAAACCAATTATTTATCCAACCATGAATTTGAGTTTTATCTAATTTGCCTTCGTATAACAGAGTATTGAATGGGTGTCTATCAGGATAACGTTTAGTTGCCTCATTTTTGATTAATGCAAGAAACTTACTTCTAGACAATGGTTTTTTTCCAGGCATAGAGAAAAGAAGGGTAGAATCTAATAAAAACAATACGTAACCAATATATTGTTTTATACAGTATTACATTCAGAATCAAATGAAAAGAGTGTATTTTGTTATAGGGGTGGGATTTCTAGTCATGGGTCTATTAATGTACCAATCCGCAATGGAACAAGTAGAGGAATTTCAGGAAATAATAAAATCAGTTGAAGATGCAGGAAATAATGCAAGATTAGGAGTTGAAAGAATTGGACTGTCAATTGAACAAACGGAAGATATCAATCGCCGGATAAGTAGTACAATGAATATGAGTAGGGGGGCACTAGGATTGGGAATGTTCCTAATTGTATATTCGACATATGATGAATTAGCAAAATTAAAAAGTAAATTCTTTTAGATTATTTTTTTAAGACTTTATCAACATCTGAATTAAAAGCATCTTCATAATCAATGTTATTTTGGAATAGATTTTGGAATAATTTTCTATCTTTAGAAGTAGTTGCTATCACATCAGGGGATGGAAAAATTGAATATTTTTCATTAGGTAATAAAGTAGAAAGTGAATATTTAGAATCAGATTCAATATATGCAGGAACTCGTATGTAGTTGTTTCCAATCATATTCTGACCTTCTTTAGAGAGAATGTAATCAATAAACAATTTAGCAGATTCCAGATTTTTAGAAGTTTTGAGAATTGATGCGGCAGTAGCAGAAATATACAAAGGTATGTCAGAAAGAATCAGGCGATCAACAGATAGGTTCATATCTTTGGCACGAAGATATTCATAAAGCATGACGGTAAGACCCAAATCACTCTTGCCAAGACTCACGCTACCAAGAACGTGTCTAAACAACGGCCAGAGTTGGAGATTTTGTTGAGAAAGTAGATTAACAAATCCACTCCAAGTTTCTTCAGTGAGATCATTTCGAATAGAAGATAGCCAATTACTACCAAATGTTCCAAGGGTTATATCATGAACGGATATACGATTTTTCCATTTGTCTTGAAGAAGGTCGTTAGAACAAGTTGGAACGTCGTTTTTCTCTACTTGTTGATTATTGTAAATTTGCATAGTAGGCAAAAGAATAACTGAAGTCCAGAAACCGTCAGAATCTTTTAATGAATTGGGGATATTTTTTCTCTCAGGGGTTTCATAAGATTGAAACAAATGTTGCGTGTGCATTTGTAAGTGTGGAGATATGGCACTGAAGACTATATCTGCAGATGAGCCATTATCAGACAAGTCTTTTTGGATTTGGTTGGACATAGGAGGAGGAGTTCCATAGACATATTTACGGAAATATTCAATTTTGATACCGGGGTGGATTTTATTAAATTCCTTAATCCAGGAATCGAATTCCCAAGTCTCTATGGTTCCGTAAATAATTAATTTATCATTACTCAATTTCTAATCCTACGTCTAGTAACAATGGTGGCATAAATCAAGGACGTAAAAGTAATTGCAAATAATATATAATCATAAGAGTCATCATCTGATTCATCGACTGACAGAGAAACAAGAATACCAGGATTGGCCCCAGTTAAATTACCGCCGCCCATCGGAAATATAATCATCATAGAGCCAGTTGCATCAGCTCCAATAGAAGGGCCTGCAGATCCCATTGAATTGAATGGTATAGAATTAAGGATTTTTCCATCTTCAATATCAATGGCGTAAAATACACCACTGCGATCAATTGAATACAATACATCGCCACTAACAATCAGAGATGCGCTCTGAATTCGATCAGGAAGATAGATTTGCCATTTCAATTCAGAAGTAGATAAATCAACGGCATAAATTGAACCATTTGTTGGTCGATCAAGATCAAGTCGATATACAAAACCGTCAAGAACTTCCCCTTTGTAGTCTAGTAATCTTGTAAGAACAGTACCACAAACATTCTGAGAAGGAATATAGGCCACATTGTCAGCAACAGACATTCCTGCAAATACACCACCTAATTGGCTTGGGCAGAATATTTCTCCAACATACTTACTTTGTGATGCAAACATGTCAGATTGATTTTCAGTATTGTCGTTTGTGAGGTTGTAGCCTTCAGGTCCGAAATGAATTGGTTCATGAATAAGATTTCCAGTCATAGCGTCAACAACATACAAATAATTAGTTTTTGAGGCGGCGATTATTGCTTTACGCTCAATATTGTCAACAGAGATAGTAGTGTAAATAACTTTCCAGCCAGGATCGTTGTTATTAATATCATGAGTGCTCATTTGGTAATACCATTTCATAACTCCGGTGTTTATGTTGAGGGCAACAATTGAACTAGAAAATAAATTAGGTCCTGGACGTAGTGCTGCATCGAATTGGTTTGCAGGTTCTCCAGTTAGAAGGAATAATGTTTCAGAATCATCGTCGATGGCAAGCAATCCCCATGAAGTTCCGCCAGCAATATAATTAGTATAACCCCAGTCGTCTTCAAATGGATGAATATTGCCCAAGTTAGCTTGATCATATCCCCAATTTAATTCTCCGCCTGCAGGAGGGGAAGAAAACCAATGCCAGGCTAGTTCTTTAGTGTCTATATCATACGCAGAAACAAATCCACGTCCGCCAAATGCATTTCCCTGTGCACGAGTTATTAGAAGATTGTTATGAAAAGTTGGAGCAAAAGGTGAGAAATATTCTCCGTTGTTTCCAGGAATATTAGAACAGGTTTCAGGTAATTCGAATACTACTTCTCCAGTAATCAAATCCAATCCGTAAATTGAACATTCGCTAGTTTGAACATATATGGCATCTTCATGAATTGTAAGAGATCTAGTTGCAAGACGTTTTGCCCAGACTTCAGTATTTTTATAATTATTAATATCGGGTTTAAATGACCATAGCGGACTACCGTCAGTTGCATCGATGGCATAAACCTCATTGTATCCAGTGGCCACATATACAATTCCTTGATAAATCAGAGGAGTAGTTTGAATTCCTTCTGGAGGGACTATATCATCGTCAATAGTAGAAACACTGTCAAACTGGTAAATCCAATTGAGTTCTAGGTTTTCAACATTATCTTTTGAGATTACAGTTTGTGGGCTAAAACCCGTATTATCTTTGTCAAAGGCCGAATATTCCCAATTAAAGAAATTTTCAGAATTCACAGTAGAAATATTGCCAATAAATAATAACAATGTAATGAAAATTAATAGCTTATACAATAGAATTCTAAGCATCAAATAGAGCAATAAAGGTTAACAAAAATGAGAAAAAAAATTCATTTTTGGGTAACTATAGGGATTTTTCTAAGGAAATTACGTATTGGAAGTAAAACTAGACTTAATGAACAAAATTAACTGTGGAGATACACTAGATTTAATGAAAAATATCGAGTCGAATTCTGTGCATCTAGCTATAACATCTCCTCCTTACAATGTAGGAAAGGAATATGATGAGCATAATGATTTGATGGGATATGAAGAATATCTTGATTGGTTATCAGAAGTATGGATTGAAACAAAAAGAGTTTTAATAGATGGAGGAAGATTTGCATTAAATATTGGTCCAACAGGAATTAGAGATTTTAAACCTCTGCATCACGATTTATCAAATAGACTAAGAGAAATAGGAATGATATTTAGAACAGAAATTTTATGGTATAAACAAACAATGTTAAAAAGAACAGCTTGGGGAAGTTGGAAGAGTCCAAGCAATCCGCATATAATTCCATCTTGGGAATATGTATTAATCTTTAGTAATAATTCAATGAAATTAGAAGGAGACAAATCAAAATCAGATATTACAAGAGATGAATTTCTTAGTTTTTCAGATGGGCATTGGAACATATTGCCAGTGACTAAAAATAGAAAAGGTCATCCAGCTCCATTTCCAGAAGAACTAATTTACAGATTAATAAAATACTATTCGTATGAAGGAAATACAATATTAGATATGTTTGGAGGAACAGGAACAGTTGCGTCGGTGGCTTCAAATAACAATAGAAATTTTATTCATATAGATATATCAAAAGAATATTGTAAAATTGCGTCAGAAAGAATAATGAAGTAAATTAAGACTGAATTGTGCGGATTGTATTTTTCCACCAATAAGACATTTCAGGAGACATATCTGTGTCGAAAGGGAGATAGAAATTAATACGATCGAGGAGTCCCGAATATTTCTTCAATGCCAGAGGAGCAATCTCATGAGGCTCTCCAATTATTGCTATATTTTCAAGGATTTCGTCTGTAATGAGTTTGGGCATATCTCTAAAGTTACCAGACGAAGATAATTTATTTAGTTGAGTGGCAATTTCTCCCCAGCCATGCATTTCAAGAACTTTAGAATAAGTTGGAGTAGACGAGTAGAAAGCAATCTGAGATCGGACAAACTCCTTGGTCTTCGTCATAGAATCAGAATCTGGACCAGTTATAACAAAAACAGATCCACTCAATGAAACATCTTTAATATTTCTATCAGCAGATTCGCATCCTAATTTAATATTTGGAATAATAAGATCTTGAATGTATTGTTCAGTGTGCAAAGGGTGAACATGAAATCCATCGCATAATTTTCCAGCTGTTTTACAAAGTGCTTCGTTAACTCCGGCAATATATATAGGAATGTCTGGATATTCGATAGGTCCAGGATTGAAGAAAGGAGTCATAAGATTTAGTTTGTAATATTTTCCGTTAAAATCTAAAGGGGATTGAGTTTGCCAGCAGTTCCATATATGACGAATGCATGAGATAATTTCTTTAAGTTGAGCAACAGGGGAATTCCAAGGCATTCCGAACCTACGTTTTACATGAGCGCCGACTTGAGTACCAAGACCTAAAAAAAATCTTCCATTTGAAAGCTGTGACAAGTCCCAAGAAGTATAAGCAAGAACCATCGGACTTCTAGCTAATGCCACAGAAATAGCAGTGCCCAGTTTAATTTTAGATGTGTTCTGAGATGCAATTGAAAGAGGAAGAAAAGGATTATGTTTAGTTTCACTTGTCCAAATACAATTGAAACCGACTTCTTCAGCAACTAAAGATAATTTAGAAATATCATTAATTGAATAATCAGCAAAAACTACGTCAATATCCATTAGATGTTATTGAATTTTATCGAATATAAAAAATAAGGACAATAATTCGTCGTGTAATAGTTTTTACGCGGTATAGAAATGAACATGAAAACGCTTTGAATGATTGGAAAAGGCTAGCTTAACTAGTCGACCGAAGTCTTCTAGCTTACACTACCAAACCATCAACGTTATCTTCTATAACGATTCTTTGTTGCAACAATTTCCCGAAAGAAATCATTAACAACAGGCTGTCTTTTCTCGGGAGTGGCTTCGAGCTTAGATGCATTCAGCTCTTATCCACAACAGCTTAGCTGCCCGGCATTGCTCTGTCGAACAACCGGTAGACCAGAGGCCGCGTTGATCTGTTCCTCTCGTACTAAGATCAACTTCCCCTCAGACAACCACCGCTTCCATCAGATAGAGACCGACCTGTCTCACGACGGTCTAAACCCAGCTCACGTTCCCCTTTAATGGGCGAGCAGCCCCACCCTTGGCTCCTGCTGCAGAACCAGGATGGGAAGAGCCGACATCGAGGTACCAAACCGCGGGGTCGATTGGAGCTCTCACCCGCGACGAGCCTGTTACCCCTGGGGTAACTTTTCTGTCACCTCCAGCCCCCAACAGTGGGGACTTGAAGGATCGCTAGGTCATGCTTTCGCAGCAGAATTCTTTATTGTTCAGAATCCTGTCAGGCTGGCTTTTGGCCTTGCCCTCAAAAGTGGATTTCTGACCCACCTGAGCCAACCTTAGAGCCCCTTCGATATCTTTTCAAAGGGGTGCCGCCCCAGCCGAACTGCCCACCTGCCGATGTCCCTCAAAATGAGGTTAGTGACGTAACTCTAAGATACCGGTGTTACACTTTTGCCTATCACATACCCAAAAGTATGTGCATAACGGCTCCCGGTTACTCTCTGAAATTAGAACCGCATCACAACAACAAGCTGCAGTAAAGCTCCACAGGGACTTCTCTTCCCGATGGAAGTCGATGGACTGTTCGTCCACCTAATGTGGGTTCACGGAGTTGCAGACGGGGACAGTAGGGCCCTCGTTGAACTATTCATGCACGTCGGAACTTACCCGACAAGGCATTTGGCTACCTTAAGAGAGTCAGAGTTACTCCCGGTGTTAAGCGGCCCTTAGCTCAATTGAACTTGAGTTTTAGGTACCGCCACTGACCAAGTTTCAAAGACTATACACATCCTTGCGGACTAGCAGTCTCCTGTGTTTTTATTAAACAGTCGGGACCCCCTTGTCACTGCGACCTGCTATCCCTATTCCTCATAAAAAAAGCAGGTATCCTTTCTTCCGAAGTTACAGGACTAATTTGCCGAATTCCCTCGCCTACTTTGTACTCCATACACCTTAGGCTACTAACCTAAAGACACCAGTGTCGGATCTTGGTACGGACTCAGTATAACCAATTTATAATAATTTTCATTGTCCCCCAGAGTTTAGTGAACCAACCCAATGGTTGGCCATTCTCAACTCGGAATAGTTCTCGTCATTACGACACTCCCTAAACCTTGAATAATTAGACAGGGCGACGGCCCTGCTCACCATATCTCGAAGCGTATACTATAAATTAACGATTACACCAAGGCACAAGAATATTAACTTGTTTCCCTATTCGTGTAAGTCCCTTCGGATTACACTTAGGACCGGCTAACTCCTGGTCGACGACGCGTTGCCAGGAAAACCTTGCTTCTACGGTGATGAAGATTCTCACTTCACTACGCTGCTACTACCACCAGGATCTGCAATAGAAAGCGGTCCATAGGATCTCACGACCCTACTTCTATCCACTCTCTACGCCCACCTACCACACACGATATAATTCGTGGTCTATAGTATCGGTAATTAACTTTAGCCCCGTCCATTTTCGAGGCGTAAGAACTCGACAGGTGAGTTGTTACACATTCTTTAAAGGGTGGCTGCTTCTAAGCCTACCTTCCTGCTGTCTTCGTTCAAACACACTCTTCCGTTTGACACTTAGATAATATTTTGGGACCTTAACTATAGTCTGGGTTGCTCCCCTCTCGGTTATGAGGCTTACCCCACATAAACCCGTCTCCAAGCTTCTTACATATTGGCACATTCGGAGTTTGAAGGAACAGTAGAGGCGTTAGCCTCCGAACTAATTCTATCAGTGCTCTACAACGCCAACAATGTCCACTTAGGCTAGACTGAGATCTACTTCGGTGGGAACTAGCTATCACTCCGCTAGATTGGCTTTTGGCCCCTTGCCTCAGGTCAGGTGACTGATTTGCACGTCAAGACCATTGCGGACCTCTACCCAGATTTCTCCAGGCTTCATCCTACCCAAGGCACGATCGCGGAGTTTCTAGTCTTAATGCTATGACTAAAGGCCCTTTCAGACCCCTTCTCTCAAATTGAATAATCAAAAATGCAGAATGTCGGTTTCCCTTCGCTTACAAGCTTAAAACTTTTAGGCTCGCCATAACAAAAAACTCCCTGGCCCGTGTTTCGAGACGGAATGTATAACTCTAGAACGCGTGTATTACAAAAGCTCTTGCGAGCAAATGCAAAACACAAATGTTCCTTTCAAGCCATACAATTATGTAACTATTTGGTTTCATGCGCTTTTCACACCCCTTTCAGGGTACTTTTCAGATTTCTCTCACGATACTATTCACTATCGGTCTTAAGTTGTATTTAGTCTTGGAGGCTGCTTTCCCCCATATTCACTAGCCACTGTCAAGGCCAGTTACTCAGTAACAAAAACATTAACCTTCCCATGTACGTTGTCTACGGGAATATCACCCTCTATGTTGAATCTTTCCAGATTACTTCAACTAGTACTGAAAGGTATGCGTTAATGCACATACACCACATCTCTCTAATGTTACCATTAGAGATTCGGTTTGGACTATCCCCATTTCGCTCGCTGCTAGTGAGGGGATCTCAATTGATTTCTTTTCGCCCTTTTACTCAGATGTTTCATTCCAAAGGTTTCGCGTTCCAATAAATTGGAACTTTAAAAATCCAAGAAGAATTTTTAAAAGGAAGTCCCATTCGGGTATCCTCGGATCGAAGGTTCCATGCACCTCCCCGAGGCTTATCGTAGCTTGGCACGCCCTTCATAGCCACTTAAGCCAATCAATCCACCAAATAGCGTCTACGCGTAGTTTATGATCATCTCTATACGCTATACGCAACCATTACACGACGATAATTGTGTTAAACACTACGTCCTTCACTCTTCAAGTTCTTTGAAGAGTTGCATCTAAATATGCCATCTTGAAATTTTTAGTTAAACTGCACTCCCTATCACTATTTTATTCTAAGGAGGTGATCCGGCCACAGGTTCCCCTACGGCCACCTTGTTACGACTTCTCCCCCCTTGTCGAACCTAGGTTCGATAATGTCAATAAGACACTATCTCCCCCAAACCCAACTCGGGTGAAGCGACGGGCGGTGTGTGCAAGGAGCAGGGACGTATTCACCGCGCGATGTTGACACGCGGTTACTAGGGATTCCAGATTCATGAGGGCGAGTTGCAGCCCTCAATCACAACTGGGGTAGGATTTTGGGATTGCCTCATTCTCTCGAATTCGGTACCTATTGTGCCTACCATTGCAGCCCGCGTGTGGCCCAAGAGTTTCGGGGCATACTGACCTGCCGTGGCCCCTTCCTTCCTCCGCATTAACT
>CAZKFJ010000018.1:0-13806 GCA_964552125.1 uncultured Nitrosopumilales archaeon | reverse complement strand
TGGGATTATGGACCCTTGGGCGTGAATTTTAGAAATAAATTCATTGAATCTTGGAGAAAGAATATAGTACGTAGAGACGGAATGATTGAAATAGATGGTAGTCAAATCCTTTCAAAAAATGTTTTTGTTGCATCTGGCCATCTTGAGAATTTTTCCGATCCAATAGTTCGTTGTAACGAATGCAAGTCTGTTTATAGGGCTGATAGAATGATATCTGATATTTCTGGAGAAATGGTTTCTGAAAAATTATCTAATGAAGATTACAATGAAAAAATTATATCTCTTGACATTAAATGCCTCAAGTGTAAAAACCCCCTCTCTCCTGTCACTCGATTTAATATGATGTATGACGTTGGCATCGGTCCAAAAGGAGATGCTTCTTATCTTCGTCCAGAAACATGCCAGAATATATTTGTTGATTTTCTTCGTCTTTCAAAAACCATGAGAATTAAATTACCAATTGGCATTGCACAGTTTGGCAAGAGCTTTCGTAATGAAATATCTCCTCGTCAAAGTTTACTTCGTTTACGCGAATTTTATCAGGCAGAAATTGAAGTGTTCTTTAACCCTAATAGCGTCGATGATTTGGATGAATTCTCTGAAGTTTCTAATACAATATTGAATATCCATATTTCCGACAATGAGATTATTACTGATTCATGCTCGGAATTAGTTAATCGCGGCATCCTTCCAAATAAATTCATTGCCTATTATTTAGGATTAGTTCAACAATTCTACATTAATAATGGAATTGAATTGGAAAAAACTCGTTTTCGTATTCTTCCAGACGACGACCGTGCATTTTACGCTACTCATTCTTTTGATTTTGAAGTTCTTACTTCGGTTGGATGGCTTGAATTAGTCGCATGTAATAATCGTACTGATTACGATCTTAGTAGTCATCAAAAAATTAGCGGAAAAGACCTTCAAATACTTGATAATGAAGAGAAGGTTCTTCCACATGTATTTGAAATCTCTATGGGTGTTGATCGTAGTTTATACTCAATCGTTGAACATTCATATAAAAAAGACGGAGAAAGATTTCTCTTATCAATTAAACCTGGATTGGCTCCTTATGACGTGGCAATATTCCCGCTATCGAATAAAAATGACCTTCCTGCTTTCTCAAAGAAGATTTTCAATAGTTTGAAATTGGATTTTCAATCTTTTTATGATTCTTCAGGTTCTATTGGTAGGCGATATAGAAGACAAGATGAAATTGGCACTCCTATTTGTATTACTATTGATTTTGATTCTATAGAAAATAACGACGTCACTATTCGATATCGAGATTCTATGGAACAGATTCGCGTTTCTGTTTCTGAAATTCGTAATAAATTAGTAGAATACTATAATCAATAATATGGATATTATAGAACCCGATAGCGTTGATAATAAATTCACAATGTTATTGTCTATGAATGAATATCCTTTAATTAATTTATTTTGCTGTTCGTGATGAATTGATAATTCAGTAAATTTATTACATTTATCACAAAAATATTGTGCTTGAATCGTAGCTCCTATTATGCTATCAATAAATGTTCCAAATATTGCTCCAAAAATTGATAATATTATTATATTCATATTAAACGAAAATCCATTTACGGACGATGATATGATAATTATCATAATTCCTAAAACTGACGCTAATGACCCTAATACAGTTATTCCTCCTGATTTTCCTGTTTCAACTTCATTGAAATTAGTTATTAATCGAGGTTTTTTTGAACTTAATAGGCCAATTTCTGTTGCTAACGTATCTCCTGTTGCAATTGCTATCGCCGTAATAAATCCAACTAGGAATAATTCATTATTTGTTAGATAGTATATTGTTCCAAAAAGCGAAAACGCAAAACCATTTGCTACTACATTCTGCCAACTTCTTATTCCTCCTTTCTCTTGCGCTATTCCTTTTCTTCGTTTTTGTTTAAACCTAAATCTTGTACATATGAATCCAATTACAAAAAACTCTACTACTAAAATAAACCCTCCAATTCCTGTTACTATGTAGATCAAATTTCCCATGAATATTGAACTTATAGTTCCTATAAAATCCAATATTTTTAATTTTAATACAATTATAGAAGCTATTAGAATTATTGCAGTAAATATTAGATACTGACTATCTATCAACATTGTTTCTTTTCAAATCGCTTTATATATAAGGGGTCATAATTTGATTAATTTTTCTTTAATACTGTTTTCATTATCTCTTGTAAGCCCTAATATTATCTTGTCTTTATCTGCTAGGTCTATTGCTAATTTGTCTATTTTGTTAGGACCATGTAATATTACCATTCTGGGTTTTAATTGAGAAACTCTTATTGCAACTAATGGCGACCGGCCAATTCCCACTCTTGTAAATATTAAAACCCTCTCAGTCGTTGCTCCAAATATCTTATAAAAATCAATTCCCGATAACATGTAGATTGTATTGATGCTGTCTACAATGGTATATCCATATATTTTTGTATCTAGTTCTTTGTCTCTATTTAATACGTCTATGTTTAATATTTTTTTTAATTTTTTTGCAGTTATTGGCTTCTTAAATTCCCCAATTCCTAATATCGCCGAATGATCTTCTTTTAAAAGCCTATTCAATGTTTTATTATTTGATTTATCAAGTATGACTAGTGATTCTATATATTTTTTTATAAAAACAATTCCAGGCGAATATCTTCTTCCACTTTCATAATCGCTTAATACAGATGGAGAAACATTCATTTTTTTAGCTAAATTAGTTTGTTTAATCTTTAATCGTTTTCTCCAAATCTTTAACATCTCTCCTGGATTATTGCTTACTACTACATTTCCTGCAATTTTTGCTATAATATCGACATCTGAACTTTCCAATACAATACGTTAATCAGCGAAGTTTCTAATATCTATTTATTGTAAGAATTCATCATTTTCTTCAAGCCAGATTGCCCATGCATTAAGTTTCTTTAGTTGATTCTCTCTATTTTTGTTTTCTTTTATGATTTCGAAATATGTTTTTCCCAACTCATTTAATTTTATCTCAACTAATTTATTCAATACTTTTACAAAATCGTCTTTTTCGCTTGATTTATTTTCAGAAACTTCTATATTATCTAGTAATTCAATGATACTTGTTTGATTTTTACTCATATTATATTTCATGCCCATCTTGCCCAACATGGATAAAGAAACATTCAAATATAAATGTTGTGCAAGATGCACAATAAGGATAAAGTTGACAGATAAAGATAAAATTACAGTGAAATTGAAACATGGCAGTTGGGAAGTTGAAATTACTTGCCCAGAAGACCGAGTTAAACAAACTGTTGAAAATGTAATTAGCGGCATCGATACAAATACTTCGCTTAAACCTCCTTCCCCTGATTTGAAAACTTCCATTCCTACCAAGTCTAAAAAATCTACCGAGCATGTAATCTGCAGAGACCTCATTGAATTATTATGGCAAGAAAATTGGTTTAACGGAGAGAGAAATCTTTCCGAAGTTGACGAAGAATTGTCGAGACGTGGTTATCATTACGATAAAACAAGTATTTCTCATTCACTTAAAGATCTCGTTCGAGAAAACATATTGACTCGTAATGGTTCAATGCGAAATTACCGATATGTACAAAAAAGACCTCCGGTAGCATAGATTAATATACAGATTTTTGCCAAATAATCTGATGACAGCTTCTATTACCCGAATAAAATTAAAAATTTCTAATACGGAAGTTGACATTGAGTGCGACATTGACAATCTTCCAGATATTATTTCTCAGATTCCCAATATTATTCAATCTATTTCAAATATTTCTGGAACTGATTCTACAGAAGAAAACATTCGCATGTCGGATAACTCTGTTGAAAATCAACCTTCTGCCCCGCCTGAAATTGTTATCAATAAATCCGATTCTCTTACTGATGTATTATTAAAATTATTTACTAGCAATTGGTCCAACGAGCCTAAAAAACTCAATGAAATTCGAGAAACCCTACAATTATACGGATTGATGTATCCTAAGCAAACTGTAGCTGTTACACTATTAAGAATGGCTAAATCAGGAAGACTCCGTCGATTCAAAAGTAATACTGGAGACTACGTCTACACTGCATCTAATTCCCTTTTATCATCGACTGAAAAATTACCAAATTCTTCCTATTAGTAATTCTTACGTGATTTTATGAACGATATCTCCATAACAATAAAACACGAAGATACAACAATAGACTTCAAAGGCCATCCTAACGACGTATTGCACTCTGTCAATGAATTTCTACTTAAATCAATACCTGGTCTGGATCTTGCACAAAAAATTCTAATTAATTATTCCCTGGAAGATATACTTTCAAAATTCCACAATTTGATAAAAATTACTCCAGAAGGCCCAAGAATCTGGATTTCTTCGAAAAAATTAAGCGATCGCGAAAAGATCGCTCTTCAACTACTTGCAAATCATGCTGGCTTTCTAGCCGAAAAAACATCCAATTCATTTACATCTATAGCTGATTTGTGTGAATTAACAAATCTCAATCCAAAATCGGTTAGTTCTCGTCTAAGCGAATTACAAAAATTATGTTACGTGGATAAAGATAATGTAGATAAAAAAATTATGTTTCGAATTACTACACAAGGGATAAATTGGTTGGAAACAATTTTAGAAAATAGGAAATAACATATGAAAAAATTTTTGTTTATAGTTGGTCTATTTTTCTTAGTCTTTGGATATATGGCTTTCCAAAATGCCATTGAGAATTTAATTATGCTTGATAATTATCGAATTGAATCAATAGCAGGTCGAGTTCCTGATGCCGTACAAAATGAAGAACTCATAGTATTAGGGGAAGAAGAATTACTCGAACAATTAAGGCGTGGAGAATCAATACTACAAGTTAGTCGTGCAATTATGGTATTTGGTTTTGTTGTATTCGTTTATTCAATTATAGATGATGTGAAAAACCTTAAAAATAAATTATTTTAGTCCATCTTCAGTTACAATAATTTTCTGTTCTTGAATTATTGCATTAATTATTGACTTTCCTATATCTGATTCTTTTGCTAATCTGATTCTATTTTTTTTTCCAACTGTAGCTGATAGAATATATTGATCATCTATGTATACATTGAGTGTCTTGCCATCTAATTTTCTTTTGAATAAAATGTCAAGATTATTTCCTGTTTCATGGATTACGTGATTTATATTTCTGCCTAGTGCATTATTACTTGGCTCGACATCAATCTTTATTCCTAACCTCTTCTCCATATCCATGATATTCTGACCATTTCTTCCAATTATCTCTGGAATATTCTTTTTATCCGTTTTAATTAACGCTCGTTTGGAAGACAACATTTCTATATCCATCTCCCCTTCATATTTTGCATAACTCTCTTTGAGTTTCTTCATGGAGACATCTTTAGTTTGACGTTCTTTCTTTTCGATTTCAATAACTGGAATTATTACTTTTTCTTCTCCATAAGTGTAAATTTCATATTCTAAAGTTGAATCTATGAAATCTCTAATCTCAACAACAGGTCTTGTTAAATCTGCTTCTAGCATGCCTGTTGGCACTTTCATTACTAATTCTAACTGATACGTCTTTTCTATCTTGCCATCTCTAAGAAAAATCACTGTATCTACAATATTACTAATCATTCCCATTTCTATTCTCTCTATGAATCTTTGAATAGAATTAACAGGATTGCTTGCATGTACTACTCCAATCATCCCTACTCCTGATAGCCTCAAATCGGCAAAAATCATAAAATCTCTTGTTTTTCTGACTTCGTCAAACACAGTATAATCAGGTCTAACTAGCAATAAAATCTCAGCAGTTTTTTCAAAATCACCTTCTAGTTGCCCATATTGAGAAATTTCAGGATTTACCTGTAAATCTTTTGGTGATTCAATTGTTTTTACGATTTTGTTTTTTGCGGAATAAAATTCAGCTAAACTTGATGCAAACGTACTCTTTCCTGATCCAGGACTTCCTGCTACAAGTATTCCTTCTGCTGCAACTTCAATTCTCTCCATTAATTTCTTAGGTATGTCGTAATCAGAAATTTTCAACTTTTTAATTGGTTTAATTATAGTTATTTCTGGTTTGTCAGAAAATGGCGGCATTGTTATTGTAATTCTGAATTTATCAAGTTGAATTACTTTTGCTCCATCTCTAATTATTTGTTTATCTCTTTTTTTACTAACTCTTGCATATTCTTCTATGTCCTTGATAATCTTATTGATTTCTTCTTCGTCTATTTCCTTACCTATTGAAACAAGTTCAATATCTCCTGGTAGGCCTTTTTTCACTCTAATTGGAATACCTTCTTTTATGTGGACACTAGAAATTAATTCATCTTTAAAGAATTTATCAAGATTACTATTCTCTTTATCAATTACTTTTGGTATATAGTTAACTTTTGCACCCATTGCTTCAGCTACTATTGCTTGAACATAATCTCCAGTAAATAATATAGCATCATTTTTAATTGACTCATCTCTAATTATTGCATCTATCCTTCCACTTCTAGATAATTTAATATCTTCAAAAGAAGGCCTAGTTCCTAGATATCGAAATTTAATTTTCTTTTTTGCAGAAATATCCTTTATTTTCTTTAATTCCTCTAAACCCAAGAATCCTATCTCTTGATTCTTTGACGCTTGTGCTTGCAATTCATCTAAAACAGCTATTGGAATGATTATTTCTGAGTTTTTTATCTCCCCTTTTTCTATCTTTTCAGTTAAAATCTGATTAATAATGACGCTTGTATCGGGGACTATCTTTACTTTATTAAATTTGTCCTTGGTGGTTTTTACCATATTAATAAAATTAATATCTTGGGATTATTATAATCTACTATTGACTGATAATTCACTATTACAATATGAGGACCTGCTACATTCAATCATTTCTGAAGCTCAAAAATATAATGTAGATTATGCCGAAGCTAGGTTTCATTCTACTAAACATCTTGCCGCCATTTTACAAAATGGAGATTCTAAGCCTACTATTTCATACGAAAAACAAGGAATTGGCATTCGAATGATTTATGATGGCGTCATGGTTTTTGCATCTACTAATATGTTTGATAATTCGCTTAATGAACTCATAGAAAATACTATTTCAAGAGCTAAATCCTCTAAAAAAATATCAAAATCCCCAATTATATTCTCCGAAGAAAAATCAATTAAGAAAAATTGGTCTGCAATAGAGAAAGAAAATTTAGAAAACGTTCACGTTAATGATATGATATCTGTTCTTAATGAAGTCGATAATTATATTACTTCATATGATTCTGATGTTATTCTTACAAATCGATCATTAGGCTTGGATAACTCAATAGAAGAAAAATTTTATGTTAATACCGATGGAACACGATTATTGAGTCGTGTCCCTAGAGTTTCTTTTCATAGTTTAATCACTGCTAAATACGACGGACAATTATCTGCATTCAGTATCCCTGCAGGTTATGCAGGATTGGGTCGATCTGGGGGTTGGGAAATTATAGAAACTTTCGATCTTTCTAATTATATTCCTGAACAATTGAATACATCCTCCGATTCAATAAAAGCTAAACCTGAAAAATTTGAAGAACCTGTTGACGTAGTCGTAGGTCCCGATATCGCAGGTTTGGTTGCACATGAATCATGCGGACATCCATTTGAAGCAGATAGAATCTTGGGGCGAGAGGCAGCTCAAGCTGGCGAATCATATCTTGATTTTGATTGTATTGGTACTCGAATCGGAAGTGATGAAGTATGTGTAAGTGACGACCCAACACTCCCTCAATCTATGGGATTCTATTTGTACGATGACGAGGGTGTCGAATCAAAAAAACGTGAATTAATCACTGATGGCGTAATTACGGATTTATTACATAACCGTGAAACATCTTCTAAAATGAATATTCATAGTAATGCTGCTTCACGAAGTGTTGAATTTGATAAAGAACCGATTATTAGAATGTCTAACACTTTCATTGAACCCGGTAATTTTGAGTTGGACGAATTACTATCAGACATAAAGAACGGTGTTTATATTAAAAATTTCATGGAATGGAATATTGATGATCGACGTGAGAATCAACGATACGTGGGCTTTGAAGCTTATAGAATTATAAATGGTGAATTGGACGCTCATGTTAAGTCTCCTGTCTTGGAGCTTACATCAAAGAAATTTTGGTCTTCAGTTGACGCACGTTCTAAAAATCTTGATTTTAAAGCTGCTAATTGCGGTAAAGGCGAACCTATGCAGGGAGCTCCTGTATGGACTGGCGCACCTGATGTTCGATTACGAAATCTAAGAGTAGGTACAAGATCATGAATATTGATAATATTATTTCTATAATTGAAAAGAAAATCTCCTCTCTTGATTCTGATGATTATTCATTACTTTTGTCTAAGGATCACGAGGATTTAATTCGGTTCAGCAATAATTCTGTAAATGTCTTTGATATTATTGAAAATATCTCGATTGAAATCTATATTGGCAAGGATAAAAAACGTGCTAGCGGCGTGTTGTATAATTTAGACGAACGTTCAATTCTTGCATACATTGATTCATTATTCCAATATTGTATTGATTCTCCTATAAATAATGATTATACCAGTCTTCCTTCTGGACCTTTTGACTATGGTAAAATTCCAAGTATGAATGTCTCTCAATCTATTAACTATGAATCAATAATTGACCATGTTGAAAATTCAATAAATCATGGATTACAATCTGGAGCTTCAAGAGTTTGTGGTTCATTTACTAGTACAACTTCCGAAATATTTCTTAAGACGTCTACAGGTATTGAATCTGTTGACAAATCGATAACTAATTTATTGAACGTTCGTGCTTTTACTGAATCTAAATCCAGCGGCCATGGTTTGTCTTGCGCTTCTTCAATAAATGACATCGATTCTTCAAATGCTGGATTTGATGCGGGAGAATATGCTAAATCATCCATGAATCCGAAAAGATGCGAACCAGGAAAATACGATATCCTATTTACACCGACCGTCGCTGCGGACATATTTCAATTTGTAGGTCATGCTGCTTCTGCCGATTCCGTTGATTCTGGTGATTCATTTCTCGCGAATAAAATGAATCTTCAAGTTTCATCTGACGCTTTATCAATTTCTGATCATGGCAATCCTCAGAATGGAATATATAATCGTCGATTTGATGACGAAGGAGTTCCTACACAATCTACAAATATTATAGAAAATGGCATATTGAAAAATTACCTTCATAATGTATCTACTGCCAGAAAATATGGCGTTGATTCTACGGGCAATGCAGGAATTATGTCTCCTTGGTGTTGGAACCTTGAAGTCTCTTCTGGTTCTTCTACCTTTGAAGAACAACTATCTTCAATAGAAAATGGTCTTTTGATTACTAATAATTGGTATACGAGATTCCAAAATCCTGCTGCGGGTTCATATTCTACAGTGCCTCGAGATGCATGTTTTGTTATTAGTAATGGAAAAATTACAACTCCTATTCAAGGTATTAGAATTAGTGATGAAATTCCTAGACAATTATCTAATATTGATTCTTTATCTAAAACTCGTAAGTGGATTAGTTGGTGGGAAGTAGAAACTCCTGTTTTAGCTCCATCAATTGTAGTTAAAGATGTACCTGTTACTCGATCTACTTAATTATAATTAATACTATGTATTACTGGTATGACTGCTTGTTCATTATGTGGAGATGAATTTCTTCCAACAACTGAAGCACATCTAATTGAAAATTTATGCTACTCTTGTCTTTTTGACCCAGATCGAATTGAAGAAAACGATTGTGGGATATGAAAATCCACATGATACTTTAAATACAATGTCTAACAAACATTTTGATATATGGCACAACAAGCAAACATCGGAGTTGCCCCAAACGGACAACCTGTTATTATATTAAAAGAAGGATCTAGTCAAACAAAAGGTCGAGAGGCACAAAAGAATAATATTATGGCCGCTAAGGTCGTTTCTGAAATAATTCGAAGTTCATTAGGACCACGCGGTATGGATAAAATGTTAGTTGATGGAATGGGAGATGTTACTATCACAAATGATGGTGCAACTATTCTTAAAGAAATTGACGTACAACATCCAGCTGCTAAAATGATGGTCGAAGTATCAAAAACAGCTGATACTGAAGTAGGAGATGGTACTACGTCTGTTGTAATTCTTGCAGGTTCATTAATTGGAAAAGCTGAAGAATTAATTGACAAAGAAGTTCATCCAACTATTGTCGTTGATGGTTATAAAAAAGCAGCTAAAGAGGCATTGAGAATTCTTGACGAAATTGCTATAAAAGTTACTCCAGGAGATAAGAAATGGCTTAAAAAAGTCGCAAAAACTAGTATGGCTTCTAAACTTATTTGGCGTGAATCTGATTCATTGTCTCAAATTGTTACCGATGCAGTACTTGCTGTTGCCGATAATGTGGATGGCAAATATACCGTTGATATTGATGATATCAAAGTTGAAAAGAAAGCTGGAGAAATGTTAAAAGATACTTCTTTGATTCAAGGAATAATTCTTGATAAGGAAGTTATTCATGCAGGTATGCCAAGAAAAGTCGATAATGCTAAGATTGCATTAGTTGCAGCTCCACTTGAAATCGAAAAAACAGAATTCGACGCTAAAATTAATATTACAAATCCTGATCAAATACAAGCATTTCTTGACCAAGAAAGTACAATGCTGAAAGATATGGTGGATAAAATTGAACAAGTCGGTGCTAATGTCTTAGTTACCCAAAAAGGTATTGATGACACTGCACAACATTATCTTGCTAAAGCAGGAATTCTTACTGTTAGACGTGTTAAACAGAGTGATATGGAAAAATTATCTCGTGCAACAGGTGCTAGAATAATTACTAATCTTGAAGATTTAGGTAAAAAAGATTTGGGAACATCACAAGTAGTAGAAGAACGTAAAATCGAAGAAGATAACTGGGTCTTTGTAGAAGGCTGCAAGAATCCAAGATCGGTAACAATTCTAATTCGAGGCGGAACTCAAAGAGTTGTTGATGAAGCTGATCGTTCAATTCATGATTCATTAATGGTTGTTAAAGACGTTCTGGTTAAACCATCAATTGTTGTTGGTGGTGGAGCTCCTGAAGCTGAGATCTCTAGATTGCTTAAAGCATATTCAAATAAATTAAATGGCCGAGAACAGTTGGCAGTTCAAAAATTTGCAGAAGCATTGGAAATAATTCCAATTACTTTAGCAGAAAATGCAGGTTTAGATCCAATTGATACGCAAGTACAAATTGCTGCAGCACATGGCCAAGGTCATAAATGGTATGGCGTTAATGTTGTTAAAGGTCAAGTAGATGATTGTGAAAGATTGGGAATATATGAACCAACTGTTGTCAAAGAACAGATAATTAAAGCTGCTACTGAAACAGCTGGAATGTTATTACGAATTGACGATGTAGTTGCTTCGTCCAAGACTCCTGCTCCACCTCCAGGCGCCGATGGCGGCATGGGCGGTATGGGAGGAATGGGCGGTATGCCTGGCATGGGTATGATGTAATAAAATATTATTCTAGAATATATCGGGAATATAATCATTTACAAGATCGCCCAAGTATACTAATAATATACTTCGTAATATTATACCAATTAATGCCAATATTATGAATGTTTTAATGTTGATTTTTGTCAACCCTGCAGCATATGCAATTGCATCACTTGATAAAAATGGTGCAGCTCTACCGAATACTATTATATAATTTCCCCATCTATCGAACCAATTTTCAAATCGCATAATTGTTTTTTCTCCAATGAATTTTATCGCTATTGGTTTCCCTCCCTTTCTTGTTATCATAAATCCAATTGTTCCTCCTGCGGTTGATCCTAAAGATGCAGCAATAATTATCATAATTGGATTTATGTTCAATAATACTGCCGCTATTATTATTCCATCTGATGGAATTGCTATAGGAATTAATGCTTGTATAAACATTGCAATAAAAACACCATAAAATCCATAATTCTCTACAAATAATTGTATGTATTCGAGAATGGTTTCAATAAATTTTATGATAAAAATGCTATGCACTTATTCTTGATATTTTTTTAACAATAAAAGCATTCCTAATGATTACATTAGTTATTCTTATTTCATAAAAGACATCGGTGACTTTTCAACAGGTCTTCCATCTCTTGAAGTTTTCACTTTTCTTACCGCCGATTCAAAATCATTCATCGTCACTATCGCTTCTTTTATGTGCTCTTTGGCTTCTTCAGGATTGTATTTGCTAACGAAATTTTGTAATACGCTGGAAACTGCAGTATTAACCACTGATGCTAAATCTGCACCACTAAATCCTTCTGTTAACTCTGCAATTTTTGCCATATTTACTTCGTTACTTAGTGGTTTTCCTTTAGAATGAATTCCTAGAATTTTTTCTCTTGCTTCTTTTTCTGGCTGTCCAATGTATAATAATTTGTCAAATCTTCCAGCTCTTAATAATGCAGGATCTATCATATCTATTCTATTAGTCGCCGCCAATACTAATACGCTGTCTAATGATTGTATTCCATCAATTTCTGTTAATAATTGACTTACTACTCGTTCTGATACTTGACTTCCATCACCTCCTCCTCTTAGTGGAGCTAATGAATCTAATTCATCAAAGAATATCACACATGGGGATGCTTGTCTTGCTCTTCTAAATACTTCTCTTATTCCTCTTTCTGATTCTCCAACCCATTTTGAAAGTAATTCTGGACCTCTAACACTGATAAAATTCGCTCCACTTTCTTTTGCAACTGCTTTTGCAATTAATGTTTTTCCTGTGCCCGATGGTCCATGCAACATTACACCCTTTGGCATCGCATAACCGATTTTCTCATATGCATCGGGATATTTCAAAGGCCATTCTACTGCTTCTTGTATCTCTTTTCTAATAGTGTCCAAACCACCAATTTCTGCCCAATCTACATCTGGCGTCTCAATGTAAACTTCTCTCATCGCCGACGGTGTTATCTCTCTTAGCGCTTTGTTGAAATCATCCATTATAACTCGTACATTTTCTAAAAATTCTACAGAAATCTTCTCTTCATCAAATTTCATATCTGGTAATAGTCTTCTGAGAGTTTTCATTGCACCTTCTTTACACAGGCCTTCTAAATCTGCTCCTACATATCCGTGTGTTTTGGACGCCAACTCATCTATGTCTACATCTTCATCAAGAGGCATTTCTCTTGAATGTATTGCCAATATTTCCTCTCTTCCTATTTTATCTGGTACCTTGATTTCTATCTCTCTGTCATATCTTCCTGGTCTTCTTAATGCTGGATCAATAGCATTTGGCCTGTTTGTCGCTGCTATTACTATTACTTTTCCTCTGCCTTCTAATCCGTCCATTAAAGATAAAAGTTGGCTGACTACTCGTCTTTCTACTTCACCTGTAACTTCTTCTCTTTTTGGAGCTATTGAATCAATCTCATCTATGAAGATTATACTTGGTGATTTTTCTTTTGCTTCTTTAAAGATTTCTCTTAATCTAGCTTCAGATTCACCGTAAAATTTACTCATGATTTCAGGTCCACTAATGCTGATGAAATGCGCACTGCTCTCGTTTGCTACTGCTTTAGCTAATAACGTCTTACCTGTTCCAGGAGGACCGTATAACAGTATGCCTTTAGGTGCTTCAACTCCTAATTTTTCAAATATTTCTGGATGCCTTAAAGGCAATTCAATCATCTCTCTTACTTTTCTAATTTCATTTCTTAATCCTCCGATATCCTCATAATTTACCTGTGGTACTCCTCTTGCCGATTCGCCTTTTTCTGAAATTGAGAAGACTGTTCTTTGAGTAATT
>CAZKFJ010000017.1:2771-14760 GCA_964552125.1 uncultured Nitrosopumilales archaeon | reverse complement strand
AAAGTTAATTAAGTCATAATTGATAAAATTATTATGAGAACTAAATCGTATTTGTATTTTTTAGGTTCATTGATATTGGTACTTATTGCACCGAATTTTCTTGTATTGGGTATACCTGACGCAAATGTTTTAGATTTCTTTCTTGCGTTCTTTGTTATGTTCTTTTGTTACTTGTTGCTGTCTCTTGGAATCTCAAACTTTTTAGATTAATCATTTAACACCTAACGTGTTTCCAATGCCTGCAATTATTATATTTTGATTATCTTTGGAATGCTGATTAATTGTTTCTTTTACTTTAGTCAATAATATTTCTGCAGATTTTTCTATTTCACCCTTCATTCCAGTAATTGCTTCTTTTTCCGACATCTTAGTTACAATTGCTAAATATTTTATTTTATTATTCGTTGCAATTTCCTCAATCTTGTATCTTTCTATTCCAGGACCTCCAATTGCAGCTCCTATTCCTTCTGCAACTTCTCCTGTGTCCTCTCCTTCTAATTTTAATGCAGCATCTATTGTAATTATTAATGAAATGTCCTTCTTATCTTCTACAACTTTTTTAATCGCTTCACCAGGTTTACCCACATTTCCTCCTGGACCTTTTGCTTTTATTATGTATGCATTTCTATTCTCGATAACTATTTCATTTAGTGTTGTATCTTTTACTATTTCCTTGCTTTCTGAGTCTCCACTTAGTTTCGAAGCAACTAATGGTCCTATTCCATCTCCGATCGGTTTTTTCGATTTAAGTGAAGGTATGGCTGCATTATATGCTTCTGCATGCTCCATGATTTGCGGTAATATCATCTGAATTTGCGCAATTATCATCATATTCCCTGTCTTCTTTCCGCTTATGTAAAAATGACGTATATATTTGTACATTAAGTTAATTCCTAGTGAAACTTCTACTAAATTCATCAATACGCTGATTTCTACATCGTCCAAGTCTTTTGTCATTAATTTTATTTCATCCTTCATGTTGTCTTCTTGTGTATTTAGTATGTGTTCTAATTTTACTATGATTCCTTTTGGATCGATTGATACCGGCGGTATTACAAAAGAAGACAACAATCTGTTAAATCTTTCTTTTACAATTTCTTTATCATCGCTTTTTTCAATTAAACTTTCTAATACGGCATTCTTTGAATTGACATTCCATTCTTCTAATTGGGATAGTTTCTTACCAACATTTCTTAGAATCATAAACATTTGAATTTTTTGACCGTATAATATTAGAAACATGAATATGGGTAACCATAATATACTTGCAATAGAATCAATTGAATCAAATGCTATGATGAATGGATATGACACAATTATATAATTTCAACAAGTAAAATTTAAGCCTTGTATGTATCTCTAACTTGTTATCCCGATTCAATGCTTTTATAGTTGAACTATCGATAATGATATAGTTTTGCCTAAGACTAAATCGGTGATAAGTGTAGAAAATGTTGTTGCAACTGGTAATCTAAGTCAAAGTGTTGATTTGGTTGAAATAAACACTACTTTTGAATCAACTGAATATAATCCTGACAGATTTCCTGGACTAGTATACCGAATAAAAGTACCAAAAACTTCTACTTTAATATTCAGAACTGGAAAAATGGTTTGTACAGGTTCTCGTTCAGAAGAGCAAGCAGTAATTGCTATCAATAAAGTAGTGAAAGAACTAAAGAAAGGCGGTATTAAAATTAAAAATAAACCAATTTGCGAAGTACAAAATATAGTTGCTTCTGTTGATTTGGGAGGTCAAATTGACTTGGAAGAAGTTGCTAGACAATTACCTCGTTCTATGTATGAACCAGAACAATTTCCTGGTGTAATCCTTAGGGCTAGTGAACCAAAAGCTGTATTTTTGATATTTTCTAGTGGCAAACTTGTCTGTACTGGCACTAAGCAAGAAAAAGATATTTATACTGCGGTTAAAAAACTCCACACTAGACTTGAAAAACTCGATTTAATGATTTACTAGTTCTTATTAATAATCTCACTAATTTTATTAACGTTTAAATTCAAGTTACTTGATATTCCTTATAGTTTGAACTTCCTAAACAAATACATATCTGTTTTTCTCTTATTCGTACTGATAATTGCAAGTCTTTCCACTTCTTATGTAGTTGCACAATCCGACGACGATCGTGGCTTTGCTTGGAGTAGTTCTAATTATGATATTAAACAAACTAACTTTAGCCCGCAAAATCAAATTACTTCTGATACAATTCTACACCTTGCCGACGAATGGACTAATGCGTTTATTATCCCTCCTGACGTTCCAGGAGTTGAACTTTATCCAGGTATGCGTGCTCGCCCACTTGTCTATAATGGCCTTATCTACATGGTAACTAGCTTCAATGCAGTTTTTGTACACAATGTTCAAACTGGCCAACCTTTGTGGTTTTATACTTATCCGATGAATATGACTGACATAATTATTGATTATCCCGAGATCAAACCTCATAGACCTGGCGTTCTTGAAGAACTGACTATTTTTGACGATTATCTCATATTTCCTACTGCTGACTGCGGTATGGTGTTCTTGGACTATCTGACAGGAGCTCCTGATTTCCGAGGAGAGCTAACCAGAGGCCAAATGTGCTCAAATATTGAAGGAAACGAAGGTTACTATGGTGGACAACTATTCAGCAGTCCTGTTGTAGATCCCAACACTCGAATTCTAGTTACTGGCACTACTGTTAGTGGCAAAGCAGACTCTGGCAGAGGTTTCATTGCAGGTTATAACGTCGATACTGGAGACTTACTTTGGAGATTCTTCCTTATGCCTCCATCTGGCGGTGAAAAAGATTGGGCAATGAAGTATAAAGGTATAGGAAACGTCGACCCAACTCCTGATGATTGGGGAGATGCAAAAAATGTTGGAGTAGGAATTGCAACTGGCCAATGGGCTATTGATGAAGAAGCTGGAATTGTTTATGTAGGAACATCTTCTCCTGCACCAAACTTCAATGCAGCTAATCGTCCAGGACCAAATCTCTTTTCATCTTCAATCCTTGCACTTGACATCAATACAGGAGAACTAATTTGGTATTATCAAGCATCACCTCACGATCTTTATGGACACGGTTGTAATTGGAATACCGTTCTTGGAAACATTGACGATCGAAAAGTATTGTTCAAAGCTTGCGATGACGGTAGATTACTTGCACTAGACGCTGCCGACGGCGAACTTATCTGGTCGTTTCTTCCCCCTGATTTGAAATTTGTAAACGTTGATGATTCACTTAATTCTCAGGTAGATGTTAACCAAAAATGGGTTACAGAACCTTCCTTGGATTCATATTGGCAATGTCCAGGAATAACAGGTGGAACTGGCGGAGCAATTGCTTTTGCCTATGGCCGAATTTACTATATATCGACAAATTATTGTGATTACATGGTTCCAGAAGAAAGTCCTGAAAATGACTTAGATTCATTTGGAGCTCAAGACATGACTAAACTTCCATACAAAGTTCAAGTTCGTAGAAATCAATCCGGAATAATTCCTGATTGGCGAATGGATCGAACTGCAGAACTGCCAATTAATTCCACCGTTTATGCTATTGACGCATCTAACGGCTCTGTTGATTGGAAATATAATCTCGATGGGCCACATAGAGGTGGATTAATGGCAACCGGAGACATGGTAATCTTTGGATCTAACGACGGTCGATTTTATTCTCTCAGTGCAGAAACTGGCGAATTCATCTACTCTAAATACGTGGGCGCTTCATTAGGAACAACTCCTACTATTGGTGCTGCCGCATCTGGCGAACAATACATTTTTCAGCCTGTTGGAGGTCTGGATGACCGGTATGGTCAACCTGTTTCTGGCGTTTTTATCTCATTAAAGATACGTGGAGGTCCAATGGTTCCTATTCTTGATTCAGTTGCGGAAGAACCTGTTATCGATGATGAAGAATTACCTGTTAATGTAGTGATTCCTGTTTTACTTCTAATTGTTACTGTCTTTTTGCTTGCATCTTTTGGCCCAAAAAGAATTTTATCTTTAATCAATAGAAATTAATCATAATAGTGTAGAATTTATAAATAGGTCAAACCAAAAAATATTATCAGGTGTTGATGTATGGGCGTATCTAAAATTACTAAAGTTTCTGTCATTCTTCCACGTTCTCACGTTCCAAATGCAATGGAACAATTGTCTAAATTTGACTATTTTCATTCAGCCCAACCTGACTCGAGTACTTATGACGAATTATTGACCGATTATTCCAAACGCTCTTTTAAAATTTACGTTCAAATTTCTGATATAATAAAAGAACTAAATCTACAACTTAACCCTGGCGTAATGGAAGTTCTTAAATCTGGTTATAAAGATTCGTCTCAAACAATTGACTTGGATCGTTGGCCTGATATGATGAATAAACTTGAAACTAATGCTTCACCTATTATAGATAATTTTACTACAAAACTGAAAGAACTAAACTTTCTCAAAGAGGAAATTTCTAAAAACGAAGCCAATCTTGAAGCAATAAAACTACTTTCCAATTATTCTATTGACCTTGATAAAATTAACAAATTTAATTTATTGAGTATAAATCTTAGTATTTGTAATACCAAGGATATACCTGAAATCGAACGTAGTTTTGATAATGCAATATTTTCTAGTTCTCCACTCTCTTCTGAAAAAAGTCTTGTTCTTGTAGCGGTTCAAAAATCTGATTCTGCTAATGTTGATAAAGTTCTTAAATTGTATGAATCAGAAAGTTTTGCTATTCCTGAAGAATTACCCCAAAATCCTATTGAAGCTAACGATCTAATCCAACAAACGTTAAAAGAACAACTCAATTCTATTCAATCTATTCAATCTGAAATCGATTCATTATGCAAAGAAAATGAATCAGATATTTTGTCATATTTTGAACTTTCTAAAACTTTGTATGATTCTTGTGAATTGGTTAAAAGAACTGGAGAATTGAAATATTTTGCCGTAATTAACGGGTTTATTCCTACTAATCTTAAATCTTCTTTTGATAATTTATTTGCTAGTTGGATTATTATCTATGAAGATGTAAACAAATATGACCATCATGATTCAAATCATAAAGCCGCTCCAATCTTGATGAATAATCTTCCTATCACTAATGCTTTCAAGTCGGTTACATTGAATCAAGGTTCTCCTCGTTATGGAGAATTCGACCCAACTTCTCTTGTCGCTTTATCATTTCCAATATTTTATGGTATGATGTTTGGAGATGTAGGTCATGGATTAGTTCTATTATTATTTGGACTATTCCTACTATATCGCAAAGCCCCTTTTCTCAAGTCTTGGGGTCAGATATTGTCACTTTCAGGTGTCGTTGCTATATTTTTTGGCGTTCTTATTGGAGAAGCTTTTGGTATAGAACTTCATAAAGTGATTCCGATTGCATCTATTGCCCACCTTGATTTTATTGAACATCCGATTATACACTTTATACATCGCAGCGAGGGTCATTTGGCTTCAATCGAAATCTCTGCTTTACGTACATTTCTAAAAATTTCCGTACTACTTGGAATTCTTCACCTTACTATTGGTAATTTAATATCAATCTATAATACTGTCAAAAATCGCGAATATAGCGAACTTGCTATTGAAACTATACCTGTATTCGCTATGTTTGTAGGATTTGTATTCTTAATGTTCTCGTTCATCGGAACTGAATTTAAGATTGATCAATTATTTACTTCCCAAAGAGAAGCTCCTATATTCTTCATTACTGAGAGATTTCTCCCTGGTCTGACAAGTTATCTGACCATTCCTATTTCCACGATTTCTCTATATTCTACTTCATTGTTGTTGGCAGGTCTGTTCGTATTGGTAATCGGAAAGCCTATTCTCATTATTACTGGCCGTGCTCCTAAAGAAAGTATACCAATGACCATGTTGGTTCATTTAATTGATGGAGGAATAGAAAAGATTGCAGGTTCTTTATCTAACATTCTTAGTTATACAAGATTGGCGGTTCTGCTTACAGTTCACTCATCATTACTTATTGTTGTTAACTTGGCTCTGGATCTTCCATTATTTGCTGCAATCCCTCTATTTATTATACTAAATATTATTGTAATCCTGCTTGAGGGAATGATAGTATATATCCAAAACTTGAGGCTTCATTTATACGAATGGTTTAGTAAATTCTTTTCTGGCTCAGGTTCTGAATTTAAAGTATTTCCGGGCTCACCTAACAACCTTACAAATTCACATGTTAAATTAAGATGGAAACACGCAAATTAAATATGGGTAAATGAGAGGTTTATGTAATGTCAGATAAAAAATCAGGAGTTGAAAAAGTAATCAGTTCATTATCAGATTTTGAAAGTGAACTTGAAGAAATCAAAAATAAATCTGAAATAAGAAAAACAGAGCTTGTCAACATGGCTAATTCAGAAGTAGAAATAATTCAAAACGACCTAGTTAACAAAGCAATTGATGATAAAAATAAAAATGTCTCTGAAAGTATAAAGAAAGATAAAGCCAATGCAGATGTCATAATTAGTAAAGGCAAGTCCGATACTGAAAAATTACAGAAAAAAATAGATTCAAAGTTTGATTCTGCAGTAAAAGATGTTATTAAGAAAATATTGGGTGTATAATCTCTAGAATGAGAAACATATTAGATGATGTAACTTATTCGGCAACGAAAGCCTATTCGTATAGAGGAGGGATTTTAGATTCTTCGACCATTATTTCATTGACTGAATCCTCGGATCTTGACGAACTTGTCACTAAATTGAAAGCTACAGCTTATGACACTGCCGTTTCTCGTTTAGACGCTCCATATTCTGCTCGAAAAATTGAAAAGGCTTGTTATGAGCATGTTTCTGACGTCCATTCTAATCTTATGAAAACATCTCCAGGAGGCGAATTACTCGCTGCTTATTATCTTAAACATATTGCACGTAATCTTAAAATCATTTTGAAAGGAAAAGCATTGGGTAAATCCGATTCAGATTTAGAAGATTATGTCGATCTATATACTGAAGAACTAATTGGCCGAAGAGATTTATTAGTTAAAGTAATGACTGCTGATACCCTGCAAGAATCAGTAGATTCACTTTCTGGCAGTGAATTCTCCAAAGATATCACTACTGCATTAAAAATCTATAATGAAAATCCTCAAATTAATATATTCGATGTATACATTGATCGTGCTTATCATACACAATTGGTCGAAACATATTCTAACTTGAATTCTGGTCTTCCTTTCTCTGAACCATTATCTGTTAAGTTACGACCTATAATATCACATTACATAGATTCGTACAATGTTGTTTCCGTTTTACGTGCAAAACAATGGAATTTTGATATTGATCAAATCAAGGAAATACTGATTCAGCCTACATTTGATATTACATACAAAAAATTAATCAATATGTCGTTGACCGACGATGTTGAAACTGCTATTAAATTGCTCGAAAACTCTCCTTATAGAAAATTTATTCCTACTTCATTTGACAACATTGCCGATACTATATCTCAATTAGACTCAAATATTAAAAAATATGAATTTAGTAAATTTAATAATGTATTCGTCTGGAATGCATTTACTGAATTAGTTGCCCTTGCATTGATTAGAGTTAAAGAATTTGAAGCTTCTAATATTGCTACTATTGCATTTGGCGTTGAGAATAATATTGAAACAAAAACAATTCAAGAAAATTTAACTAATTAAATTCTTTTATTTTAATTTCAGAATTGCCTGAGCTAAATCTCCATCAGATTCTTTTAATGCATTTCTAGCTACATCTTCATTAACATTTGCTTGCTGTGAAACTAACAATACATCTTCTTCGCTAATCATATTTTGTTCTTTAATAATTTCTTCTGTATCATTTCCCATAACCTGATACATGTCTATACCTTTACTCTTTAACTTGGAAACTTGAGGTGATTTAATAATTAGATCCTTTTCTTTCGTCTTTATTACTACTTCTTCAACATCTGACATTTCTTCTAGGTTCAAACCCATTTTTTCAAGCATTCGTTTGCTTTGTCTGTTGTCTCGAAATCCCATGCAATAATTACCTCAATATCCGTTATTAAATATGCCTGACTTTTATTGCCGCGCCTCTGTTGGATTTCTTCATTACATCATTTGATGTTAGGGCTTTTCCTACTCCTACGACTTTTTTATTTTCATTAATAATTATAGCCTCTGAATCCGGTAATACATTTTTTCCTGCATCGATTATGTGTTTATTGAATACAGACCCACCCACTTTAATGAATTGCTCCACATCATTTTTTATCATCACACAATTTCTCATATAATCTGAATAATCAATTAATATGTTTGCTCCATGGATTGTTAATGCATACGTTCCATTTGATCTGATTGTGGCAAATAACTTATCGTCTACGTATATGAATCTTAATCTATTTGTATTGTTTGATAATTCATATCTTACTCTTCTTTTTTCAAATAATTTGTCAATATCTTCTCCGTATAGATAATTCATCGTAAACAATATCTTATTTATAAAATAACTACTATTCAATTTACAATACTTATAATGTGTAAATATAAATAATTTACTTGTGAAAATTAAACTCCTCCGTTTAGGCCATAGAATTCATAGAGACCATAGAACTACTACGCATTGTGCATTAGTTGCTCGTGCCTTCGGTTCTTCAGAAATGTATTATTGTGGAAATGAAGACGATTCACTTCAATCTTCAATTGAAAAAGTAAATGAATCTTGGGGAGGTGATTTCAGTATTTCTTTTGTCAAAAGCTGGAAATCCTTTATTAATAAATGTAAAAGAGAGAATAACTTCGTCATTTTATGCACAATGTATGGAAAAAATATTCCAGACATTGAAAGCGAACTTCGCAGTATTCTTGATAATCAAGATATTGTGATAATTATTGGTTCAGAAAAAATACCTCCTGAATTGATTAATCTATCGGATATTAACGTTGCAATATCCAATCAGCCTCATTCTGAAGTTGCCGCTTTAGCTATATTACTGGATCGACTGTTTCAAGGAAAACAATTAGATTTGAAATTTACTAATTCCAAACTTAATATTATTCCACAAGAGAAAGGCAAGTCTATCTATAAATCGTAATTATTGATAAAATTAGTTATATGATCGCCAATCTGGCTTGTTGTTGATTCTCCGCCTAATTCTGCTGATTTAACATTCATTTCTAAGCAATTTTCAACTGCTTTCTGAATAATTTCTGAAGCAATTAGACAATTCTCATCTTCTTTAGAACTGTATAACCATTCCATCATCATCTTTATTGATAAAATTATGGCAATTGGATTTGCAATATTCTTACCTGCTATGTCTGGTGCAGCTCCGTGCACAGGTTCAAATAATGCAAAATTATCTCCAATGTTTGCAGACGGCGTCAACCCTAAACCTCCTATGATCTGCGCTGCTTCATCTGATAAAATATCTCCAAACATATTTGTTGTTACAATTACATCAAATTCTCTTGGGTTTCTAATTAAATTCATTGCACATGCATCTACATACAATTCTGAAAATTCAATATCTTTATGAACTTGAGCAACTTTATTTACACATTCTGAAAATAATCCATCGGTTATTTTTAGCACATTGGATTTATGCACTGCTGTTACCTTTTTGTTTCGCGATTTTGCTACATTGAATGCATATTTTGCAATTCTTGTTGATGCTTTTTCACTAATAGTTCTTAGTGCAATTGCTTTATCTCCAATTCTAAATTCTTGTCCTTTATAGAGATCTTCAGTATTCTCCCTTACTATCATTATGTCTATATTTTCCTCTAGACTCTTTACCGTAGGGAATGATTTGGCAGGCCTCAAGTTTACATATAAGTCAAATAACTGCCTCAATTTTACTATGACTTCCATAGCTGATTCTCCGACAGGAGCTTTTATGCAGGCATCTGTGTTTCGGATTTCTTTTATTGCAGATTCAGATAATGCGATACCATTATTTTCTAAAGCTGAATCCCCAGCTTCTATGTCGATTAAATCAAATTCTACGTCTATTTTCTTTTCTATCGCTCTAATTACATCTATACTGCATTTGGTAATTTCTGGTCCAATTCCATCGCCTGATATTACCGAAATCTTGTATTTCATTTCTATTTATCTGATTTTGCTATAATTAAATCATTAACGAGTCCAATTATTCTGCTTATGTTGTATGGCTCTAATATTACGTTAAATTTTACATTATATTCGTATTCAAGACTTCTTCCAATATCGTGAACATTTTCTATAATAAATTTTGAACCATCTATCATTTTGTGTATTCTGTTGCTATTTTTATTGATTAATTCTAACTTTAACATGTCATTTTCAGCAGTTATCTCTATATTCCATTCATTATTATCGGTCTTGTTACTTTCCATCTTATTCATCGTACTATGAATATGTTATTATGTAAAAAGTTTATCTATTTAATTGATTGTTATTTATTGTTTGAACAAATTTACTGATGTATTAATTATTGGTTCAGGAATCGCGGGTTTGAGAGCTTCTCTTGAAGCCTCAAAATATTCCAATGACGTTAAAATTATATCTAAATTACCTGTTATGCGTTCACATTCAGTTTCAGCATCAGGTGGTATAAATTCTGTTTCTATTCCTAGCGATTCAATAAAGTCATATCTTGAGGATACAATCAAAGGTTCTGATTATCTTGCCGACCAAGACGCAGTATCTACATTAGTTAATCATGCAAATACTGAAATAGAGTATTTGGAGAACATTGGTGTTAATTTTGATAAATCTGATAAAGAATTTTCTACTAACAAACTTGGAGGGGCTCAGTTCTCTCGTGCATTAAATTCATCTACACAAATTGGTTTATCTATTATGCAAGGATTATATGACGAAGTAAAAAATAATAATATTCCAATTTTAGAAAATTGGCATGTTCTTGATTTACTAGTTGATGATAATCGATGTTATGGATTAATTGCTTTGAATAAAGACACTGGCGAAGTTCAAAAATTCTTCTCTCATATGGTTATTATTGCAACTGGACCTGCAGGTCATATCTATTCCAATACCACCAATTCCACTAATTGCACTGGTGATGGTGTAGCTATTGCATATCGTGCAGGCGCTCTTCTGAAAGACATGGAATTTGTCCAATTTCATCCTACTTCCTTGTTGGGTTCAAATATTCTTATCACTGAACGATCTCGTTCTGCAGGAGCTTATTTACTAAATAAAAATGGCGAACGATTTATGTCTAAATATGCTCCATCTTCTCTAGAACTTGCGCCTCGAGATATTGTTTCTAGATCTATTATTAGTGAGATTGATGATAATCGAGGTCTGAACGATCCTGATTACGGAGATTATGTCGAATTATCATTTACGCATTTATCTGATTCTATAATTGATGAAAAATTATCTGATGTTAGGGACCTTGCATTTTCATTATTAAATATTGATATTAAACAAATTCCTTTGAAAATAATCCCTGCTCAACATTATATGATGGGTGGAATTAAAATAAATGTTAATTGCGAAACTTCAATTTCGCATTTATACGCAGCGGGCGAATGTTCTTGCCCTAGCGTTCATGGAGCCAATCGTCTTGGTGGAAATTCATTGATTGAATGTTTAGTTTTTGGTAAAATCGCAGGTTCTCAAATCAAGAATCATTCAAAAACTCATGATACTGACATGAATTCCTTAAATTTCCAATCCCACATGTTAGACCTTGAAAACATGCTAAATACCGTAGACCCTGAATACATTGCCATCATTTGTTCTAAACTTCAATCATTGATGACCTCTAACGTTGGAATATTTAGAACAAAGAAATTATTAAAACAATCACTTGATGATTTATCTGATTTAAAAAATCAGGCTTTATCATATGATTTTAACAGTAAAAATAATTCTACATCGTCTAATCACAGCTATTTTGAATTACTCAATATGATTGATGTATCGGAAACAATAATCTTTTCTTCCATGCTTCGAGAAGAGAGTCGTGGCTCTCATTATAGATTGGATTTTCCTT
>CAZKFJ010000017.1:0-2671 GCA_964552125.1 uncultured Nitrosopumilales archaeon | reverse complement strand
CGAAGCGTTGCAGTTACGTTGAGACAGAAATTTGATTTATATGCTAATGTTCGTCCTATTAAGAGCCTTTCTAACGACAATTCTAATTCGATAGAGATGCTTTGTATTAGAGAAGGCACAGAAGGTATGTATAGCGGTCTTGGATTTCAGATTGACAAAGATACTGCTATCACTATCAGGAAAATTACTCGTCCTTCTTGCACTCGTATTGCTAAATTTGCATTCCAATCTGCTTCTGATCGTAATTGGAAAACAGTAGTTCCCATCCATAAAGCTAACATCCTTCGTGAAACAGACGACATCTTTCTTGACGAAGTAAATAAAATTTCTGATGAATATCCTGATATTGACGTTGAAGATTATTTCATCGACAATATGGCTCAACAACTATATAAAAATCCCGAAAGATTCCATAATAAAGTACTTCTTAGTACGAATCTCTTTATGGATATTATTTCTGAAGAAGCTTCTGCATTAATTGGAAGTATTGGAAATGTATATTCTGCAAATATCGGGGATGATTATGCAATGTTTGAACCCGCTCATGGAAGCTCTCCAAAATATAAAGGCCAGGATAAAGTAAACCCTACAGCTACAGTGTTATCTGCTGCATGGATGCTTCAATATCTGGGAGATGAAAAGGCCGGTAATGATATTTTTAACGCTACCGAGAAAGTAATTTCTGAAGGGAAATGTGTTACTTATGACCTCGGCGGCAATTCAAAAACATCAGAGATGACATCCGAAATTATCAAATATCTGTAATACAATTTCTAATCATAAAATGCTTATACGTTTCTTTTCATCATATTATATTGTATGAGTTATTCTGATGATAGTTTAAAAAAAGCAGCAGAAACAAAAGAATGGCTGGAACGAAAAATTAATGAACTGGAAATTGAATTAAATAATCTTCAAGATACACTTGCAGTTGTTAATTCTGTACTGAAATCTACTAGCTTTCAATCCGCTCATACTATAACTCAATCCAACAATGTGCTTAACCAAGAGTCTTCGTCATCTAATTCGTATCGTAAATCTTGTAATATGTGTCAAGTTGAGATTGAAATGCGTAAGATTGCTGATAGATGGGGTGCATATACGATTGATAGCGAGGAACGACACAAGTGTGAGAATAATGAATAAAGAAATTATCGTCGTTCTTGATTTTGGCGGTCAATATTCGCATCTTATTACTCGTCGAATACGAGAGTTGTCTGTTTATGCTGAATTACTGCCTTATGACACTCCTGCTAGTGAAATTCAATCTATGAACCCTTCTGGAATCATACTTACAGGAGGCCCTAATAGCGTATACGATAAAAATTCCCCTAAACCTGATCCTAAAATATTTGATTTAAAAATCCCGATTCTTGGGATATGCTATGGATTGCAAATCATCGTTAATGAAATGGGAGGTTCTATTGCAAGAACTGATAAGCGTGAATATGGAAAAGCAACTCTTTCTACTTCTTCAAATCAAAAATTGTTTTCTGGAATCGATTCTAAAACAGAAGTTTGGATGAGTCATGGAGATGCTACTGAGACTCTTCCTAATAATTTTACAGCAATTGCAACAACTGATAACTCTCCCTTTGCAGCTATCAACTCGAATCTTTTATTTGGAGTACAATTTCATCCTGAGGTAACTCATACTGCAGATGGAACTAAAATCTTAAGAAACTTTCTTTATGAAATTTGTGAATGTAAGGGTCTATGGACTATGGATTCTTTTATCGATACTACTATTTCTAAGATAAAATCACAAGTAGGCGACGATTCTGTATTATGTGCTTTGAGTGGAGGCGTAGATTCTTCTACTGTTGCCTTGTTATTACATAAAGCTATAGGCGATAAATTGACTTGTGTATTTGTTGATCATGGCCTGTTACGTAAAAACGAAGCCCGAAATGTACTCGACATCTTTGAGAAAATGAATATTAAAATTATCTTCTATAATGAATCTGATAGGTTTCTTAATCTACTCGGTGATGTTACTGACCCAGAAGTGCGTCGAAAGCTTATCGGTAAAGAATTCATTAAAGTTTTTGAAGAGATTAGCAAACAAAATGGTTCATTTAAATGGCTTGCTCAAGGAACGCTATATCCTGATGTTATTGAGAGTGCGTCTACCAAAGGCCCTGCCGTTACTATAAAAACTCATCATAATGTAGGAGGCTTGCCCGAAAATCTTGAATTTGGTCTAATAGAGCCATTTCGTGAATTATACAAAGACGAAGTACGTAATGTCGCTCGAATAATTGATTTACCTACGAAGATTCTAGAACGACATCCATTTCCAGGACCTGGACTGGCAGTTCGAATAATTGGTGATTTCACTGATGAAAAACTCTCTATTTGTCGGGAATCTAGCGATATAGTAGAGGAAGAATTGAAAAAATCTAATTTATACAATGAAGTCTGGCAAGCATTCGCTATGGTTGGAGATGATAAAGCTGTTGGAGTTCTTGGCGATGGTCGTAAAATGGGTTATATAGTAACTGTAAGAATAGTTGAATCTACTGATGCAATGACTGCCGATTGGGTAAAAATTCCATATGACGTTCTAGACACAATAAGCAGTAGGATAACAAATGAAGTCGATAATGTAAGCTGGGTGACTTATGCAATATCAAGTAAGCCTCCCTCTACTATTGAACCACAATAAGAA
>CAZKFJ010000016.1:0-15689 GCA_964552125.1 uncultured Nitrosopumilales archaeon | reverse complement strand
TAATGCTTTTTTTGCACTTTCAACCTGTATTTCATTATTTTTACCGAATTCTTCAGGAGTAGGAATTGTCCCTGTTACATCTGATACCATTGCAGGATTTGTTCCCCAACTAACTTGAGGTTCAATTTTTTCTACATCAATTGTAAAACTTTTATCAAATTTCGCATTTGTATCTGACACTAGGCTGTCTTCCCAAGTATCAACTAACTGTTCATAATTTTTTGGGGTATATTCTCTATTATTGATGTAATCAAATGCTTTTTCATCAGGTGCAATCAAACCTGCTCTAGAACCTGCTTCGATTGACATATTACAGATAGTCATTCTTTGTTCCATTGATAAATCACTAATTGCATCGCCACGATATTCCAATACATGACCTGCTCCACCATCAGTTCCAATCTGTTTAATTATGCTGAGAATTATGTCTTTGGATGTTACAGCAAATGAATTTGTTCTTTTGCCCGTAGCGAGAATTTCAAAGGTTTTTGGTTTTTCAAGCCATAATGTTTGAGTTGCAAGTGTATGCTCAACTTCACTTGTTCCAATACCGAAAGCAAAAGCGCCAAAAGCACCCTGAGTAGAAGTATGACTATCTCCACATACAATTGTACTTCCAGGCAATGTAATTCCTAATTGCGGTCCTATGACATGCACAATTCCTTGATTAGGATCATTAATTCCAAATAGCTTTATTCCAAAATCTTTACAATTCTTTTCTAATGTATTAATTTGCGTGGCTGAAGTTTCATCAACCATTGGCAAGCTTCTATCAGTGGTTGGCACATTGTGATCAATTGTTGCTATTGTAAGATCAGGACGCCTAACTTGTCTGTTGTTAAGTCTTAGTCCATCAAATGCTTGCGGTGAGGTTACTTCATGAACAAGATGACGATCAATATAGATCAAAGACGGTTCATTTTCTCGTTCAACTACAACATGGGAATTCCATATTTTCTCAAATAATGTTTCGGTCATTATTTGCCTTAACTCCTTTTCCACTATGGGTTTGCTAACTGTTCTTTGGGGGAAGAAATTTTCTTTTTAGTAAGAATCTTATTTATTCCGTCAATCATTGCTTCTGTACTTGCAATTACAATATCTCCGTCTGACGATCGTGCGGTTGCAATGTTTCCTTCATTATCCTCTACTTTAATGACAACTTCACCTAATGCATCAGTTCCGCCTGATATTGCTTCTATTTTGAAGTCCTTTAATCTTATATGTGCTATTTTATCACTTATCTTTTGAATTGCTTTTATTGCTGAATCAACCGGACCTACTCCTGTTTCTGCAGCAACATGTGTTTCTCCATTCATTGAAATCTTTACCGACGCCGTTGGCGTTGCTTTTACTCCTGTCATTACTGATATGTCTATTAATTCTAATATCTTCTCATCAGTTTCTTGTCCGAGAATTGATCTAGCAATCGAATCCAAATCCATATCTGTCAATCTTTTTCCCTTGTCTCCTAGATCCTTTACTCTAGATAGTATTTCTTTAACCTGTTTGTCATTTGCATCATATCCCAATTCTTCAAGTTGTGCTTTTACGCCGTGCGTTCCTGCATGCTTTCCTGCTTGTATCCACCTCTTTCTTCCTACAATTTCTGGTTCTAATGGCTCGTATGTAATTGGCATGTTTATAATTCCATGTACATGTATTCCTGATTCATGACCAAATGCATTATCTCCAATTATAGCTTTATTTGGTTGAGGACTTATTCCTGTTAATCTGGAAACTAAATTGGAAGTTTCATAAATTAATCTAGTATTGATATTTGTTTCTTTTTGATATAAATTTTGTACTGCCATTACTACTTCTTCTAGTGCTGCATTTCCAGCTCTTTCACCTAATCCATTAATTGCCACATGTATTCTTTCTGCTCCTGCTAGCATTCCTGCAAGAGAATTTGCGGTAGCTAATCCAAAATCATTATGACAGTGCATGCTTATTGGTTCTTTTATTGACTTTCGTACTTTTGTTACTAATTCAAACATTGTAGATGGATTCATTATTCCTACTGTGTCGGCCACATCAATTCTATCTGCTCCTGCTTTACTAACTTCTTGAAATACTTTAATCAAGAAATCTGGATCTGATCTGCATGCATCCTCTGCAGAAAATTCTACTGGCACGCCTCTTTCTTTTACAAGTTTCACCATGTCTGTAGCTTTTTTAATAACTTCATCTCTGCCCATCTTTAGTTTATGCTCCATGTGTATATCTGACGTTGCTATGAAAACATGAACTAAATCTACATTACATTTTAATACAGTTTCTATATCTTTTGGTTCTGCCCTTGCTAATCCACATATTTCACTTTTTAAGCCTGCTTCTGCAATTTCTTTTACTGCATCTGCTTCTCCTCTTGATGTAATAGGAAATCCAGCTTCTATTGTGTCTACTCCTAGTTTGTCTAATTGTATTGCAATCTTTAGTTTATCTTCTGGAGTAAGACTCACTCCTGGCGTTTGTTCGCCATCTCTTAACGTTGTGTCAAATATTTTTATTAATTTGCTGTTATCCGTCATCTTATTCTCCTCTTTCAATAGCTGTTAATCCAGTTCTAGATATATCTATTTTTCCATAATCTGATGCTAATTCAATAAAATCTGTAATTTTTTCTGACGTTCCAGTTATTTCTATTACTATGGAATTCACTGATTCATCAATTATTGTTCCTATGTTGGAAATGTCTCTTATCTTGGGTATCATTTTTTGATCTTTAACATAAATTTTGATTAATGCTAATTCTTTTTTAATTAATCTTTTTGGATCAAGAATTCTTACTTCTACGACATCAATTTGCTTTTCCATGACTTTTACCAATTGATTTATTGCCTTCTCTTCTGCATCAATTAAAAATGTCATTCTTGACATTGTATTATCTCTTAATTCACCTACAGAGATACTTCGTATGTTGTATCCTCTCTGCCTAAATACATTAGCTGTTCTGTATAATACTCCCGGTTTATTTTCTACTACTGTTGAAATTAGATATTCATTATTCAATTAACATACTCTCCAGTTGTCGCGTTAATTTTTATTAATTTATGAACTTGATATACCAACATATTCACCAAAAATTTAGTTGTAATTGATGAACTTTTAAAGTCTAAGTAGTAGACTAAGTATATCTACACTTAAAGCTGGCAATCTTTTATTGTTGTTCACAAACTGACAGAGAGCCAAACAATTTAATAAAGTTTTGCGTCTTATAGTAGATTGAGGTAATATCATGACATCTTCGACAATAATCAACCTTAGCATTAACGATTATGCATTTTATTGGTCTTTGCCAGAACTAATTGGAATAGAGAATGGCTATTATGATGAAGAAAATATATCAATTCAAGTTAATAATGCAACACCTGATACTGCAGTAAAAAGTAAAAGTCAAATGTATATTGATTTACAAAAAAAGAATCTGTCCGATTTCTATCATGCCGCGGAATATGTTTCCTTATCAAGAGCTGCCGAAAGTGAAAATTCTAGCATTGTTTGTTATTCTCCCTGGAACGATTCTGCAATTAACGGAAGTTTTGGTTTATATGTCGCAAATGATATTTCTTCTCCTGAACAACTTACAAATAAGAAAATTGCAGTTGAGGCGTCAACCGGTTCATATTATACTACTATAGAAGACCTTGAATCATATTTCCGCATAAATGATTCAAATTTTCTAAAACTTGGCGATCCACATGAAAGACTGTTGTCTACATTGAATAAAGAAACTTCTGCTTCAAGTTTGATGGGTGTTTATGGAGATTTTGCTTTGTCATTAGGTCTTAAAAAATTAATGGACTCCAAAAGGAGAAAAGGAACTCTTATGATTTCTCGCAATGACATCGATACTGGTACTATCAAATCCTTTATTCGTGCTACAAATAAATCAATTAATTACATTAATGATAATTCTAACAACGTTCTTGATTTTTATTTAAATAAACTTCAGTTTATTATAAATAAATTCCCATATGACCAACAAAAAATAATTAATAAAAATCTCTCATCTGTAGTTCTACCATTCTGGGAACCTTGGCAGATATATCCTGAAAATAAATTCAATGAGCTTTATTCTTGGATGCTTGAAAGAAAGTTAATTTCTCCTTCAATTAATTACTCTGACATTGTAAATACATCTATTTTCTAATAGATTCATAGTAGGGACATAAATCATTTAATAAACAATTATTGCAATCTGGTTTTCGAGCCTGACAAACCTTTCTTCCATGCAGTATTAGCAATATTGAGAATCTATCCCAATTTTCTTTCTTTAAATTATTCATTAAATCAATCTCGATTTTTTCTGGATTTGAATTATTAGTTAATCCCAGCCTGTTACTCAATCTCTTTACATGTGTATCAACAGCTATTCCGTCAGTCTTTTTATAAGCTACTGAAAGAACAATGTTTGCAGTTTTACGACCAACTCCATCTAATGTCAGTAAATCTTCCATGTTATTGGGTACTTTTGAATCAAATACTCTGACAATTCGTTTAGATGTTTTTATTATTCGGTTTGCTTTTAACGAATAGTACCCTGTTGGCCTGATTATTTTCTTGATTGTGTTTATGTTTGCTTCAGCAAGTTGTTCTGGTTCTGAATATTCTTTGAATAGAATTTTTGTCGTTCTATTTACTACTTCATCCGTGCATTGCGCAGATAAAATAGTAGCGATTAGTAGTTGAAATGGTGTACCGTAATCTAATGACGTATCAATTGGTGGATATGACGCCCTTAGTCTTTTGTGTATGATTTCTATTTTTTTCAAAAATATTCGTTATTAATACAGCTATGCAGATAATTAAATAGTTATTTTACTAATACTAAATATGGTCAAACGTACGAAATCACGTAGATCTGTTCGACGTAAAGCGGCTCCAAAACGTAAGGCAACAAAGCGTAAAGCACCTGCCAAACGTAAAGCTACTAAACGTAAAGCTACTAAACGTAAAGCGGCTCCAAAACGTAAGGCAACAAAGCGTAAAGCACCTGCCAAACGTAAAGCTACTAAACGTAAAGCAACTCCAAAGCGCAAGGCTAAACGAAGTACTCCTAAAAAACCTCGTTATTCCTTACTCATCACACAAAGTCAAAGAAATAGTCGTGACTTTAAAGTTCAAGTCTTGAAGAATGGTAAAGTCACAGGCGAACCAAAGAAAATCGTTGCATCAAAAATCTCTAAAACCACTTCTGGCATAATTAATTATGCTAGACGTAAACGAGTTAATCTATCAAAAGCTTGGGATTCTGTAGCTTAGATCAATAATATACTTGTAATTCAAGTATTGAGGCCTTAGACTCTTCTATCTCTCTTGTTTAATTACAGATTGCACCATCTGATGCCGAAGATACTAATTTGGCATATTTAGCTAATACGCCCGTTTTGTATCTAGATTCTCTAGGAATCCATTTGTCACTTCTTTCTTTAATCTCATCATCTGTTATGTCTATTTCTAGTTTTCCATTCACTGCATCGATTGTTATTCTGTCACCATTTTTCACTATTCCAATTGGACCTCCTACTGCTGCTTCTGGAGAAACATGACCTACCATCAAACCGTGTGTAGCTCCAGAAAACCTTCCGTCAGTCAACAAACCTACTTTTTCTCCTAATCCTTGTCCATAGAGCGCCGCTGTTACTCCGAGCATTTCTCTCATGCCCGGTCCTCCTTTTGGACCTTCATATCTTATCACAACTATGTCTCCTTCTACTATTCTATTCTTTGAAACATCGATGAACGCATCTTCTTCGCTATCATACACTTTTGCTTTTCCCGATACCTGTAAATTTTTAACTCCTGCAATTTTTATTACTGCACCATCTGGGGCTAAATTTCCACGTAAAATTGTTAACGTCCCCGTATTGTTGATTGGATTTTTTACATCATACACTACGTCATTTTCAATGTTAATCTTAAATTCATCAAGATTTTCTCTCATTGTTTTTCCAGTTACCGTCATAACATCTCCGTTAATCAAACCTGCATCAAATAATTTCTTAAGCACTACTGGTACTCCTCCAACTTTATCTAAATCTAACATGACGTATTTTCCACCTGGCCTCATATCTGCTATGTGGGGTACTCTTTTTCTAATTCTCTCAAATTCATCTATTGTCAAATTCACTCCAGCCTCTCTTGCCATTGCTAATAGGTGCAAAACTCCATTTGTAGATCCTCCCATTGCTTGCAACATTACTATTGCATTCTCAAATGCTTCAAAAGTTAAAATTTCTCTGGGCCGAATATCATTTTCCAATAATTTCATTAATGCATTTCCAGTTTTCTTACAAATCTCGTCCCTTGTTTCATGTATGGCGGGTGGAGATGCACTTCCAGGCAATGCAATCCCAATTGCTTCACTTATCGACGACATTGTATTTGCAGTATATAGACCTCCACATGACCCTGCCCCAGGACATGCATTGTCTTCAATCTCCTTTAATTCATCTAATGAAATTTTTCCTGCAGCCTGACTTCCTACTGCTTCAAATACATCTTGGATCGTGATATCTTTACCATTCACATTTCCAGGCATAATTGTTCCTCCATATACAAATATTCCTGGTAGGTTCAAACGAGCAAGTGCCATTATTGAACCAGGTAAACTCTTATCACACCCTGCAATTGTTACTACTCCGTCATACCTGTGCGCATGAACCATTAATTCAATTGAATCTGCAATTACTTCTCTACTAACAAGAGACGCTCTCATACCTTCGTGTCCCATTGCTATTCCATCACTTACTGAAACGGAAATAAACTCTCTTGGCGTTCCTCCAGACTCTGATACACCTTCTGACGCTTTATGAGCTAATCTATCTAAATGTACATTACAAGGAGTTGCTTCATTCCAAGTACTTGCCACACCAATTAACGGCTTTCCTAAATCCTCATCATTCAGACCCATTGCCTTCATCATTGCTCTTGCTGGAGCCCTTTGTGGACCTGATGTTACATCCTTACTTCGACCCTTTAACTCATCCTTCATTACTAATATTGTAATTATCTTGTATTTTTGCCTTTACTATGGCAATAACCTAAATATTACAATTGAGTTAAACATACTGTTGAAAAAAAATCGTTCTAATAAATACACAAAGGAAATAGAAGTCAATGGCCATCTTATCGATTCTATGATTCTTACTCGTATCTTCGATCGTATTATGGATCTACAAGGAGACTTTGAAGTTAATGAATTCAAAATTGGCCGAGGTAAAAATGACTATAGTTATGCTAAGCTTTCTGTAACTGGCAAAAATGAATCTCATTTATCACAAATGCTTAATGAAATTTATTCTGCTGGAGGTATATCTGTTGAACTTGAATCCGTCCAATATGTTAAAGTTAAAAAAAACTCAGTTCTCCCTGATAATTTCTATTCTACAACTAATAATCCTACATTTATTTATTTGAATAATAAATGGGTTAAAGTAACCCACCAAATGATGGACAAAGCCATAGTGGTGGATCCGATAAAAAATCGCGGTGTTTGTACAATGTTGCGCGATATACAAAAAGGAGACTTTGTAGTCGTGGGTGAAGAAGGCATCAAGATAGTTCCACCAGAACGACCTAGAGAAGGACTTGATACATTCCAATTTATGAGCAGCCACACCTCTACTGAAAAACCAATTCAATCTATATCTTCTAAATTGGCTAAAGATTTACTTTCTATTAAGAAAAATAACGGAAAAATCGTAATAGTTGGCGGTCCTGCAATTGTCCATACTGGTGCTGTTACTTCTCTATCTCAATTAATTAAGATGGGTTTTGTGCAAGGAATACTGGCAGGTAATGCCTTGTTGATACATGACGTTGAACATGCATTACTAGGGACTTCGCTTGGCATAGACGTTAAACATGGAGCATCCACTCATATGGGTCATCGTAATCATATACTTGCAGTTAACGAGCTGTTCAAAGCTGGTTCTGTTAGGCAATTAGTAAAATCAGGAAAACTTAACTCTGGAATCTTCTACGAATGCGAAAAGAATAAGATACCTTACGTTTTAGCGGGATCAATTCGTGACGATGGACCTGCTCCTGACGTAATTACTGACGTAGTTAAAGCTCAAAAACAATATCAAAAAGTTTTGTCTAATGCCGATCTTGTTATAATGCTCTCTACTATGCTTCATTCAATTGCCGTTGGAAATATGATTCCTTCTACTGTTAAAGTTGTTGCTATTGATATTAACCCCTCTTCCGTTACTAAACTTCTAGATCGCGGTACGGGTCAGGCAATTGGTGTAGTATCTGACGTTGGTTCATTTCTACCTATATTGATTAATGACATTAAGAAAATGTCTAAATCCTAGATAAATAAAAAATATATTGTTGAATATGCAAACATGAAATCTAAAACTCTTGATAATCCGTATTCTCGGCCAGTTATTGCACTATCGCTTGCAATTGCAAATATGACATTTGGATTTGGTATATTTTTTCCTTATCTTCCTTTATTTGCGGAATCTCTTGGTGCAAACCTTGGATTACAAATCGGCCTGCTTACAACCGGTTTTATGGCTGCACGTACTCTTACTGCATTACCTTTTGGTTCTGTTAGTGACAGGATTGGTCGAAAGAATTCAATTGTAGTTGGATTATTTGTTTATGGAATTATAACCATTCTGTTTTATTTCTCTCAAGACTGGACGCATGTTTTATTATTACGTACCATACAAGGTATCACTGCAGGTCTTATTTGGCCTTCTTCCAGAGCTATGATTTATGATTTAGTTGGCCCTGGAGCACGAGGACGAGCTATTTCCGTTCTTAATTTTTCTGCTGGAGCTGGTATGGCTTTGGGACCTATTTTTGGAGCATTTCTGCTTTCTTACATTCAATCAGATATGACATTAACTCCTGTAGATAGTTTCCGAATACCATTTATTTTTGCTGGAGTCTTTGGCCTCTTTTCCTCTTTATTCGCATTTTTTACATTATCTTCTGATTTCATTCCCTCTAAACGTATTCGTTTCTTTAAGATGATTGATAATGTTAATCCTAAATTCGTTAAAATTTTCTATAGTTCTCTTCTAATGAATGTCTCACATGGTTTTGCTTTTGGGATGTTTAGACCTGTACTGGTTCTATACATTTATCAAGTACTTGGTTATTCTCTCCTTGAAACTGCCGCTATCTCTGCAATTTCTTTTTCATTAGGCTCTCTGTCAAATTCCTTAAGCCAAATCGTAGGAGGAAGACTTGCTGATTATAGAAATCGAAAATATATAATTACTATTGCTGTAATAATTAGTCAAATCGCTACATTTTCAATTATTTTCGTTACTGATATAATTCAATTATATATTGTTATAATGATCCGATTCGCTTCTATAGGTATATTCATTCCTTCCCTAGCTTCAATCGAAGGAGATATCATTCCTGCCAATCAACGAGGACAGCTATCCGGTTTAGTTGAAGGCTTCCGAGGCATTGGTTCAGCTATTGGACCTTTACTCTGTTTAGCATTTTATGACTATGTATGGACTGGTTCGCCATTTGTTTTATCTCCACTCCTTTTCATTATTTGTTTAATTATTTACTATGTTAACTATACGGAGCCATTAGAAAAGTAAAGGTTTAATCTGATGGATTTTAATAATAAATAATTGACTAAAAAAAAATTCGAAGATTCTTTTGTTAAAATTGCTGGACTTATCGGCGGTGAAGACTATGTCAATGTAGCTAAGTCGTTATTGAGTCATGAAAATACTACAGACGAAGAAATCGCAGAATCAACGGAATTGAAAATAAATATCGTAAGAAAATGCCTTTATGACTTGTTTGGAAGGTCTCTTATCACTGGAATCCGTGTACGTGATACAAAAAGAGGTTGGTTTGTATATCGATGGAAAGCACAAAGAGATCAAGTAGAGCCCTTCGTAGAGACCCAAAAATCTAAAGCCATTACTAGACTTACTCAACGCCTTGAATACGAATCTAAAAACGAATTTTATCATTGTGGAAATCCGTCTTGTATGAAATATGATTTCAGTAAAGCCATGGAAGTGAGTTTTATGTGTGAAGTCTGCGGCCAAGCATTGAAATTATTGGATAATTCCAAACTAAAAGCCGCATTGGAACTGAAAATTAACGAAATTCAAAACGAAGAAAGCGATTAATGCATTCTTAATAACCACCTTTTCTCTATAATTATTTAGCGAGGTGGGGAAGCCAGGTTATCCCGGCGGGCTCATAACCCGCAGATCGGTGTCTGTTTCTGTTAATTCAGTACAGCCGAATGTCCAAATCCACTCCTCGCTATCTTTTAATTATTTTTTTCATGTCCTCTAAATTCAAATTTAATATTATGTTTGCAGTTGCAATTAATGATATTCCGATTATTTCTAATCCTTCTGGAATCTCATTTAACAAAATTATTGCATATATTATTGCGCTAGCTGGTTCAATATATGATATTGTAGACGCTTTTTGCGTACTTACTTTAATTAACCCATCAATGAACAGAAATTCTGCTATTGCTGTATGAACTATCCCTAAAATTATGAGCAGCATTATATTTTCCATAACAACTTGTTGCTCCACAAATAATGCAGGCGATAAAATTATTACAGAAATAAATAATTGCATAGTTACAATTGTAATGCTTGAATAATCTTTGCTTAATTTTTTTGTTGCCATAATTACAAACGCAAATAAAATGCCTGATATTGCACCCAACATCAATCCTCTGTCGTTTAATTCATCACCTAATCCTTGATTATACATTAGAAAAATTCCAAATATTGATAAAATTAAACAAATATTGGCTTTTCTCTCTCTTACTTCTTTTAAAACTAAAGGTGATAATATTGCGACATAAATTGGTCCAGTGTATAACAATACAACTGTATTGGCAATTGTTGTTAGTTTAAATGCGTAAAAATGCGCAGACCATGCCATTGTAATTGCTATACTAGCTAATAGCAGTAATTTGTAATTTTTCTTTAGACTATCTTTCTTCTTCCTAAATAATACTAGCATAATTGGCAATGCTATGAGTGATCTATATGCTACTATTGAAAATGGCTCCATGTCAATATTTCTTACCATTACTCCCAACGACCCCCATATCAACGTGGCAACAATTATCTCGATTATTCCGATTGTATTTTTATCCAAATATCTTAAACCAATTTCCTTTTAGTTTCTTTTTACTTCTTTGTTCTTTTCCATACCTGTCTGCCGGTTTTATTAAATGCCTTTGTGCAGATAATGCAGGAAGATATAACTTATTTTCTATTTCACTTTTAATCTCTATCTTTCTTATTTTATTGGATTTGGAACCACATTTTATACACCTATATCCTTTATCTTTACCTACAGATTTCATTGATTTATTGCATTTTTTGCATAGAGGATTTTTTTTGACACTTCTATCCGTTAATTTTATAGTTTTGATATATTCTACATTTAATATTCTATCGAATTTTTTTGATTTTCTACTGACTCCTCCTCCTAGTTCTATTTCATCTCCTGCCTTTAGATTTCTTGCTAAATTTTTTAGTGAAACTGTTGGCGCATAAACTGCACAATTGATTATTTTCTTCCTATTTTGTATTTTAATGAATACATGTCCTCCTTTTATCACAACCGGCTTATCTACCATTTTTCCAATTATATGCCCTGAATCATACGTTCTTAGCGAAGATACATCTAATCTATTGTTTAAATGTTGATTTGTACCTTGATTAGATCTAAATATGGTAAATCTCTCTACATCTTCGTATAATTTTAATTCCGACATGGCTTTGTACAACTGCTCTGGATTATTTCCACGTAGTGCAAATAATATTGGATCTTTTCCATGTGGTGTAATTAATACTCTGTGGCTATTGTAGTCTATGTTGCTAAACAGCGAGTATTCTTTTTTCTTATCGATTTTTATTACGGATTCAAGACTGACTCCTCTTTCTCCATTTCCATTTTTTCTATATGCAATTAATTCGTATGTGTGGTCATTTTCTAATGTATTCCCTATGCTGGCTAGTGCTCCAATTAGCCCCCTTTTGGTACCCTGACCAAAGTATTCTATGTCCTTATTCCTCACTAATTTTCTCATTTCTTCCATTTTTACCTCCTTGTTGACGCATTTTTCTGCAAATTTTACAATATCTGCAGGAACTTTCTTCTTACATAACATCACCAAACCTGAATTAGCTTTATTGTTTCTACTTTCAGAATTTTCTATCATTAACTTTTTTGCAATTTGAAATATCTTTTTGGGATTATCTGCATCTAACCTAATACATAGTGCTGCATTTCCTCTAGTTCTCCATGGAATATTTGGATTTAACCTAATCAAATTTGGATAATCAATTAATTTAATACCCTCATTTATCAAATTTTCAATAATTAGTGTTGTTAGATATGTTGTACACATTCCATCATCAGAATCTGTATCATCTAGTCCTAAGTGAATAGTTGTCAATGTAATTCAGTATTTATTCTATTACAGGCATTGTTTCAGTAGTCATTACATTCTTATTCTGTCTTATGTTCTTTAACGCACTATTGACTTTGTTTATATCTGAAGACTCTACTATTGCAACTATATCATAAAATCCATATAAAATATGAATCTCTCTGACGTGATTAACTTGTTTAACTTCTTCATAACATTTCTTCTCCTTTCCAATTTCTGCATTAATCAAAATATATGCCAATGACATTTCTATATGATATATTGGAGATTATTTTATAAAACGATTTAGTTCTGTTTTAACGAATCCACGTTTGATTGTATTGACGCAACTATGTCATTAATTTTCTTTAATACACTGCTTTTATACTCGGATAATTTATCTTCCATATCTTGACTATTTATTCTGTTTAGCCTATATTGTTCATAAAGTTGTATCATTTGGAAAATATCTCTTTCTAGAGATTGTTCATCTCTATTTAGATTGTTGAATAATTCCTTTTGCGAAGATTTTAATTCTAAAATTTCATTACGCAATACTGCAAGTTTTCCAGTATTTCTTGTTCTAATCGACTTTATTTCATTCCTCGCATTTTCAATCTGACTCTTTTTTATCTCATCTTTATTCCATTTTCCTAGTCGTTCAATGATGTTCTTTAACAAAGAAACTTCTTCACTGTATAATCCAGTTAATTCATTCATTTTTACAACTATGTCATCTTCTCCAAGTTCAACATCACCTTCTTCCTTTCTTTCAATTCTAGTCATCATTCCTAATACGGCCATAATGAATATCGCTGATCCTATAGGTAATGACTCATTACTTGCCCATGCTATTCCTGGAACATAAGTTATAGTGACATTGTTGTCTTGAAGCTGTTGATTTCCATCTAAATTCAATTCAAATGGTGACTCTGATGATATCGAAAAAGCATTGGACTCGATAATTAATACTCTGTACTCATTTGCTACCGTTTTTATTGTCGGCTTAGTTGGTATGTTTGCTGTAATTGAATTTGTTCCAACCTGAATAAACTCATCACCTAATCTATATTCGTACTGTAAAATCATTGTATTGCCTCTGTCCAAAGAATGCCTTGACATCATTTTCAAATCTAATCTATTTGCTGGAGGATTTTCTAATATTATTTGTTGAGATTCCGTCAATGCAGGTTCTCTATTTGCCACTGATGTAACATTTCTAATTATTGGTACATTCAATTCATCTCTCTCATCACCAATCAAATCTAGACTAATTAGAACCATTTCCATTCCAAGATTTGAATTAGTAATTTCTATTGTTTCTCTAATCATGATCTCTCCGTTATTAGAAATATAAATTTCTCTTGTGAAACTGTCTACCTGCAGTATACTGAATGCTTTAATTCCTGGATTAGCTAATACTATGAAACTCTCCTCTCTATAATCATTCTTTGTTATGTCTAATACACTAATCGTTGCTAATTCATAATGATTTTGCTGACTTCTACCAAAAAATGAACCTCCTTTTAATACATAATCCGATATATTATAAAACGGTGCCGAATTTGGCGCTCTCAAATTTAATCTATACTCGTCAATGTTCAGATTTGAAGATGTTATAAATGGAACATTTGCATAATACATACCTTCTCTACCTAATGGTTCAACTATATTCATTAAAATTAATTCTACATTAACAAATTCATCTTTATTTGGAGAAACACTCACGCCATTTGTATTTAATGTCAATAACGTGTTATTCAAATTAGTCGAAAAAGATATTCCCTGAATTGCAGACGATGAATTAAATCTATATGCGTTAATGTTGTCTTTATACTCCAAAGGCAGATATAATATTATGTCGTCGTTTAACGATTCATCACTTGTTCCCGAATTCTTCAGAATCATATTGTAATTAATTACAATTGCCCCAAATTCATTGATCTCTATTGTGCTAATTACATCCGAAGTTATATTCCCTGCAGCATCCGCATTAGGTATGTTAAACGAAACGCCAGCAATTTGTAGCCCTGCAGTAAACATCAGCAAAGATATGATTATAATTAGTGATTTCAACTTACAAAAACCATTTACCCTCTTTAGATTTATATTTTTTCTTGATTTCATAATAATCCGGTCAATTTTATTTCATAAATGGTAAAAATTATCAATTATTAACAAATATACATCATTTTTACTAATACAATATAATGAATTCAGGTAATACTGGCAATGTTTCTGTTATTGGTATTGGCAATGTAGGATGTCAAATTCTCTCTAATCTTGAATCAAAATCGGATTTTGGTAAATTCACATACATTAGTACATCTTTAGAAGATTTTCCCCAATCTTCTAAAGGACATTTATTAAAACTCGATATGAAAATTGGCGGAAGCATTTCAATCCCTATGGTTCGTTCTTTGTGTAAAGCAAAAATAGATGAAATATCTGATTCAATTATTTCATCAGATTATGTTATTATTACTTGTAATCCAGGTGAGAAAATTGGCGCTGCTTTAGTTCCAATAATTGCTAAATTATGTCATGACAATGACACAAAATGCATTCCTGTTCTTTCTATGCCATACAATCATGAAACTCATAGGCATTTCAATGCAGGTGCTACTCTTACTAAAATTAAACAATATTCAAGTAATATTATTCTTATCGATAACGACGAAATTCTTGAATCTCTTCCTCGTATACCCATTTCTAATGCATTCGATTTAATTTATTCCAAGATCGCCTTATCGCTTTCTTCTTTATTTTCAAATAATTACGAACAACTTGAAAATATACTCGAAATAACAGAAGACGATAAATATTCTATATTGAGTTTCGGTGAATCTTCTCAAGACGAAGATACTAATGCCGCCGTTAAAAATGCCTTACAAATGCTATCTAATACCACAAACCCTTCTTCTATTTCTCGCGTTCTTTTATTCCTTAACGGTAATTCAAAACTCTCCACTACCGACATTCTTTCCTCTATTAATATGGTAAAAGGACAAGTTAATGAATCTCAAATTTCTCATAATTATTCAAATACTAATTCTGAAACTATGGCTGTCCTAGTCTCTTCTGGCTTGTCTCAAACTAAATTCGACGACTATGATCCATTATCTAATATATTTGCTGGAAATAATCTTGACACGGATATTGAATACCACGTTAATGAAAATCTTGATATCCCAATACTTTCAGACTAGTTTTCTTCAGGTTTAACTTCTTCAGTTACTTCAGGTTTAACTTCTTCAGTTACTTCAGG
>CAZKFJ010000015.1:16348-18008 GCA_964552125.1 uncultured Nitrosopumilales archaeon | reverse complement strand
CAAGACGCTTGCAAGAAGCACTGCTAACATTACTCCCCAATGTTTATGGTTCATAAGCATCGTCAATTAAAATAAAATATAAATGAAACTAAATATTAGAATTTACGATGCGTATAACAACCGTTATATGAATAATGTTAATAATTTTATATAAAAAAATATTATTAATTAAGTAATAATCTAAAATAATTAACAACAAATTTATTACACATTTTACGATAATAATTAATGACAAAAAATTATTGGTTAATTAAAGAAGAGCCAAGCAAATATTCGTATGATAATCTTGTAGATGATAAAAAAACAATCTGGGACGGAGTAGGCAATAACTTAGCATTGAAAAATATAAGAAATATATCAAAAGGTGATGAGGCGTTATTTTATCATACAGGAAAAGAAAAATCAGCAGTTGGTATTGTAAAAGTAATAAAAAATCCATACAGTGATCCCAAAAAAGATGACAAGAGATTCGTAGTATTTGATGTAAAACCTGTAAAGAAATTAAACAGGCCAGTCAGTTTAAAAGAAATTAAATCGAATAAAATATTTAATGAATTTGATTTAGTTAGAATTCCTAGACTCTCAGTAATGCCTGTTACAAAGAAATACTGGGATACAATTATCAAATTATCCAATAAGCAAAATGATTTCTAATTATATATTGTATTATTTGATCATAATTGGATTGGCAATTATTTTATATTGGATAATATTTCTATTTAAAAATAAAATTAAAACAAATTATATGAAAACACACATAATAGCAGAATCAGTAACAGCGATTATTCTATTATTTTCAGCAATAAGTAAATCATTAGAATTAATTCCATTAGCCATAGGAATGTTAATTTATGCCTCAATCAATATTTCTGGAAAATACATTGATGAAAGGGATACAAAGATGGTAATAATGTTGATTTTCAACATAATCACATTAGTGATTCTGTTAAATTTCCTATAAGCACGGGTAAATTAGAGAAAAAAATTCAACAATAAAGTCAAAAAAAATTGCCGTAATATTATGTAAGACAGATTAGACTACAATAAGATGTCGAGTTGAGATAGGGCGCGGAGGATCTTTTTCCCCCTTCAATCTATGGTTCTGTTTTGCCCTATTTCTTCGTTTTAACTACCTTAAACTTATACCCATAATATATTTGACCAGAATCGCCATCAGCAAGTATTTTTCTAAAAACCGCTTTAACATTAGCGCCAATTTTTATATCCTCTAGATCAGAATCTACAATTTGAGCTACAATATTGACGTTGTTATTCAATTTGATTAGGCCAATCGACATAGGTAATTCCTTTTCAAAACCAGGCATTGATTCAGATGAAACAGTATATGAAATTAATTTTCCAGTATTTGGCATCTCTTTATCAGAAATATCCTCAGAATTACATTTATTACAAGTATAGAAATTAGGAAATGATTCATGATTACAAGAATTACAAATAGAACCAATAATTCGGAAATATCGGTCTCTATTTCGCCAATATGAAACCGACATCAGTTAGACAGCCCCAGAATATGAATTACACTATTAGCGTCAATACCAGACATATTATGGCACAACCCAATTTTCTTATTTTGAAGATCTGTATGAGAACGATTCTGTAATTGTCGAGTTACTTCGGCAATTTGATATATTCCAGTAGC
>CAZKFJ010000015.1:0-16248 GCA_964552125.1 uncultured Nitrosopumilales archaeon | reverse complement strand
AGATTATCTCGTGAATAAAAATCAACAGATGAATTAGAAGATGTTGAAGATAGAATATCGACATCGGCAAAATTAGATTTATTATTTTTAGAAAGCATAACAGAGGCAGAGCCATCTCCAATCGGTGAACAATTAAGCATAGTAAGAGGAGATGAGATTATTGAAGATTTATTAATTGAATCTAATGAGAATTCACGATTAAATTGTGCATGTTTACATGATGACGAATTTTTATGAGAAAGTACTGAAAAGTTCGATAGGGACTCAGATGAGATGTTGTAATTTTCCATGTATAATCTTGAGAATAATGCATATAACGAATTCATAGTAATTCCAAAAAATTGAGTGTATTCATAACTCTCGCCCAAGGTTGTAGCTTTAATAGTTTCTGAAGGAGATAGATCAGTCATTTTTTCAGAACCAATAACTAAAATCGATTCAATGTCGTCAGAATGTAATAATTTATTTGCAATATTAACTGCCATAGCTCCAGAACACGATGAAGATTCTATCTTGAAAGAATCAATATTCGATAAACCAAGTTTTTCAGAAATTATTGTTGATAGATTTTCCTGACTAGAAGAATATGATGACAAAGTATTAGCGAATATAATCATGTCAGGCAGAATAGTTGATTCAGAAATTGCCTGTTTGGCAGATTCAACAGATAAATCAACCAGTGATTTCGACCAATGATCGGTAATTTTTGTAAGGCCAGTTCCAGATATCTTTATTTTCAAACTATTCACCTAGAATTACTTCAAGATACCTCGAAGTTTTGTGTATGTGGCATAGTCAATTTCTCTATTATCATTTATTATATCAGATAAAGGAATATGATTTTCACCCTTGTTTAGAATACCGTCCTCTACCAATATAGAGAAAGCATCACTACCTGCGCCTGAACCAAAAGATGCCAAAAGAATGCGATCTCCAGGATCTGCAATATCAAGAGTGGAAACAAGTCCAAGAGGTGAACTGGCAGAATAAGGATTTCCAATAATAGGATTCAGCAATCCAGGTTCAATTTGTTCCGAAGTAAATCCAAGGCGTTTAGCGACTTGAATTGGGAATTTAGGATTAGGCTGATGGAAGATAGCATATTTGAAATCAGAAGGTTGCAGATTTGTTTCCGAAAGCAACTGAGTAACAGATGATTGGACATGATGGAAATAAGCAGGTTCTCCTGTAAAGCGCGAAAGATGTCTAGGAAAAGATTCAGTTTGTCGTCTCCAGAAATCTCCAGTATCAGTTACATAAGATGTGCTATATTCGATTTTAGCTATAGGATTAGCATGATCATTAGTTAAGACAAATGCAGCTGCTGCACTGCCTGCAGTATATTCGAGATTATCACCAGGTCTACCCTGCGCAGTATCAACGCCAAGAGCAATACCGTTGGAAATCATTCCAGAACCAATTAATCCTGTTATAACTTGCATCGCCTCAGTTCCAGCTTTACATGCAAATTCAAAATCAGATGCAAGTGTTCGATGAATACCCAAAGCTTGAGCTACAATAGTACTAGTAGGTTTAACGGCATAGGGTTTTGATTCAGTGCCTACAAAGATTGCACCAATCTCACATGGACCCGACATAGAAAGTGCATCGCGAGCAGTCTCAACAGCCATAGTTGTTGTATCTTCGTCAATGTTAGCAACACTTTTTGCTTTATTAGGACCAGAACCGCCACCCTTCCAAAGTTTAGCAATATCAGCAGTAGGAAGTCTTAATCTAGGGACATAACCGCCATAGCCAGATATGTAGACAGGTGTAGAGCTCTTCATTATTGGAATAATTATATCCAATTAAGTTTAAAAGCTTACAGAAAATTACTCAAATCTTAGTAGAATGACGAATTAAACTGATTTGACTTGTTTTACTACTGAAGGTCTTCTTTTTTTCAGGATTCTATAACCGCATATACACTTGATTTCAGGCAAAGCAGCTAAATCTTCATTTGTAACTATAGTAGCACAACGAACGCATTCATAGACTACGCCGCCAAAAGTATCATCGTTGGATTCCAAATATAATCAATTTATTTTAGAATTAGTACTATATGTGTTTTTTGTTATTCAGGTTTTTCTTTGATTCCATATATCAATAGATGAAAAATGGATAAAAGAAAACGAAAAATTTCAAATGATGAAAGTTTAGTCTTTCCGGTACTACGTTCTTGAAATACAAATGGAATTTCTTGAATTTTGAGTTTCTTTTTATGAAATAAATATACAGATTCGATTAAATAAGAAAACCCATTAGATTTAACGTCATAACGTATTAGTAGATCAATAGTACTGGAATTAAATCCTCTATATCCAGTAGTATTATCGTGTAATTCAGAGCCCAAGAAAGTTCTTACAAGCAGATTAGCAACATAACTAATAATTTTTCTATGAATTGGCCAAGAACTAACTCCTCCGTCGGCCACATAACGTGATGCAATAGCAACGTCATATCCAGAATTTATAGAATCTACAATCTGAGTTGTAATCTCAGGAGGATGAGAAAGATCCGAATCCATTTGGATTATACAGTCAGAGTTATTCTCAATACACCAATTATAACCGGCCTGATAAGCTGAACCAAGTCCTAATTTAGATTCCCTAGTTATAAGAAATACTGATTTTCCATATGAATTTAATTGTTCAACTATTGAAGATGTTCCATCAGGGCTATTGTCGTCAACTACTATAATTTTCAGATTATGAGAAGAATTATTGAATATATCAATCAATTGGTCGGTTAAAACAACAATATTTTCTTTTTCATTATAGGTTGGAATAATAATTGAAACGTTCATAATAAATCAATAAATAGTTTTTAGGGCATTGCAAAGCGATTGGCCAACATGATTAATATCATCATTAGATAAACCAGAATGTATTGGAATAGAAAGAACGTGAGATGAAGCGGCATCAGTATTAGGGAGGTCATAAGTATCATTCAGAGTCTGATAAAATGGCATTCTATGAATAGGGGTTCGATAATAGATTGCAGTATTAATTCCTTGTTTCTCCATAAAAACCATTATTTCCTCACGAGAATGACTAAGAGAAATTGTATACAAGTAACGATTAAGGAATGTGCCTTCATCTTCAACTGGGATAGATAATTCAAATTCATTAACAAATTCAGAAAGGATATTAGAATTTGCTCTTCTAGTTTGGATAAAATCGTCAAGTTTACTTAATTGAATAGATGCAAGAGCGGCTTCAAGTTCGGGCATTCTTAGATTTAAGCCAAATCTTATTGTTTGGCCAGATTTATCAAGACCGTGATTACGAATCATCAATAATTGATTGTATAGTTCATCGTCGTTTGTTGTAATAACACCGCCTTCTCCCGAAGTAATAACCTTTGTAGGATAAAGACTAGTACATCCCAAATCGCCCAAAGTTCCACATTTTTTTCCATCAATAGAAGACCCGAGTGATTGTGCGCCATCTTCAATTATCGGAATATTATTAGAAGACGTAATTTCAGAAAGCTGTTCTATGTCAACAGGATGTCCATATAAATGAACAGGAATAATTGCCTTAGTATTTTTAGAAATATGTGATTTAATTAGAGATATATCAATATTATAATTAGACGATGAAATATCAACAAAGACAGGAGTAGCACCTGTTGCGATAACTGCACTGGCAGTAGCAGTAAAACTAAATGATGGAACAATTACTTCATCTCCTGATTTAATACCCAATGACAATAGTGATGCATATAGTGCAGAAGTTCCAGAGTTAACAGCTACTGCATATTTACAATCAAGTAATTCCGATAATTGTTTTTCGAAAGTTTTTACGTATTTTCCTCCATACATATTAGAACTACTAAGCAAGCCACTATCAAGAATTGTTTGGGCAATATTTACTTCGCTATCGTCAAATACAGGTTCGTTAACAGAAATTTTTTTAGGCATATAGATCAATTAGTCCTTAACAAGTGAATTAAGATCATAGCCAGATGGATTCTGGAATATTCTTAGATCAAAGTAATTAGTAGCGGCGATTAAATGGTCAAATATATCAGATTGAATATTTTCATAATTAATCCATTCATTATCATTGCTAAAGACATAGATCTCAATTGGGAGGCCATTTTCAGATGGAGGGAGTTGTCTTACTAAAAAGGTCATATTTTCATTTATGCTGTCATGATTGCGAAGATACGATATAACATAAGCACGAAAAGTACCAATATTGGTAAGAGTTCTGGAATTTAATTGGTGAAAAGTATCATCTATTTTGGTATTTTTATTGGTTTTTGAGAGTAAAATATCCTTTTCTTTCAAATAAGAAGATAGCAAATCAATTTTACTAAAATTAGAAAGAAGTGAGTCATTACAGAATTTTATTGATGAAATATCAATATTAATAGAACGTTTGATTCGACGTCCGCCACTTTGTTCCATTCCACGCCAATTTTTGAATGAAGAATCAATTAGTTTATGGGTAGGTATAACGGTGATAGTTTTATCCCAATTTTGTACTTTGATAGTATGTAAAGCGATTTCTATAACATCGCCATCAGCGCCGAATGCAGGAGCTTCAATCCAATCGTGAAGTTGGACTAATTTATTAGATGATATTTGAAGATTAGCGATTAATGAGAGTATAGTATCTCTAAAAATAAGCAATAATACAGCACTTATTGCACCAATACTGCCAATCAATCCCCAAGGGGAGATTCCCGATAGTATTGAAACAACAATTAATCCAGAGAATATAATTATTAGAATTTTAAAGATTTGGACATAACTCTTCAATGGTATTTGTTTGTAACGTCGAGAATAAGCATCGGTAAATGAGGACAAGATGGAATCAATTATCCAGTTAAAAACAAATATTGTAGCTATAGCGATAATTGTATCGACTGTAGAAATTTCAATTGAAAGATTAGAGGCTAAAATATACGAGAAATTATCAAGAATTAAAATTGGAACCAAATATGAAATTCGTAAGAACAAATGATTTTTAATAAGTATGTCATCCAATTTGGTTTTAGATTTCTTAATTTGAGGGACAATTAAACGAACTAAAAGTTTACGAGTAATCTTAAATGCAGCGTAAGAAGCAAAAATCAAAAGCAATAATGGAAGAATATTATTAAGAATCGGATATTCAAATATTAGAGAATTTATTGTCGAAATCATTAATCAGATATCCCAACTCATACATATAATAACTCTCTTCAAAGAGATGAAAATAGTGACGATTTATTTGAGAAATGTGCACGAATTGGAGAAATAATGTCATTGATTTTACGGCCAACAGATAATTTTAGATCGAGAGGATGGATATTTCCATCAACATAGTCGGTCTCCAATTCTTGATAATTGCCAAAGGACATGTCGCCGCCAAACTTACTAGGTCGTTCGATTGTGAAGGTATCAGATTCATGAAAGAGGATATATTTACAATATTCAAGAATAGGATTATTCTCAGAAGTTTTTTCTGGACACCAACCAGTTTTAATCTTGGAATTGATGTCATCTTCGGAATCATGAATGAAAATTGAATTTTTTGGATTAGATTTACTCATTTTTGTAAAAGCTGCATCTTGTTGTTCATTGGCCTTTGATAAGCCAGGAATAAGATGTTGATGAACCGCAACAGGGACTTTCCAATTCATTTTAGGAAAAACTTCACGTACAAGCATATGGATTTTGCGTTGATCAGTTCCTGCATGAACGATATCAAGATCAAGTTCTTTTATATCTGTGGCTTGCATAGACGGATAAAGATATTGAGATAAACTCAATTGGTCTTTTTCAGTACGTCCCATAATTGTTAAACATCTTACAGCGCGTGACAGAGTCATATGTTTTGAGAATTTTATCAGATTCATCCAGTATTCGTCATTATTATGGTAAAGAGAATTACTTTTTATGATACTAACTCCAGGGCAGAAAAATTTGAATGCTTCTTCATAATAATCCGTGACTTGTTTTATTTTATCCCAATCACCTTCAAATTTATTATTTATGTAACTATGCCAATCTGCAAGATAAACCGAAGACTGAATACCTGCCTTGATAAAATCATTAATTTTAAATCCAGTAATCAGAAGACTACCCAAATGAAGTTTTCCAGACATTTCTATCCCAATATAATGTTTAGGCGATTGATTTGTTTCAAAAAGAGTTTTGAGTTCATCTTCTTGGATCAGTTCTTCGGTAGGAGGCTTCTTGACTAAAGAAATCTTATTTTCAATATCCATATGCTAATTTAATCGTGGAAAGTATATTTAAGATATATCTATATTCATACTTCGTAATGTTTGAAAAATTAAATAAATTATACACAGAGTTAGAATCAGATTAAAAAGAAATATAAAAATTTCAATTCCAATGAGTCGTGATAATAGTATAGACGAAGACGAGTATGTTTGATAAGATGTAAGAACTAAATTATATAATAAAGTTGGAAGTATTAGATTTTCAATATATCGATTTGATTTAATCGGAAGTATGAGAACCAATGAAAGAATTCCTGGTATGAGTAGCAAGAAAGAACCTTGCTGAAGTATACTAGAAAGAATCCAATAAATTCCAATTATACCAAACAGAATAGTGAAAGATTTGTTCATTGTCATAGACATCCATTAATTATTGATAATGTTTTATGTTTGATTTGATATATAAAAGTACATATGACTGAACAAATCGAGAATGAAAACATGGTTTTACTATCAGCTTCATATGACGGGATTGAAAAAAAAGCATGTTTGAAATTTTATGATGAGAAGACAGATAGTATAAAATTATGGTATGATAGTTCTGGACATAAACCATATTGTTTAGTTAAAAAAGATACTGATGAAAAACTACTAGAAACATTCAAAAATGAGGATAAAATAATCATTGAAGAAACAAAAAAAATTGATTTGTTAAATGATAAAGAGGAGAATATGCTAAAAATCGTTGCAGATAACCCATTGATTATAGGCGGAATGCCTGGAAGGAGTATACGAGATAGAGTTGTTGCCTGGGAAGCCGACATAAAATATTATGAAACGTACATGTATGATAAATCACTGATTCCTGGAATATACTATAAAATCAAGGATAATCAAATAATTCCGAGTAAATTTACAACTCCAAAAGAAACGAATGATATGTTGCAAAAAGGTATAGAAAATGCCGACGATGATATAAAAGAAAAAATTAACGAATGGGCAGAGCTTCTAAGTCAACCTCTACCAAGCATAAAACGAGTTGCATTAGATATAGAAGTGCAATCAGATAAAATGGACAGGTTTCCAGATGCAAATGAAGCAAGATATCAAATAATATCAGTAGGATTTGCAGCAAGTGATAATTTAAAACAAGTAATTATACTGCGGAGAGATGGAATTGAATTAGGAACTAATGAATTAGAAAAAGATATAGATGTTATTTTTGTAGATGATGAAAAAACATTACTTGAAAATGTATTCAAAATAATTAGAGATTATCCATGTATTATTACATACAATGGTGATGATTTTGATTTAAAATATATTTACAACAGAGCTATGAAAGCAGGAATAAAAAAAGAAGACATACCAATTCAGTTAGGAAGAATTGCAGCAGATATAAAACATGGAATACATTTAGATTTATATAGAACATTTCTTAACAGATCAATACAAATTTATGCATTTGGGAATAAATATTCAGAACATAGTTTGAATGCAGTCAGTAAAGCAATATTAAATAAATCAAAAATTGAATTTACAGGAGAAATAGGACAACAGACCTATTATCATTTAGCAAGATACAACTTCAATGACGCTGAAATTACATTAGAGTTAACAAGTTTCGATGGAGATTTGTTAATGAAATTACTTCTAGTTATTTCAAGAATCACTAAAATGCCAATCAATGATTTATCCAGAATCGGAGTTTCGAATTGGATACGGAGCATGGTATATTTTGAACATAGAAAGATCAATGCATTAATTCCAAGAAAAGATGAATTGGCAATAGATGATGATGAGTTAAAGAAAATGTCTTCCGAGGCTGTAATAGAAGGAAAACAATACCAGGGAGGAATGGTATTGGAGCCAAAAATAGGAGTGTATTTTGGAGTATCGGCACTGGATTTTGCAAGTCTATATCCAAGCATAATAAAAGTTAACAATCTATCATATGAAACAGTTAGATGTAAACACAAAGAACATCAGAAAAATTTAATCAAAGGAAGTAAACACTGGGTTTGTGATAAAAGAAGGGGAATAATATCGTTACTTGTAGGTTCATTAAGAGACATAAGAGTAAATTATTACAAACGATTACCAAAGATGGAAGGATTATCATCGGATGAAAGGAATTTATATTCAGTCGTATCCCAAGCGTTAAAAGTAATATTAAATGCAAGTTACGGAGTACTAGGTGCACCAATATTTCCATTATTTTTCTTACCAGTTGCTGACTCAACAGCAGCTATTGGAAGAAATATAATTACGGAAACAGTTGAAACAGCGAAAAATAATAACATAGAAGTATTATACGGAGATACTGATTCGTTATTTATTAAATCCATCGATCAGAATGAGATTGATAGTTTAATATCATGGTCGCAGAAAAATCAGGGAGTAGATCTAGAATTAGAAGCTAAATACAGGTATGCTGTATTTTCCGAGAGAAAGAAAAACTATATTGTTGTAAAAAATGATGGTCAGGTAATAATCAAAGGATTAACTGGTAAAAAAAGTCACATACCACTGTTTGTAAGAGAGGCATTTTATGAAGCAATAGAGAAATTAGGAGAAGCAGAAACTGAAAAAGATTTTGAAAAGGTTAAAACTGAAATTAGAAACATAGCAAGAGAAAGTAATAAACAATTAAAAGAAGATAAAGTACCCATTGAGAAATTAGCGTTTAGAATGATGTTAAGTAAATCAACAAAAATGTATAAGACTACGATTCCTCAGCATGTTCGGGCAGCGAGATTATTAGAGGATCACAATAGAGAAAAAGGAGATACCGAAGTAATGAAACCGGGAGACATAATTTCGTTTGTAAAGACTATTGGAGGAGTAAAACCTCTAGAATTAGCAAAGATAAGAGAAATTGATAAGAAGAAATACGAGGAAATTATGAAGAGTACATTTGATCAGTTACTAGGTCCATTAGGGTATTCTTTTGACGATATATTAGGAGTAACAAAATTAGAAGATTTATTCTGGAGTTCAAATACTGAAAATTAGGCATATCACATATATTGAAGAAATAAAATTGCTAGATATGGAAGAACACACTTTCCATAAAGGAAAAGTAAAGCCAATGAAGATATGGCCAGGTATGACCACAAATGAACTAGTAAATGAAATGAGTAAATCAGGTTCATTTATGTCAGGAATGCTTGCGAAAACAGTAGATGCATATGAAGAAATGGTAAAATCAAATTCTTACATATTTTTGACACTTTCTGGCGCATTAGTGCCAGCAGGTATGAACAAAGTGATAATCGAACTAATTGAAAGAGGATTGGTAAATTCAATTGTAACCACAGGAGCGAATCTTGTTCACGACATGATGTTAGCATACGGAGGAAATTTCTATAAGGGTGATGCAAATATGAGAGATGATGCTTTACTTGAAAAGAAAATAGACAGAATTTATGATGTATTAGTATCAGAGGATGACTTTCAATCAAAATTTGACGAACCATTACTAGAGCTATATGATGACATTGCAAATAATAATGAGGGAAGAATTTTATCAATATCTGAATTAATAAATGAGATTGCAAAAAGAATTCCAGAAGAACCAGAATCAATTCTTAAAGCATGTTATAAAAATAATATAAAATTATTTGTTCCAACAATACATGATTCGGTATTTGGATTACAAGCTGCTATTTACAATAGAAAGAACCCTGGAAAACTTAATGTAGATGTATTCAAGGATCTACAAGATATTTGGGACATACGAGTAAAGGAAGAAAAATCAGGGGCTATAATATTAGGAGGAGGTGTTCCAAAGAATTTCGTGTTTCAGTCATTCTATTTTGCAAATAAAATGCTTGATAATGTAATACAAATAACACTAGACCGACCTGAGACAGGAGGTTTATCAGGTGCTCCGCCTGAAGAAGCAGTATCATGGGGTAAGATTAAACCAGATGGGAACAAAATTGTTTTAGTATCTGAAGTAACATTAGCATTTCCTTTAATTGCAGCAGCACTAATTGAGAGATTAGATAAGAAATGAGTAAAACAGATCTCTATATGTCTAATGAGCCATTGATTACAAATTTAACAAATAGTCAGGATAACAAAGTAGATGTTTTTGGAGTTCCATTTGATGCCACATCAACATATAGGATTGGTTCAAGGTTTGCGCCAAATGCTATAAGAGAAGCATTTCAGAACATAGAAATCTATTCTAATAGATTGAAAAAAGATTTGGAGAATGTGAATATCAGAGATTTAGGAAATCTAGCAAAAGTAGGCGATATAATAGAGATGAACAGAATGGTAGAAGAAGTTACTAGAGAAATAATTCAGAATGGTAAAATTCCTGCAATATTAGGAGGGGATCATTCATTGACTAATGGATCAGTAAGAGGTATAAATAAATCCACTTTAGTTGTTTTCGATGCGCATTTAGATTTTAGGGATGAATTCGAGGGGTTAAAACTTAGCCATGCGACTTTTCTTAGAAGGTTGTATGAAGATGGGTGTATTTCTAATCTAATACATGTTGGCTCAAGAGCGGCAACTAAAGCAGAATGGGATTTTGTGGATAAAGATGATATAAAAATAATCAACATGGAGAAGATTTACAATTTAGAATCAGGATTAAGGGAATTCAAGGATGAATTATCTAGTTCAAATGACATTTATGTAAGTATTGATTTGGACGTAATTGATCCAGCATTTGCACCAGGAGTTGGAAATCCAGAAGCAAATGGTATGACAAGTAGAGAAATACTTGAGTTCATTTATTGTCTAGAAAATTTTAAGCTAACTGGATTCGACATTGTAGAACTAATACCATCGTATGACAATGGTTCTACATCAACATTGGCAGCCAGATTACTTGCAGAATTAATTTGTATTGCTGAAGGATAATTCTATTTAAACTGAGGACGATCAGAAATAAATTTGGGGAGAGGGAGTTCATCAGAAATCATTTGAACAGACAAGGTTTTACAGTGTTCTGTTAATTCAGACAATGACATAGTAATCATTTCTCCAGAATATCGATCGCGTACTTGGAATTTATTACTTTCGACTTCATTTTTTCCGACAACTAAGATGAACGGAATCCATTCTTTTTCAGCCTCGCGCACCTTTTTTCCAACAGAAAGATCTCGGTCGTCAAAATCAATCCTGAAGCCCGATTTTGATATCTCGTCAAGATATCCTAATGAGACATCATGAAAGTCTTGAGATAATGGAATTACACGAATCTGTGTTGGGCATAGCCAAAAAGGAATAGTAGGAGTCTTGCCTTCTTTTTGTATTTTTGCTGCTTTTTCTAATAAAGCATACAAGCATCTTTCTATAGCGCCACTAGGAGAATTATGAAGAATAATGGGGGTCTTTTTTTCGCCATTTTCATCGACGTAATTAATTCCATATCTTTCGGCGTTTTCAACGTCTATTTGATCAGTTGCTAAAGCAGAAGCTTTGCCTAAATTATCAATAAAATTGAATTCCCATTTGAATATAAAATAAAAGAATTTTTCAGGCCAGATTTCAATAAAGATTGGTCGTTTCCAATCTTTTGCAATTTGTTTAATAAAATCTATATTCTCGTCGTAGAAATCTTGGGTTATTCGTATTGCTAATTCGTAATCATCTTTAGTAAAACCAATTCCTTGGAGAACATTATGAGAAAGTGTAAAACGCTTCAATATTTCGTCCTTAGATGATTCGATATCTTTACACAATGCATGGCAATCAGGCATGGTAAAAGCACGCAATCGTCTAAGTCCAACTAATTCACCAGATTTTTCACGTCGGAAACTATATCGAGTTAATTCATACAGTCTAACAGGCAACTGTTTATGAGAAATAATAGAATCATGAAGCATAAGGAATTGTCCAAAGCATGCACTAAATCTTAGAAATAATTCTTTATTATCAGAATTTACGGTGTATTGTCTTGCTGGAAAACGATTAAGATAACTAGCAAGACTAGGATGATTGGAATCGTACATAATTGGAGTTTCTACTTCTAATGCTCCATATTTCTTGACTTGAGATGTGACATAACGTTCAAGAAGAGATTTAATAAATCGGCCTTTAGGATAGAATCGTAAATTACCAGAATCAGATCCAGGTTCATAATCAACTAAAGATAATTTTTTCATAAGTTCAACATGGGGAGGGTGAGAAGTAACAACTCGAGATTTACCTAGTTCGTATTTCTTTAATGAATGAAGATTTTTGAAATTACTATAGTTGAATTTCTCTGCAGGTTCAGTATGTCCGTCTGCAGACATAATAACATACTTGGATTCCAAACGTTCTTCAGATTTGAGTGCCTCGCTTTCGTTTATTTCTGTGGAATCAGAAGAAATAATTTTTAATTGTTCGGCAAGAGGATGGCCTTTAACACTAATAGTAAATGATTTATTCCATCCAAAAGGACTACTATTCACTTCATTTCCTGCGTCAGCAAGGCCAATTTTAAACTTATTCAGTAATGAAACGGCTTTAGATGCATTGGCAAGATTATCACTCAGATGAGAATAAGGATAAACAACAATATGACTACAGTTAAGATTATCAAGTGAAGATTTAATTTCTAAAAGGGATTTTTGTATAATATTTTCATCGTCGTGAGATTCCAAACATGTAAAAAGAACAGCTACGTCTTCATATCTATGCGAATCAGTGTTTGATTCTTCGGCAATGTCAATTTCTTTTTTTAGCGCTCGAAATTCTATATAGTCTGAATGTAATAATAAAATTCGCATTATTTACACCTAGTATCTTGCTCTTTCAGATTTTCTTAATTCTTTAGTAGATTTTTTCCATGACTTATAATGTTCGTTGCAAAAATATACTTTATTTGAATCTGATGAGATAGGGAATTGGTTTGAGTCGACATTTTTACTATTAATTGATCTTATAGCAGAACTTGAACAGTCATTCAATGAACATTCAACACCCTTGCTAATTTTTCCCATAATATAATTCATTAATATTTTTTTAATATTAAAGCATTTGATTTAGAAAGACATAATTAATGATTTATTCATAGCATTATTACTTGTTAGAAAAAATAAGAAGCAGAGTGGAGCCAATAACGAATAAGATAGGTCATGAATTATCCAGATTAGGAATGACACCAATCATGCTAAGCATATTTGCTATTGTTTTTTCAGTGATTTCGGCATTTTTCTATTCAAATTTAATGCAATTTGACTTTAATAGTGTTATTTCAAACCAGGCTCTGGGGGCGATATTTTTACTAATTGCAGGATTATGTGATATGTTAGATGGAGCTATTGCAAGAGTTACTAAAAAATCAAGTTTAAAAGGCGCTTTCATAGATTCTACATTTGACAGAGTAACCGAAATAATAATTTTTAGTGGGTTATTGATTGGGCAATACGCCGAGCCATTATTAGTTTTCTTTGCAATTACATTATCAATGTTGGTAAGCTATTCGCGAACAAAAGCAGAAGCAATAAATGTAGATTTAAGGGGAATAGGTATAGCTGAACGTTCAGAAAGAATATTGATATTGTGTTTATTTAGTTTCATTAGTGAAATAAGATTAGCGATAATAATCATAACGATACTATCTTTCATAACATTTATGGAAAGATTTATTGCAGTAATGAGAAAAGAATAATCTAATATTTAGTACGTCGACGTCGATCGTCTTTAGCTCGAACTTTGACAAGACCATAATGAACGGCGCATGAAACACAATAATATTTGATAGTTTTTTGAGCAGCTATATAAGTGCCTGCTGAACGAAGTTCCTTTGCCAAAGCAGGTTCGACAAGAGTAACTCTACCAGTCTTTTTCTTTGCTTTATCTTTAGGAACAAGAGTGCCGCAATTACTACAGGAAATAGAGCCAGTTGAGCCCTTTCCTCCCTTAGCACGACCGCCACTTTTTCTTTTCTTTGTCATTATAATAAAAAATAGAGTTATTACTTACGCATAAATCTTATGGAATTGATATAATTAAGAGGTTAGAAGTATGTCAAATATATGCATAATTGGTCATATTTCGATTGATAAGATACACAATAACAAGAATATACGCGAATCAATAGGAGGGCCTCCATGTTATTCGGGGGTAACATGTATTAATGAAGGACATAATGTTGAAGTTTTAACTAAGGTAGGTAAAGATTTCCCCGATAAATACAAAACATGGTTAAAAAATAAGAATATTGGGATAAAAAATCAAGAATCATCTAAAGATACAACAAGTTTTGATATTAAAGAAACCAACAACAGTAAACAGTTGATTTTAATCAATCAATGTGAAGAAGTTATTCCAATAAAAACGGAATTAAATAGTTATGACGGAATTATAATTAGTCCAATTGCCAATGAATTAAATAAAGAGAATAATGAGACTATTAACAAATTAGATAATAGAACAATGCTAGATCCTCAAGGATATATAAGAGAATTTGGCAAAGGAGGGGTTTGTAATTTAAAACGTACTGGAATTAACGAACTACCAAGAACAGACATAATTAAGATTAGTGAAGAAGAATCAATGATGCTAGATAATTCAACAAGAGTAGTAGATAGATTTAAAAAAATTGCAGAAACATATCCTATTACAATTGGCACTATAGGAAATGATTCAACTTATCTAATCAACAATAAAACGTGCTACGAAATTAATAATAATAAATCAGATAATTTGAGCGATACAGTAGGATTAGGGGATATACTGAATGGAATGTTTTTTAGCATGTATCTAAAGAACGAGGACGTATTATGGTCAATTTCTAGGTCTATTGCTTTTGCTTCAACAAGAATGGGAACAGGAATAAAAAAATTAGAAACAGAAATCGAATATAATGAATTAGCGAATCATATATACAACAATATAAAGAGAATTGACTGACATATATTGAAGATATAAGATGAATGTAGAGACTAGAAATAGATTAGAAACTATAGCGAATGTGAATAATAGTGCATTATTATTAATTGGTTGTAAGGCAACAAAATATTCTCATGAATGTTGTGAATATAATATTTTAACAATCGGAGAATCAAATGAATCAAAAATAATCAATGACAAAATCTTAGGATATGTACAAGTAGATAACATAGAACGGGAAAAATTTTTAGAAATAAGTAACAAAGATGCAGTCTTTTTAATAAATAATAGAACTGTAGTAGACAATAATTTTACAATTTCAACTAAAATTAAAGATGTTAATGAACACAAGGAGCAAATAATAAAACAGTATATTAATTCAACAGACATAGACTTAACTACGAATATAGAAAAAGCAAATAATGCATTAAATAAATCCTCAAACAATGATGCATCATATTGGACATATTCAGCCATATATAATTTAATCAAATTATCAACAGCCCATGACGAAATCATTATGAGTCCAGCGCATCTATTAAATCAATTAAAAGATAGAAAAGTAGAATTCAACATAGATGAATATTTTAGTTTATTAGATTTAGAAAATTCAACAAAATCTTCAGTAGAACGAAGATTACAAGCATTAAACGACTTATATCGACTATTGTCAATTACAATAAGTGGAAATCAAGAATTATTTTTAAGAAGAATGAAATTAATTGATAATAAAACAAGATGGTTTCTAAAAAATAAAATGATAACCAATGCTTTTTCCCTACTGGGATATGAAAATTTATCGGTGATTAAAAGAATTTACGATGAATATTGTGTAAAAAAACAAATTGGGGCACATAATTATAAAATCATTGATGAAATATTAGAAGAAAATAATTCACCGGGCATAGGAAAATCAACAATCAAGATGTTAGTAGTCACTACAGATCAACAAGAAATCAATGAGAAATTGGACACAATAAATAATTTACGTACAGAAATTTTAGATAATATCTCAAATTGAAGACGCATTTATTAAATAAAGTTTGAATAACAATATAACATGAAGGCAGTAATTCTTGCAGGAGGATTAGGTAAAAGAGTAAGGCCTTATACATTATTTTTACCAAAACCAATGCTACCATTAGGAGATAAGCCAATACTTGGACACTTAATTAACTGGACTAAAAAACAGGGTGTAAAAGAAATTGTCATTTGTAC
>CAZKFJ010000014.1:16517-21118 GCA_964552125.1 uncultured Nitrosopumilales archaeon | reverse complement strand
GGCTGTTCGGGATTGTAGTCTTCGTACTCTTTTTCTATTATCTGCTGAACAACTTGGAAGTACAGTTGAGTGACATATTGCATCTTAGGCAAGTAATGATCAATTGCCTTGTTTAGGTGAGGTACTGCCCTTTTTGAGCAATTTAACTTGAATTTCATAGGCAATACATCGTCTTGCTCGTATCCTATGCTCTCCACTAGATGAGTAGGTGCCTCTTCCTTGGTATACTCTATTATCTTGTAATACCATTTATCGAGAACTTCTATGTCGAATCCAGTCTTTGATTCCTCTATAATTGATGTTAAATATTGTAATGATTTGTCGTTTATGTCCATGAATTATATATAGATATTCGAATCTTAATCCTGTTAGGTTATCTTATATTCACCCTTGGGTTATATTTTTCTTAATGCAAGCAGGTAATCTAGAGGACGATCTTAAGCTAAAGGAAATCGAGAAAATCACTAGAAAATACTGGGAAGATATCGATATCAAGAAATATATCAAGGATAAGTACGAAAATAACGAAACCGTAGCTTTTGTTGAAGGACCTCCCACTTTAAACGGCAAGCCTCACATTGGACATATTCGAGGCAGAATTATCAAGGATATCTGGTATAGATTTAACGTCCTTCAGGATTATGATGTAATATTTCGTGGCGGTTGGGACACACAAGGTCTTCCTGTTGAGCTTCAAGCTGAAAAAGAATTGGGGTTGAAGGGAAGTAAAATAGAGAATCTCAAGAAAATCGGTGAAGAAACTCTTATTCAAGCTTGTAAGGATTTAGTTTTAAATAATTATGAAACATGGAAAGAATCGGATAGGCTTCTTGGACTCTCACTTGATCATGATAAAGCATACTGGACTTACAAAGACGAATATATAGAAAGAGAATGGAAATACCTGGAGAAAGCCTGGGAAAACGGAATACTGGAGGAACTTGAATCGGTAGTTCCATATTGTCCAAGCTGTCAGACATCACTGAGCCATGCAGAGCTTGCACAAGGATACGAAAACGTTGAGGATCCTTCTTTATATTATAAAGTAAAACTCGTTGACGAAGATGTATATCTAGTACTCTGGACAACGATGCCTTTCACTGTTGTAACTGATATGTTGACTGGAGTTAAACCTAAATCTGTATATTCTTATGTAAAAGTTGAAGAAGAAACATGGATCGTTGCCAACGAACGTCTTAATGAATTGATGAATACTTTTCATATTGAAAACTTTGAAATCTTAAAGGAAGTAAAAGGTGAATCATTGAATGGCAAGAAATACATTCATCCTTTAGCAGAAAAATACATTCCAGAATTACACAAACTTTCTAAACATGAAGGCGTGCATACTATTGTAGCAGAAGATTTTGTCGATTTAACTACTGGTACAGGACTCGTTCATATATCTCCTGCTAACGGTGAAATTGACTTTGATATTGGTAAGAAGAGAAATCTTCCTCTTTTTAATCCAATTAACGATCAAGCTTGTTTTGATGAGACATCTGGTAGGTTTGACGGATTATTTGTACGCGACGCAAATGAATTAGTTTATGATTTACTAAAAGATGAAAAGTCTCTCGTAAAATTGGGCAGACTTAAACATGAATATCCTTTATGTTGGAGATCAGGACATAGATTACTATGGGTTGCTAGACGAGCATATTTTTATCGCGTTGATAAATTAGGGGACAAAGCAATTGATGCTGCTAAATCTGTTGAATATTATTTCGAACAACCACAAAATCGTTTTATTGAAATTATTAAAGAAAAAAGACCTTGGTGTATTTCTAGAGAAAGAGTCTGGGGAACTCCTCTTCCAATCTGGAAGTGTACTTCTTGTTCGCATAAAATTGGTTTATTTTCTCGAAAATCCATTATTGAAAAAGCCATAAATCTTCCCGACGGAGAAAATTTCGAACTTCATAAACCTTGGATGGATCGTATATTGATCAAGTGCCCAAAATGTAATAATGAATGTCGCCGAGAATTATTTGTCCTTGATACATGGCATAATAGTGGAGCTGCACCATATGCTTCTTTATCTGACGATGAATATGATAAATTAATTCCTGCTACATTCCTTACTGAAGGAATTGATCAAACACGTGGGTGGGCTTATACCCTTCTTATTGAAAATGTCATAATGAAAAACTCCAATATATCACCTTATCATGCATTCTTGTTTCAAGGGCATATTCTTGATGAAAAAGGCAACAAGATGAGTAAACGATTAGGAAATATTGTTGAAGGATATAAAACACTGGAAGAAAATTCTGTTGACGTATTAAGATTCTATTTAATGAGAAAAGCTACTCCAATTGATAGTCTGAATTTTAGTTTTGAAGAAATGAAATCTCGACCTTATCAAGTAATAAGCACGCTGTATAATCTTCATAAATATCTAAAACAAAACGGCGATTATGATAATTTCAATCAAGATATTCATTCTTTGAAATGGTCTATTGATAATGAATTATTGTCATCTCCTGATTATTGGATTCTCTCTAAATTACAGAATTTGATTAATGAATTAACTATTTCATACCGAGACACTAATTTCAATCTCGTTACTTCAAGTATTGATAACTTTATCATTGAAAGTTTTAGCCAGATCTATCTTCCAATGGTTAGAAATGAGATATGGAATGACGATGAATCACAACTTAATCGTCGTTTATCGATTTATTCTATAATTTCCCACATACTTTACACTCTTGACATATTATTGCACCCGATTTCTCCATTCATTACGGAGTATCTTTATCATTCTATATTCGGCGACGAACCAATATTGGGACGTACTTGGCCTTCAGTTACTGATAATCTCATAAATGATGATTTGGAGGCTGAATTCTCATCATTACAGATTATAATCTCTCAGAGTAATTCAGCACGAATGAAAGGAAAACTAAAACGTCGATGGCCATTGAAATTAGCCATGGTTTATTCTCAAAACCATAGCCTATCTAATTTATCAAATCATAAAGAATTACTTCAAAAATTTTGTAATATAAGGAATATCGAATATATAGACGATATTGATCAACTTCCTATAACCCTGTCTATATTCCCTAATTATGAAATTCTAGGTAAAAAACTGAAAGCAGATATCGTTGACTTTCGACGCATTATCAAGGACCAAGATGCTTTAGTTCTGTTCAAACATTTTATTAAAAATGAATCATTTGTGTTCACGATAAATAATAATTCTTACGAAGTAATGAAAAATGAAATTAAATTTGAATTTAACCCTGCCGACGATTATGTTTTATCATCTAAATCAGGTATAGTCGTGGTTCTTCCTAAAGAAAGAGATTCGGATTTGTTTATTGAAGGATATATCAGAGATCTTGCACGAAGAATCCAATCTGAACGTAAAGAAACAGGTCTTGATCCTTCTACAATGTTAAAAAATACATTAATTTATGGCATTGAAGAGAGTACCAAGACTCTTTTAATCCCTAAATTATCTGAGTTAAAATATCTTATTAGAACTGACGATGTTCAGGTAGTAGAAGATTTGACTCTAGGATCTAACTGGAAAGATATAGATATCGATGGCACAAAACTAAAAATTTGTATAATCAATTCTTGATTCCAAATATCTTTTTCATTGTATTGGTTTTATTAGAATCTTTAATTGACGTAACTTTCATAATAAATTCAATATCTTGTATATTGAATGTTTTTGTTTGGCGAAGATACAAGAAATAAATAAGCATTCCTGATGGAATTAGAATCAATAATGATATTGACGAAGATAGTGAAGAGAAAAATAATTCGTATGAAAAATATAAAATAATACCCATAATTATGGAACCAATTAATGAATTACTAATTGATTTTTTATCATATTTTAAATCTCCAAGCGTATATGATTTATAGCTAATAATTAACGCAGTAAAAATAATCATTAATGCTCTACCTGATGCTAGATAATTTACATTTATATTGTTATTAAAAAATTGCGAAATTGATATTATTACAATAAATAATAATAGCCCTGATAAGTTTGCAAACATTATCCAGTTTGTTTTCCCTCTTACAAATAATTGACTATTGTATATGGAGGAAAATGTTGTAATACCAATTGCGATCGATATTATTGCAGCTGGAAATGCACTATTCGCATATTGAGCACCAAATATTGACATTAATGGAATTGATAATGCCGCAATCATGAATGCTGCAGGCATTCCAATAAATGAGACATATCTTGTATATAATTTTGATAAATCACGAAATGAATCTAACTTGTTTAATGAATATAGAGTTGATAAGTTTGGAGTTATTGCCGTCGCTAGTGAATTTGGTGCGTACGCGCCAATTGTAGATGCAGCAATAGCAATCGTATAAATTCCTAATCCTGGAAGACCTAAATTCACTAATGCAAATATTCTATCAATCTGTGTTACTCCGAAAATTATTAATGACGAAATTAATATTGGAAATGAATACTTCAATGAAGAATTGATGTCAATACTTTCTTTTTTGTTATTTAGTTTTTTATAACAAATTGGCAAAACTAATAATGTAAATAATATATCTCCTATTAGATATCCTGATAAAACACCTATAATTCCGAATCCAACATATGCTAG
>CAZKFJ010000014.1:2101-16417 GCA_964552125.1 uncultured Nitrosopumilales archaeon | reverse complement strand
TACTAGATCGATTGCCCAAATACTTCCGCTACAGAAATCCGTAAATATATATTTATTTTTCAAGCTATTGATTTCTCCGTGATATACATAACCTCCTGTTACAGAACATCCTTCACTATGTGAATATTCAGCAATTGGCATTATGAGATTTTCTCTATTACAAGTTTCATTATTAAAACAATTATTTCCTTCCATTATGTTCCATCCATAATTTCCACCTTTTTCGATTATGTTTATCTCTTCAAAATTATCTTGTCCAACATCTCCTACAAATAATTTTCCAGTTTGCATGTCGAAACTCATTCTCCATGGATTTCTTAGACCATATGCCCATATTTCATCTCTAAAATTATCATTATCGATAAATGGATTATCATTAGGAATTTGATAAAGACTATCTTTAGAAGATTTACTAATATCTATTCTTAATATTGACCCTAACAATGTATTTCCATTTTGTCCATTCAAAAATGGATCTCCTCCTGATCCGCCATCTCCTAATGCAATATACAAATATCCATCTGGTCCAAAATCTATACTTCCGCCATTATGATTTGAATACGGTTGCTCAATTTGTAATATTTTTAATTCAGTATTGAATCTTGAATCAATATTATCTGTGTTTTTAAATCTTGAAATTATGGAAGTACCATCAAAATCTGTATAATATATGTAGAAATATCCGTTATCAACATAATTTGGATCAAAAGTAAATCCAAGAAGACCTCTCTCTCCAGGTAATCCTTGATCAATTTTATCGCGTATATCTACGAATAACGATACATCGTTCGAATCTTTTTCAATGTAAAAAATAATCCCTTCTCTTGTCGCAACAAAAAGTCTTCCTGATTCATCATTTGAAGTTGTTAAATATACCATGTTACCTACTTCAATTTCTGGAAATGCAACCTCTAATTCTATGTTTATATTATTAACTTCAATTGAATCATTCAATTGATTATCATCATCTACGACATCAAAAAAATTACAAGCCATAGGAATAATTGAACAGGCAAGATAATCAACTGGAATATTCATAAATAAAAATACCGATAATATAATTATTCCTGCAAATATTATTGTTTTTTTTGATTTCATTTAATTCAAATATTCCCGTAAGTTTTTAGATTTATATGCAGACTCCAACCAATCAATATTATTTGTTGATTTTATATCATTTATTACTATGTTGTATATATCATTGACAATGTTATCTACACTTTGATTTGATACATCTATCTCAAATGTTTTATTATCTCCATATTTCATAATGCTATCATAACAAATGGTTCCTATTAATTCAGATATTACGTTGTCCTTAATTTTTGATTCTTCATAATTTCTTAATTTATATCTATCTATCAATATATTCGGTTCACATCTTAACACAAATATTTTCCATAATGATTCTTTTTTAATTAATTCAGGTAATAGATGTCCAATTATTATGTATTTTTTTTCTTTAATTTTTTGTTCTATTTCGTTTTCTATTTTATTAATGTCGCTTATTATTAATTGATCTTTTTCATATTGTCCGTATTTGTTCTCAATAATGAATTTATTTATATCAAATATATCCATTTTTATCTCTTTTGATAATTTACTGGCAATTGTTTTTTTTCCTGTTCCAGGGTTTCCAGTAATTCCAATCGAATTCATATAGAAGTTAAAGTGATATTATTATATTAAATATGATTATGCTCCGGACGGGATTTGAACCCGTGTCGACGGATTGAGAATCCGCCATCCATGACCGATATAATTTTTGGCCGAGCTAGACGACCGGAGCGCATTATTGGATATTATGTCGTCTATAATAATTTAAAATAGTTATAGATTAATTTTTTTTATTAATTTCAGCAACAGCTAATTTGATATCTGATGATTTTACTGTTTTTCTGCCAGCATGTTTAGCATATACTAGAGCTTGTTCTGCAATTTGAATTCCGAATTCTTCTAAAACCGATCTTAATTCCTCTGCAGCGTCATCTCCAACTCTTTCTGCTCCTGTTTTTTTAATTATACGGTATACTGCTGCTAATCCGAATTCTAAATCGCTCATTGTAATTTGATTAAGTTATAATTGTTATATAACCTTTTTTTATGATTAATGGACGAATATAGTGCGTTTGACATGAATATTGATGATTTTGAACTGTTTGATTCACATATCCACTTATCTGCATCTGAATTTGATTTATCTCGTAATGATATATTCAATTATCTAAAAAAAACAAAAACATTGGCGTTTAATGTTTCTGAAACACTCGAAGATTCTAAGATTACTATTGATTTTTCTCATTCTTCCAATAATTTGTTGTCGTTTGTTGGCATTCATCCAAAATATTCTTCTTCTAACTTAAATGAATTTGACAGTTTTTTTTCAAAAAATATTGCGTCTATTAATGGCATTGGCGAAATAGGGTTGGATAAAACATATGTTGCACGAGGAATTGACTTTGATAGTCAAATATCCACATTCAAGCATATGCTGAAACTTGCAGAACGACATAAATTACCTGTATCTATCCACTCTAGAGATGCAACTCAAGAAGTGTTGGATATTGTGAATTCATACGACCTTCCTTGCATTATATTACATTGGTTTTCAGGAACTGAACAACAATTAAAAAAAATATTTGATTCTGACGTATTAGTCTCATTTGGGCCTGCATTAGTTTATTCTAAATCACTTCAAAAACTCGCAAAAATATCTAATCCTCAGCGTACTATCGTGGAAACAGACGGCCCAGTTCCATTTTCAGCATGTTACGAGGGAAAAATTGCCGATCCATCTTTCATTCCTAGTATTATTTTTAAATTAAGTAGTTTATGGAATATGAAATTTGATGATGTAACTAAACAAATGCTGCATAACTTAAAACCATATATATCTGTAGAGAGTTAATCAATCTAATGAAACGAGTTTGGACATTATCTACTCAAGTCTTAGAAAATAATAAATCATTATTCACTACTGATTTTGAAGAGAATAAGAAAGCATTAGATGCTGTTTCTGAAATAACTTCAAAAAAATTACGTAATCAAATAGCCGGCTGTATAACAAAAATTAAAAATAACGAACAAAAGGCTTTACTCGTTAGTCAAACTTCTAGCACCTCATCTGTAGCTAGTGAAGTGCAAACTACTGATGAATCAGATTAAATTTTTTGGAAATATCTGCAATCACACTGACACGAATAATTTTTCTGCAGATTTAACAAATTTATCAATTAAACAAATGCTTGTAATTTTGAATACTGAATATAATATCGATCAAACAATTTTGGATGCAAATAATCTCTTGATTGCAATAAATAATGTTGAAATCTCAGTTCTTAATAATCACGATACGATAATTAATGTCGGTGATGAAATATCAATAATCTCAGTAAGTCACGGAGGATAGATTTACATGAACTATCTAAACAATATTCTTGTTTAGTTGTTCAAATTAACTCAAAAACATCGAAGTCATCATTAGACGATTTAAGACAGAAATTTCCAAAGTTAATGATTCAATTTGTTAACCCTGATTCGATTCTTAATCTAAAACATCTACTATTTGCTATAAAACAGTCATTTTATGCGAAGAATAATCAACTTTTAGCCGCACGCGACTTTGAAGTCGATCTATTGATGCGAATATCTATTACTGATCAGATTCAAGAAGCGTTGAAATTTTCTGGTATAACACCTAAAAATCAATTCTATATACTCGTCGCCGTAGGCAATAAATCAAATTTAAAATTAATTGAAAAATGGATAATTGACAATCATGATTATTCATCAGACATAATTATTGATAATTATAAAAATTTATCAAAGATTCATAAAATTAATTTTAAAAAACTTAATAAATTAAATATTGAATTAGATCTTCTTAGTTATTCTGCGGTTAAGCTTACTTCAAAATTTTCTAATCCATCATAGTCAAAACATTAATATCTCTAAAACTTTAGAAAAACATATGAAAAAATACAGAACTCCTTCTTTAGTAATAAATTTAAAGAATTACGATGAAATCTATTCAAATTTCTCAATAGACATATCAAAAATATCCGAATCTGTCGCATCTGATACTGGAGTTGAAATAATTGTTTGCCCACCTAATCCTGTTCTCTATAAAGTAATTGAAAATGTATCAATTCCAATTTATGCACAACATGTTGATGATGCAAAGATAGGTAGCTCAACTGGTTCAATTGTTCCAGAATTAATTAAATCGATTAATTGTCAAGGTTCATTAATTAATCATTCAGAAAAAAGAATCCCTATCAAAGATATTGAAAAACTTATTGAACGATTTAATGAATTGGATCTTACATCACTTGTTTGTGCACAATCAATCGAAGAAGTAGAATCTATTGCTAAATTAAAACCTGATATTATTGCTATTGAACCACCTGAATTAATTGGTTCTGGTCGAGCTGTATCGAAAGTAAATCCAAAAATAATTTCAGATTCTGTTAATACAGTTAATTCAATTGATAAAAATATAGATGTATTATGTGGTGCAGGTATAATGACTGGTGAAGATGTTTCAATAGCTTTAGAACTTGGAGCTAAAGGAATTTTAATTGCAAGTGGTATAATTAAATCCAATGATTGGAAAAGTATAATATTAGAACTTTCAAAACCAATGATTAAGAATGATTAGTAATAATGATTAATTATTTTTGACCAATGAGCGAAGCTATATCACATCATACTTGATAAAAAAACAAATATCATTAGATAATACATGTCACATTTCGCATCAAGATGGAATAATGAAAAGACTCCAGGATTTAGTGACAAAGTTAAAGAAGTAATTCGCGCCGACAAGGAACCCGTAAAACCCAAACTCGAACTAGCCGTCAGACAAATCAAAACACAGATTGTGAAACTAGATCAAACTAGTGGAAAACTAAAATCTCGCGACGCCAACATTTTCAATAGTGTTGTCTTAGCATTACAAAAACATGATCAACAACATGCAACTGTGTATGCAAATGAATTAGCTGAAGTACGAAAAATGAACAAAATGGTGACTCAATCAAAACTTGCATTAGAACAAATTGCATTGAGACTCAATACAGTTTCAGAACTTGGCGATGTTGTAGTAACATTGACTCCTGCTATGGGTGTTATAAAGAACATTCAGTCAGGTGTTATGAATATCCTACCAGAAGCTGAACATGAAATTAGCGAAATTAATGGATTGTTGAGCGGCATCCTAGTAGATGCAGGTCAAATGGGAGGACACAACATTAACTTTGAGAATTCTAGTGCAGAATCACGACAAATTATGGATGAAGCATCTGCCATTGCAGAAGAAAAGATGAAAGAGCAATTCCCTGATTTGCCTAGTGCTGCCGATTCATTGTTGCCACCAAAAAACAAAATAGAAGGCCTATTCGAGTGACAGAATTATTCTGTCACTTTTCCTTTTTTTGAGTGAGTGATAATATATGTTTGAAAAAGTAAAACTAAATATAAAAAACACAAAGGATCAACGTCATATAAACCAGTCATTAAAAATTTTACAATTACAACAAAAAGACGTCTCTAATCTTAAAATTAAATTAACTAAACGCCTAAATAAAATCAAAATTTTATGTAATGATTCTTTATCTAATAACAACCATACATTTTATGCCATATATAAGAAGGAATATGAGGATGTAGACAAATTATTTGAAAATATTAAGATAAGCGAAATATCAATTATAAGAGCAATTAGTCGAATGGAAACACTTAGAGACGTTCATCAGGCAACAAATTCACTCGGTTTGGCAGTAAAAATGTGCAAAGATATGGATGTTACCCTATCTACAATATTACCTGATGTAAATGAACAAATACTTACTTTAAATAAATCTCTAAATCAGTCACTTGATCTACCTGAACTTTCAAATAATGAATTATTTGAATTAAATAAATCAATAGAATCAACTATTTTGGAACCAATTGCTGAACGTATTGGAAATGAGACTGATAAATTTGAGTCAATTGTGAAAAATAATCAAATCACCTCTATAGGTAATAAAAAAATGATAGATAATTCAGGAAATACCACTATGAACTTTAAAAAATTTACCCCCAAAGAAACCAATAAAAATCTAATCGAAGAAAAAATTAGTAAATATATAGATAATAAAGAGGGGCATTTTGATGTTGTCGACGCAGCGAATGAGTTAGGATTATCTGTAGAAACTGTAGAAACAAAAACTCTTGAACTAATGAATAGAGGAAAAATAAAAATTCGTAGATGATTAATTTGAGTTCCGCTCCCGAAGTCCTTCAATCTACTGCGCAAAATCATGCACGTGAAGCAATTAAATTTGATTCACAAGGATCTCGAGGAAATGCTATTCAGAGTTATCAAAAGGCTATTGAATCATTGATTAAATTGACAAAATTATATCCAAATGAATCTCATACTAAGCTATATATTAAACATGCTAAAAGATACCAAGAACGAATTAATCAATTACAAAATAATTCTGATAATCCACATCAAGAACAATCTGAATCTCAATCAGGCGTTGTTGAGGTCGTTAAAGCGTCATATGATGATGTAATACTGCAAGAAAAACCAAATATAAGCTGGGATGAGATTGTTGGTAATGACGATGCTAAAAAAGCACTGAGGGAATCAATTACATTTCCATCTATGCGCCCTGATCTTTTTCCATTAGGTTGGCCAAGAGGAATATTATTATATGGTCCTCCAGGAACTGGAAAAACATTATTGGCTGCAGCAGTTGCATCAGATATCGACGGTCATTTTATGAATGTAGACGCTTCTACAATTATGTCTAAATGGCTTGGCGAAGCAGAACAAAATGTTGCAAAATTGTTTAAATCTGCAAAACGTATGATGGACGAAGAAGGAATTGTATCAATTGTTATATTTATTGACGAAGTTGATTCATTATTTGGAAAAAGTGGCGGCGAGAGTAGTAGTGGTGGCGAAGCCCGTGTTCGTAATCAATTTCTTAAAGAAATGGACAGCATCTCTGATAAAGGAAAAAATCTTCCATTATATGTAATAGGCGCTACTAACAAACCTTGGTCTCTAGATTGGCCATTTTTGAGGAGATTCCAAAAGAGAATCTGTGTTAACCTGCCTCTTCTTGATGCTAGAGTTGAAATGATGGAGATGTATACGTCTTCGTTAAAAATCGACGAATCAATCCGATTGTCCGATATTGCTAGTTCTTTAGAAGGTTATTCAGGCAGTGATATACGTGATATTTGTCAGTCTGTTCAATTGAAGGTTGTATCGCGCTTATTTGAATCTGGTTCTCCAAGCGAAGATGTTCAGCCAGATAAAATCACGTCTGAAGATTTCTATAAAATCATGGATAAAAGAAAACCAAGTGTATCCCCTGAAATGCTAACTGCATATTCTACATGGTCTGATAATTATAAAGCTCTGTGAGTTATGGATTTAGTCTGTCTTTATCGCGCGGATACAAAACTACTTCTCGTATATTTTTTCTATTTGCCAATATCATGATTAATCTGTCAAATCCTAAACCCAACCCTGAATGAGGAGGCATTCCCCATTTGAATGTTTGTAAATGTGATTTGAAATTCTTTAAATCCAAACCTGATTTCTTCATATTCTTTTCTAATTCATCCACTTTGTGAATTCTTACTCCACCTGATACCAGCTCGACATTGGAAAATTGTAAATCGAATGACATACTTAAGTCTGAATCATCATGACCTGAGATGTAAAATGGTTTGATCTCACTGGGCCAATCTGTAATAAAATAAAATGATTTATGTTTTTCTGATAATACCACTAAATCATGTTCAGTTATATCGTCTCCAAAATTCTTTTTATGATCCAAACTATTCAAATCATCTATTACATCTTGATATGTAATTCTATCAAATGCATCTAGATAACTGCTTAACTCAGAATTTAATATTTCAAGTTCTTTAGGCATGTTCTCAATTAAGTTACTGATTACATGTTTGATTAAATTCTCACATAAATCCATTGTTTGGTCATTATTCTTATAAGCCCATTCAAAATCCACACTAACAAACTCATTCAAATGTCTTGTAGTGTTAGATTTTTCAGCTCTAAAATATTGAGAAATTTCAAAAACTCTTTCAAATGCAAGCATTAATTGTTCTTTATATAGCTGAGGACTTTGTGCTAAGAATCCTAATTTATCAAAGTATTCCGTTTTAAATAACGTAGCACCTCCTTCGGCTCCAAGCGATAAAATTTTTGGCGTATTTACCTCTATGAAACTATTTTTGATAAAAAAATCTCTGATATATATCAATGAATTATTTCTTAATTTAAAAATTGATTTTATCTCGGGTTTTCGTAATGATAATGATCTTGCATCTAATATTATATCTAAACCTGAATCTACTCTTCCTGTTGGATCTAAAGGAAGTGGATGTTCAGCTTGATTTAATATATCTAATTCTTCGATAATTAATTCAACAACATTGTTTTTTTCATTATGCACTAATTTTCCATTCGCTTTAACAATACTTTGTCGAGCAATATTAACAACTTGCTCCCACAAATTTTCAGAAACCAAATTCTTTTTTGTAATTAATTGTATTTTTCCAGTTGAATTTCTTAGCGTTAAAAATATTAAAGAACCTATAGATCTCGAATCTTCGATCCAACCGGTTACTTGTACATTATTGTTATACAATGCAGCATCGATGTTTTCAAAATTTTCTATATGGTTGTTATCCATTATTCTTACCACTATGAACAAACTCACAACTAAGTGTTATATGTGCTTTCTGTGTAAAATTTATTACAATGGCAGGAAGTCCAATTCCGGAACCTTTAGGACGAATTGCACATGTCTTACTAGTAATTGGAGGCCTTAATTGGGGCCTTGTAGGATTACTAGACACTAATTTAGTAGGCATCATAGCAGATGCTACTGCAGGTGTTGTAGGTACATTAATCTACACATTAGTTGCTGTAAGCGCTATTATTAGTGTTGTAGACGTTGCAATGAGTTCTAAATAAATTAAATAATCTCAATGAGCTGTTTTGTTACAGCTCATTTTTTATTTTATACTATCTTGTTAAATTGCTTTAGATATAGTGCAAGCTCTGTTAAAAATTCAGAAGCCATATATTGAAATCCCCATTTTTCAAAAACTATTTCCCCTGCTTTACCCATAATATAAGTACCTATTAACGAAGAATTCAATGTTGTATGCCCTATGGCTACTTGAGATGCAATGATTCCTGATAATATGTCTCCTGTACCACCTTTTGTCATCGATGCATTTCCTGATTTATTCAGGAAAGTCTGTTCGCCGTCCGATATAAAATCTGTTTTTCCTTTCACTATTAATGTTATTTTTTTATCTCGAGCGTAATTGGCTGTTTCATTTATTATCGATTCATCATCATCAATTTTTTTATCAATTAGTCTTGCAAACTCTCCTAAATGTGCAGTAATTATAATATTCTTACCTGAAATGTTGTTGATTAATTCAGAATTAATTGCACCTGCATCAAGAATAATATTTGCATCTTTATCCTGAAGTTTGGACACCAAATTTATCAGTCCATTCATTTTTTGATTTACAATCCCTGGACCTATTACAAATGTATTGATTTCTTTTCTAAAATTTAATATCTTATTAGAAACTCCCATTGTAAATTTTGAATCAGGTAGCGGATATACAATTATGTCGGGTGCAGCTGCACGTATAGGGTTCGCAATTACTTCTGGCACAAATAAATACGCTAAATCTGACCCTGAACGTAAAGCACCTAGTGCCGATAATAAAGGAGCGCCATGATACAATCTACTTCCTCCAATAATACCAATTGTTCCATTTTCACCTTTATGCGACGATGAGTTTCTAGGTATAATCAAATCTTTGATATATTTTTCGTCAATTATCATGTTAACTTCACTATGGGTTGGATATAAAAAAAAGTTTATAACTAGTAGCTTATTGATTGACTTGGGATGAGTAATAGTAATATAGAAAATGACTTCAAAACAGGTTATACTTTTGACGATGTTTTGCTAATTCCTCAAAGATCTAGAATCTCTTCTAGAAAGGACACTAATTTACAGTCTAATTTGACCAAAAATATAAGACTAAATATTCCAATTGTCAGCGCTAATATGGATACAGTCACGGAATCTAGTATGGCAATCAAGATTGCCAGCTTAGGCGGAATAGGAATTATTCATCGTTTTATGACAATTGACGAACAGATTTCAGAAGTCCTTAGTGTTAAAAGATCAGAAGGGATTGTTATTGAACAACCTATAACAATCGGCAGGGAAGGCACTGTTGGACAAGTCAAAGAATTAATGTCACTACACAAAATTGGAGGTATTATTGTAAAAGACAATTCCAATAAATTACTAGGCATAGTTACAAAAAGAGACCTGTTCTTTGAATACGAAGATGAAAAATCTGTACAAGATGTAATGACTAAGGATTTAATCACTGCGGTTGAAGGAACTAGTTTAGATGACGCTAAAACAATTTTCATAAACAATAAAATTGAAAAATTACCGATTGTAAATTCTACAGGAGAATTGGTTGGATTAATCACTAGTAAGGATATTTACAAGAGAGATAAATTCCCGATTTCTTCAAAAGATCCCAAAGGACGATTGATGGTGGGCGCTGCAATTGGCGTACGAGACGAAGATGTCGAGAGAGCTGTAAAACTTACTGAAGCAGGAGTTGACACCCTGGTAATTGACATTGCGCATGGTCATTCAGACCATACGATTAATATGATTTCAAAAATTAAGGATAAAATTGGTAAAACCGATATAATTGTTGGTAATGTCGCTACTGGCGAAGGCACTAAAGATCTTATAGAGGCTGGAGCTGACGCTGTCAAAGTAGGCGTAGGATCAGGTTCAATTTGCATTACTAGAATTGTTACGGGGGCAGGAGTTCCTCAATTAACAGCAATTTTAGATTGCGTATCTACTGCCAAAGATTACAAAGTCCCAATTATTGCAGACGGAGGAATTAGAAATTCTGGAGATATAACTAAAGCAATTGCTGCAGGTGCATCTACAGTAATGATTGGAAGTATGCTGGCTGGAACAGACGAAAGTCCAGGAATAATTGTTTCTCGTCCTAATGGCCGATATAAAATGACTCGTGGAATGGCTTCATTGGGAGCTGCAGTTGATAGAAGAATCAAGGAGACCAAATCAATGGATGAGGAAGAAATGCTGGAATATGTCCCAGAAGGCGTTGAGGCATTAGTTCAATATCGCGGCCAAGCTAGTGAAGTTATTGGGAAACTTGTTGGCGGGCTAAGATCTGGATTGAGTTATTGTAATTCTAAAGATATCAATGAATTACAAACTAATCGTAAATTCATAAGAATTACAGGTGCTGGAAAAGCCGAAAGTGGAGCTCACGACGTTCTAGTGGATTAATTTGATTGATAAACTAGATAAAATAAAAGATATCGACGTTAATGAAATTGAATCATTTCCTGATATGTTAGATGCCATGGGTGAAATGGGAGGATTTAATGCTAGTTTAACTCACGATGGATACAAAATAATCAAAAACATGGTAAATGATTCTCAGTGCCTTCGATTTCTATCATTTCCCGCAGCACTTGTCGCTACTGGAACAAGAGGGCTATTAAAAGAACTGATAAAGAGAAAATATTTTGATATTGTAATAACTACTTGCGGAACATTGGACCACGATCTTGCTAGAAGCTATAAAGACTACTATAAAGGAAACTTCGATTCAGATGACGTAATTCTTGATAAGAATGATATTCATAGACTGGGAAATATATTTGTTCCCAAGTCATCTTATGGTGAGATAATCGAAAAAAAAATGTTAGAGTTATTGGAAACACTTTATGAAAAAGATGAAAAAAAATTAGCGCCATCAGAAATAATCAATAAAATGGGGCAGATGATTGACGACGAAAACTCCATAATGTACTGGGCTAATAAAAATGAAATTCCTATAATTGTTCCCGGAATCATGGATGGCTCGGTAGGTAGTCAAATTTGGTCATTTAGTGAACAGCATAAGGATTTCACATTGGATGTATTGAAAGATCAGCATATTATTTCCGATTATGTATTTAAATCTAAAAAAAGCGGAGCTTTGATTGTCGGTGGAGGTATTTCAAAACACCATACAATCTGGTGGAATCAATTCAACGAAGGATTAGATTATGCAGTTTATATCTCAACTGCCACGGAATATGACGGAAGTCTCAGTGGCGCACGAACTAAAGAAGCAATTTCTTGGGGTAAAATATCGAATTTAGCTCAACATGTTACAATTAATGCAGAAGCTAGTATTGTTCTTCCGCTTTTAGTCAAGTCTTTGATTCATGAGTAGACTTTAAATAAAACTCCATTGAAATTAATTTAGGTTAGAAACATAAATGGCAGACCCTTTGACATTAATTGATTATATTGCACCTTTAGTGGGATTCTTATCGATTGCTTTTGCAGGATTCATTGCATTCCAAATTAATAAACATCCAATCGGCACTGAAAAAATGACTGATATTTACAATGCTATTAGAACAGGTTCTAAAGCATATTTGTACAGACAATACAAAACTATCTCCATAATTGCCATTGTTCTAGCTATTGTTTTATTCATAGCATTTGATAATCCGCGTGACGGAATTCCAAAAATCAGTTTCTCCTTCTTAGTTGGAGCTGCTTTCTCTTTACTTGCAGGATATGTTGGAATGGACGTGGCTACGAGGGCAAACGCTCGTACTGCTACTGCTGGAAAACATGGAACTCAAGTGCCACTAGATATTGCGTATCGAGGAGGACTAGTAATGGGTTTGTTCAATGTCGGATTAAGCCTTATAGCTGTTTCTGCTCTTTTCTATCTTTACGGTCAGGAAATTTCATTAATCGTTGGATTGGCATTTGGATCTAGTTTAGCTGCATTATTCGCTCAATTGGGCGGAGGAATTTTTACCAAAGCTGCAGACGTAGGAGCCGATTTAGTTGGAAAAGTCGAAGCTGGAATTCCAGAAGACGATCCACGTAACCCTGCAGTAATTGCAGACAATGTTGGAGATAATGTCGGAGATGTCGCTGGACGAGGAGCTGATTTGTTTGAATCAATTACTGCTGAAAATATTGCTGCTATGATTGTAGGAGTGGCAATTGCCTCTATTTTAGATAATTCTGCATTTGTAATATTGCCTTTATTGGCTTGTGCCTTGGGATTAATAGCTACAGTTATCGGATTGCCATTTGTTCGATCCAAAAACTTTACCGATCCAATGATTCCAATGAGAAACGGCATGATCGTTACTACCATCTTAGTAATTATCGGCCTATATTTCCTCATAACTCAAACTGTACAGAGTATAAATCTGTATTATGCTTCATTAGTTGGTGTTTTCTCCAGTTTAATGATATTTGTAATAACTTTGTACTATACAGCCAGTAAATATCGCCCTGTAAATACAATCTCTGAGGCATCAGAAAGTGGACCTGGCGTCAACATTATTACGGGTTTTTCAGTTGCTTTAGAAAGTACGGTTCTTCCAATATTAGTAATTATATTTGCATTAGGAGGGGGATTTTACTTTGGCGAACTATTTGCATTAGAACATGCAGGTAAAATATCTCCACAGTTAGGAGGAATTTATGGTACTGCCGTAGCAACAATGGGAATGCTTTCTGTCGCAGGTGTAATATTGAGCATGGATGGTTTTGGGCCAATTGTAGATAATGCAGGAGGAATGGCCGAAATGTCTGGAGCAGATAAATCACTAAGAGATAGAATCGATCTATTTGATGCAGCAGGAAATACGACAAAGGCTTTAACTAAAGGTTATGCCTTGAGTTCTGCAGGTTTAGCAGCTCTTATTCTATTCCAAGCATATTTGATTGATTTAACTCATCTTTCAAATGAAATAGTTACTGTCGAAAGTATAATAATTAATCTCATTGATTATAAAATCATTATAGCCCTATTTATTGGAGGATTACTCCCATATGCATTTGCTTCATTTGCTATTCGCGCTGTTGGAAAGACTGCATTTGAAGTAGTTGCTGAAGTAAGGCGTCAATTCAAAGAGAAGCCAGGAATTCTCAAAGGAACAGAATCACCGGATTATGGTAAAGCCATAGACATCAGTACAATTGCCGCTCAGAAAGAAATGATTATTCCAGGATTATTACCTGTAGTCGTTCCATTAATTGTTGGTGTAGTTCTTGGCCCATTTGCAGTAGGAGCATTTCTACTTAGTGCTACTGTCAGCGGTACTTTACTTGCATTCATGATGAATACTGGTGGCGCTGCTTGGGACAATGCAAA
>CAZKFJ010000014.1:0-2001 GCA_964552125.1 uncultured Nitrosopumilales archaeon | reverse complement strand
AAAAATTAAGCATCGATAATGTCTAATTCACTATTTAGAGACGATTATTAATCCATTTAAATCGTGCTTAAATACAAATTTTGCAGACCTAGGATTAGGTAATTGTCATGGTCGAAGCATACTGTGTAAAATGTAGAACAAAAAGGGAGATGAATGATCCACAAAGCATTACCATGAAAAATGGTAAACCAGCTACTCAAGGCATATGTCCTGAGTGTGGAACAAAACTCTTCAGAATTGGAAAGACTCCAACAACATAATTAGTCTCATCTCCACCCTTTTTTTACTATGTCTGAATCTGCAATAAATGCCCCAAAGGGACTTTTGAGGCTATTAATATTAGATATCACTTCTAAGAGCCCAGTAAGCGGAGCTGAGATAATTAAGCATATTACAGTTATTTCAAGTTCTATGTGGTCTCCCAGCCCAGGATCAATCTATCCAATTTTAAAGAATTTACAGAAAAATGAATACATAACTGAAATATATTCAACCGACACTAATCAGAAGAAATATGGAGCTACTAAGAAGGGCAAGTCAATTCTATCCCTAGAAAAAGAAAAACTAAAGAAAGATTGGATCAACAATATTTACTATATCAAGATAATGTCAGAACTCTTAAATCTCACTCAAGATGAATTATTAAAAACTATCAAGTCTCATCTGTAATGCTAGAGAAATAATTTATTCCATTTTTTACATATATAGTATGATAAACGCCAAAAACCAACAGTTGGAGGTTTATTCGGAATATCAAAAAAATTTCTAGAATATACATACAGTGTCTTATTTCGTTTAGTGTCCCAAACTGGCATATTTTTTTGAATAAATCCCATATCGACTAATGTTCTCAAAACAGTCATGTAGAAATTTCTCCTACTATATTTGAACAACTCCCCGTTTTCCATAAGTACACCATTCTGTAAATTGTTGGCAAAGTCACTTACGGCATTTTTTGTAGCTTTTCCATTGGATTTTTGTAAAATCTTAACAAATAATTCTGCAGCTTTTCTCGATTTTATTCCCGGAAAAATAATATCAAAAATATTATTGGTGGACATAACCTTTTCCTCAGAAAGCATCCTAAGATGAGATTTCACAGTTGCAGGCATATGTACTACATATGAATAAGGAAATTACTAGTTGTAGGTCAAGAATATGTTGGAATTTAGTAAAGAAATATCAATTCACCGAGCTAGAAACTACAACACACGGCCATTACGGGCTTTTGTGTATTGTATGTCTCTTAAATCTGGGCTTCGACTTGGGGAGAAGAAAATTTGCCCAGATTTAGACTCGACGTATTAAATATACGACCATAATATTTTGTTTATTTGATAGATACACCAGTTACGGTAGTTACCTTTGATTGAAGATCGTCATAACCTGATCGAATAAGTACTGTATCAAAGTTATTGAATCGTTGATTTGTTTCAATATTGAATTTTAACATACCTACTTCTGGATTTTTCATCTTTTCTTTATAATCAAAGGCCATAACACTGCCTATTGCAAATATCAACAAAAATACTGAGACTATTGATATATTCTTTATGAATGAGTTTTTCATGATATATCTTACAACAAGTAAATATATATAATATGAATACAATTATCATTAGTGAATTCCAGTAATGGAAATGATTTAGACATGATTATCACCGATGAAAAACAGAAAAAAATAATTGTAGATGCATTGCTAGATGAATATTCTAGAAAGATATTGGATTCTACTATAGATGAAGCTAAATCCATTACGGATATTATGCGCGAACAGGATATACCTATGACTTCGACATACAGAAGAGTTAAATCATTAATGGACAACAAACTCGTTAAGGTAGAAAGATCAATGGTTACTGATGATGGGAAAAGGTATTTTCTATATCTAAGCAATATCAAGGATGCATCAATTCGATTCAATAAAGGAGAACTTTTAGTTGAGATTACTCCAAATATAAGAGAAAAACCTGAAGATAGATTATTAAGAAGTTTTTCGAC
>CAZKFJ010000013.1:4952-23868 GCA_964552125.1 uncultured Nitrosopumilales archaeon | reverse complement strand
TCCTCCAGATCGGTTTCCTCCGTATCGTCTACCTCTTGAAGAATCTCTGTTTTGTCCTCCTCTTCCATATCTTGGCGAACCTCCTCTTCCATTTCTTCTTCCCATTCTTGTATATTTTTCTTCTTCTAGAGGAATTTCATATCTGTAAACTTGCTTACCTTCAAAATTCGTAACCTTACTCTTGATTTCTCTCTTCAATTCAACAAAATCTCTAGTTTCTCTACCTGCAACTATTGTTATTGCTTTTCCTTTATTTCCTATTCTTGCCGTTCTTCCAATTCTATGAAAGTAAGAATCCCTATTTTTTGGAACATTGTAATTTATTATGTAATCAACATTTTCCACGTGAATTCCTCTACTCAATAGATCTGTAGCAACAATTATCTTTGTTCTCTTTTCCTTGAATCTCTTCATTGATCTGTCTCTTTGTGCCTGACTCATATCTCCGTTAGTTACTACTGCTTTTATCTCTAGATTTCTTAATACTTTATGAATCCTTTTTGTATCTGATTTTGTTCTACAAAAAATAATTCCTTTTTCAGGTTCTATGTCTTCAATTAATTCAATTAATAAATCTTGTTTATTTCTCTCACTATTCACACATAAATAATATTGCTCTAATTTTTCTTCTGCTATTTTATTATCTTCGTGTATCATTATTCTTTTAGCTTGTTCTTGGTATTTTTTTGCCAATTGAATTATTGGTGGAGGAAATGTTGCTGAAAATAATGCCGTTTGATGTTTATTCTCTATGGATCTTATGATGAATTCTATATCTTCAATGAAACCCATCTCTAACATGGTGTCTGCTTCATCGATAACAAGAAACTTGACCCAATCTAAGTTAACTACTCCTCTTTCAATAAAGTCAATCAATCTTCCCGGAGTGGCGATTACTAGACTTGGATTTCTTCTTATTGACGCTTTTTGTATATTTGGTGATTCGCCTCCACATACTTTGGTCATTTTTAATTTCTTGTATCTTGAAATCTTTTTAATTTCTTGAGTTACCTGATCTGCTAATTCTCTTGTAGGTACTAATACCAATGCTTCTATGTCTCTAGTTCCTTCTTCTAAAGTTTGTACTATTGGTATACCAAACGCTAATGTTTTACCTGTTCCAGTATTTGATTGAGCTATAACATCCTCTCCATTTAACAGTAAAGGTATGGCTTTTTCCTGAATTTCCGTTGGCTCTTTTATTCCTGCTTCGTCTAATGTTGAAATTAATTCTTTGTCAATTTCAATGTCGCTGAAAACTAACTTTTCACTCACTAATATTCACGACTATCAACAGTTTACTTGCTTATAAAATCCATGTTAAAAATTTACCAAATGATGACAATGTTAATATTTGCCAAATTAGAGTTTTGATATAATGTCAACGGATTATGACGTGATTATTGTTGGCGCAGGTCCTGCAGGTTCAGCAGCTGCCTATAGTTTAGCTAAAAACGGCCATCAGGTATTAATTCTTGAACGTGGAAAAGAACCAGGTTCTAAGAACGTCTATGGAGGAAGAATATACCCTTATTCGCTTGCCAAACTGATTCCCGATTTTGCCGATGATGCTCCGATTGAAAGAAACATAACTAAAGAAAGCATCATGTTTATGACTGAAAAATCTAGTTTTCAAACTAATTTCTCTTCTGATCAATCTGTTAATCATGGTTTTACTGCTTTTCGATCTAAATTTGATAGCTGGTTTGCCCAAAAAGCTGTCGAAGCTGGAGCTGAACTATTTCCAGAAATCAAAGTTGACGACGTCATATTTGACGAAAATAGATTTATTACGGGAATAAAAAGCGGAGAAGACGAAATTACTTCTAAATTAGTTATTGCCGCTGATGGAGCTACTTCAATTATTGCGAAAAAGGCAGGCCTTAGAAACCAATTTAATTCCGAGCACTTTTCAGTGGGCGTTAAAGAAGTCATCGAATTACCTAATAATGTAATAAATGACCGTTTTTGCATTTCAGAAAATAATGGTGCGGCATTAGTTTGTGTGGGATTTCCTACTAATTACCTTCGTGGGGGGGCATTTATTTACACAAATAAATCCTCAATTTCAATCGGACTTGTCGTCAAAGGAACTGACCTCGTTAATACAAAAACTCAAGTCTCATCCCTTCTTAATACCTTCAAAAATCACCCTGATATTTCATGTATTGTTAATGAAGGCAAAGTAGCAGAATATAGCGCTCATCTTGTTCCGGAAGCAGGATATGATATGCTGCCTAAATTATTTGGCGATGGTATATTGGTATGCGGTGATGCTGCAGGAATGTTGTTAAATAACGGATATACTTTCCGAGGAGTCGATCTTGCCATATCTTCTGGAATTGCAGCTGCCGACGCATTTATGACTGCAAACAATCAAAATAACTTTTCAAGTTCTTCATTATCAAATTATGAAAAACTCCTTTATGATCACAATGTCCTAACGGATATTAAAAAATTCAAAAAGGGACCTAAATACATGGAAAACCCGCGATTATATTCTGATTATCCTAAATTAATCTGCAATATCTTTGAATCACTCTACAATATAGATGGAAATTCTCAAAAACTTGTTCGTGAGATTGTTCGCGGATCTATTAAAAATAATAATATCTCCTCACTTAATTTGATACTGGATTCTATTAAAGGCGCTAACGCTCTTTAAATAGGATACAACTCAAATGGAGGTCGTGGATTTACTTGACGCCAACTAAGAGAAAAACGCTTTAGTTGCGATATTCATTCTTTTAATTTTGTTATTAATTCTGGAATGATTTCAAATAAATCTCCAACTATTCCATAATCTGCAAATTTGAAGATTGGCGCATTCTTATCTTTGTTTATTGCAACTATGCATTTTGAATTAATCATTCCTACTTGATGCTGTATTGCACCTGATATTCCTGCGGCTATGTATAAATTTGGCGATACTATTTTGCCTGTTTGACCTACTTGTTCTGAATGAGGTCTCCAACCTGCATCAACTACTGCTCTCGACGCTCCAACTGCTGCATCTAGTACTTCCGCTAACTCTTCAATTAACTTAAAATTATTAGGTTCCTTCATTCCTCTTCCTCCTGCTACTATTATCGATGCCTCTGAAACATCTAACGTTTCTTTCTGTGGCTGTATTATCTCTTTTAACATGGGTGCTGTTGTATTCTCTATTTCCTCGATATTTACTTGTTCAGTTGAATATTCCTTCTGACCTACTTTTTTAACCATAAAATAATTCGATTTTAATGACATTACTATAGGTTCTTTGTTAAATTTCAAAGTTTGAATAATCTTTCCTGCAAAAATCGGCCTTTTAATCTTATACCCGTCATCTTCTACTTTGATCTCTATACATTCGGTTACTAAATTATAATTTAGATTTGCAGATATTCTTGGCGATATATCTTTTCCTATTGCACTTCCTGAAAATAATATTATTTCTGGCTCTAGTTGATTTATCAGACCTAATATTGTATTTTTATATAAATCTGGAGAATAATCTTTGATTTTATCTGTAGCTCCAAGTAATACGACATCTATTCCGAATTCATTAATTTGATTTGAGTTGTTTTGGTCATATTCTCCTAAAATTACCACTTTATTCTCTAAATTCTTTGTTTTGGCTATTTTCTGACTTTCTGAAAGTACTTCTAATGATGAATTTCTAATTTCCTTGTTTTTTGCTTCAATTATTGATAAAATACATCCCATAAATAACACCTAGATTATTTTTTTCTCTTCTCTTAGTATTCTAACTAGTTCCGTTACTGCAGATTTGTCTTCTCCTATGATTACTCCTTCTTCTCTTTTTTCTGGGTATTCTAATTTGATTAATTCAGATTTCTTATCTTTACCTGCCTCGTTCTTTACAGTATTAATTGGTTTTTTCTTTGCTGCCATTAAATCTTTTAACGACGGATATCGTAATTCATTTTTACCTTTCTCATGTGTAATTATTGCTGGAAGTTCACTCTCAAATACTTCTACTGATCCTTCTACTTCTCTATTTGCAATTATTTTGTTGCCATCTATCCTAAATTCTGAACAGTTGGATATACAAGAAATGTTATTTAATTCTCCTATCATTATTCCTACTTGATTGTTATCTTGATCTACTGATTTCTTTCCAAACAAAATTAAATCATACTGGTTTTTCTTTATCTCATCCGCAATTATTTTCGCTATATTTATACAGTCATCGATTACCTCGTCTGTTTCTATATGTAATGCTTCATCTGCTCCCATTGCCAATGTTTTTGTTAAAGATTTTTTGACTCGTTCAGGCCCTAAGGAAATCACTGTAATATTAATCGTGCTGTCATTGTCTTTGAGTCTCAATGCCTCCTCTAATGCATATTCATCAAAAGGGTTTATTTCATATTTTATTCCATTTTCATCTATCGATTTATTGTCTTCTGAAATTTTTAATTGTGATGCAGTGTCTGGCACTTGCTTAATACATACTGCTATGTTCATATCAAATTTTCATGAGTTCTTTTTACATTTTACCTTTGCGATATTGTTTTATCTGTTATTTACTATTTCTTATGATATAATTGACGGACAACAAACTTTTTGGTACAAATGGCATTAGGTTTATTCCTGGTCAAGAATATGGACTTGATTTTATTATAAACATGGGCCTTAGTATAGGCACTTTCTTTGATAAATCCAATATTATAGTGGGATTTGACGGTCGTCATTCAAGCCCTTCTATTTCTCGTGCGATTTCTGCTGGGTTAATGGAATCTGGAAATAACGTTGTTTCTGCTAATATGGTTCCTACACCTGGCCTTCAACTAATCACAAAGAATTCTTATGATGGAGGTGTAATGATTACTGCTTCCCATAATCCTTCTGAATATAACGGAATTAAAGTAGTGTCTTCTAACGGAATTGAAGTTTCTCGATCAGAAGAAAAAATTATTGAAGATATATATTTTCAGAAGAAATACATCAGACAAAACTGGGAAAATGTAGGATCTATTAGTTCAGATAATTCCGTCATAACCAATTACGTAAATTCTGTTATTCAAAATGTTGATTCCTCATCTATTAAAAAACGAAAATTAAAAATTGTAATCGATTCTGGTAATGGAACTCAAGCATTGTCGGCTCCCTTTATTTCCGAATCTCTTGGATGCGAAGTAATTACTGTCAATAACCATATAGATGGTAACTTTTCTGGTCGAGGTGGAGAACCTACTCCAGACACCTTGAAATTTCTTTCACAATCTGTTGTTGAAAACAATGCAGATATTGGCGTTGGCTATGACGGTGATGGCGATCGAAGTATATTTTGTGATGAAAAAGGCATTGTTTTTTGGGGTGATAAATCAGGCACTCTTGTCGCAGAACATCTGATTAAAAACGGCGTCGATTCACCAATTGTAACTACTATTGCAACATCGCTAATAATTGAAAAAGTCGCATCAAAATATAACGTAGACGTACATCGTACTAAGGTGGGAAGTGTTGACGTTTCTCATAAAATGCTAGAACTTAATTCAAAATTCGGCTTTGAGGAAAATGGCGGCTGTTTGTATTCTCCTCATGTTGCTGTTAGGGATGGCGCTATGGGAACTGCACTCATGCTTGAACTTCTCTCATTTTCCGAAAATACTTTGTCCGAAAATCTATCTACTTTACCAAAATTCTATCAATCAAAAACTAAATTTTCTTGCCCTATAAATTCTCGAGAATCTATAATTCATGACATTGCCTCATCTATTTCTGAAGAAACTGACCAAACTGACGGCCTTAAAATTCACTGGTCTAAGAATAGTTGGTCGTTAATTCGTCCTAGTGGCACTGAACCTATTATTCGCTTATTTAGTGAATCTGACAGTCAATCTCACCTTGATTTAGTTATGGAAAAGTGTTCAAAACTCGTTACTGATCTAATTAATGACTTGAATTCTTGATAATTTCGTTTATTTTACCCTCATACTTTTCTATTAATTCTGATGCTTCATTATCGTTCTTTGCTTCTACTGACAATCTTATACATTTCTCAGTATTCGACGGCCTAATCAAAACCCAACTATTTTCATTTGGTGAAATCTTTATGCCATCAATTAATGTCACGTCTTGCATTTTTTCAAATTTTTCCCTCACGAAAATAAAATTCTTAGGATCTGTTTTTATCTTTATTCTTTTTTGTTTAAATTTCTCTATATCTCTGAAAAGATTCTCTATACTCCCATTAATTTCCACTAATCTTGATACCATTAAAGCTAATAATATTCCGTCTCTACATAAATTAAATTCAGGATAAATGAACCCTCCACTACTTCCTTCGCCTCCTAATTGACACCCTTCGCTTTGTATTTTCTCTAACACACTAATTTCTCCCACCGGCGTCGTAATTATTTCACAATTTATTCTTTTTAGATAATTGATTATAGATAATGAACTATCGATACTTATTGCCGCTTTATCTAATCCAAATTTCTGTTCAACATATTTGATTCCTGCTAATAAAGAAAAATCTGGAGGGATTTTCTCTCCTTTTTCATTTAATATTACCAATCTATCGACATCTGCATCAAACGCAAATCCTACATTACAAGCATTATCAACGATTAACTTTGATAGAGATTTGAGAGAATCTTCTGTCGGATCAATTATCCTATTAAATGAACCCGATGTATCATTAATTGTATATACACTGATTCCTAACTTGATGAATAACTCCTTCACAAATTCACATGCTGCTCCTCCTCCTAAATCCATTGCCACTTTTAAACCATGAAATCCTCCATTTCCAAAGAATTCTATTAAATCATCATAATAACATGCATCTAATTCTCTTCTAGTACCTGCAAATGAATTATTCGTATTGATCTGATTTTTTAATTCATCTGGTTTGATAATTCTTCCTGGCCTGATGATTAATTTTAATCCATTCCATTCTTTTGGATTATGCGAGGATGTAATACAAATCCCTCCGTCTAAGTCCTTTTTCTTAACCTGACGAAATACTGCTGGTGTAGAAGTTACCCCTAGATCCTCTACATTACAACCTTTTGACAATAAACACGAAATAACTACTTGATGAATCATATCTGATGTAGATCTCGTGTCTCTACCAATCGCACATGACTTTATCCCTGTCGAATCTATAAAATTACAGACGACTTCCAATATATCATTGGCAAATAAATCCTCTCCGATTATTCCTCTTAACCCGGATATTGTAAGCCCTGCCACATTTTTATTATATTTAACCTGATGTTAACTCTTATCATAAATTAGTAACATTTTTGATTAACAACTTTCTATGTATTAATCATGTTCCGAAGTCCATTCAAATCTAAAGACCTCAAATATTTCTATGCATTTTTGTCAATTATCGCTATAAGCTTAATTATACTAGTTATTACAAGAGTGCAGCGCGGTCTATCTGCTATTGTATTGAGTATATTGGCAATACTTCTGTTTCTTTATTGGTCTAATGAAATTAGAAAAACCGTGAAAAAACAACCTGGCCTTGGAATAATTCGTACAGCTAAAAAATTTACTTATGAATCTATCAAAACTACTAATGGCGGACTAGATATAATTGCACAGATTCCTGGTCAGCATTCTGATTTGAAAGTTGTTCATACATCTGGTAGACTTACAGTCACTAGTAGTGGAGGTCTATCTGAAAAAATAAAAATTTCGAATAATCTTAAACTTGAAAAATATAATTTTATTAATGGGACTTTGACTATTAATCTAATTCGCAATGTCTAAATGAACAATATCTCAATTAACGCTCCTGCACCTAGTAATATGAAATTCAATATTATTATTGTAAATACTCTCTTAACCTCAGTATTCGATTTCTTTTCTATTAACCCTCTTACGAAGTACATGCTCTCAGTCATACTTGCTGCATATGCAATAAATTCTAACCAAAAAAATGGCGTTAAAGCCGTTAATCCATATAACAATATTCCTGAAATCCCTATGCTACTTCCCGCCGCACCAAATACCATGCCTGTTTGAAAAATCACCAACAAACCAAATAAGAACCCTAAAATCGGCGTCAACATTATCAGCGATATTCTATAATTATTCATAAAAATTGCTCGTGCATCTATGTCAACAGGTATTAGCTCCTCAGCTTGTTCTAGTATTTCTGACACTTGTTCCATATCTAATGGAAATGCCGATCCGATTAATCCGACTAACACAGTAAAAATTAAAACAAAAATAAATGAATTAATCCAATATTTTGGAAAAATTTCTCTAAAAATATTTTTTATCATTTAATTAGAAGTTTAGGATTACGAATAAAATTCCTAATGCTGCAGTCATTGTCATTAATGTTACAACTACTGCTAAACCTACTCCTCTAGGTCGTGGAGTTCCTCCTTTAAACAAACCTCCAGGAAGTAACATTAGTCCTAAAGCTAGTACAAACATTGATGTCGCATGGAGTCCTTGGATAAACGTCTCTGCCGGAAATAGAAAATTAGTATCGAACGATGCCCATATTCCAAAAGCACCAGTAATTGTAAATGCCAGTGCTGGAAATAGTACTTCCCAATCCATAAAAAATCATGCATCTATGAAAATAAAAACCTTGCTTTCTTGTTAAATTTATCAAATTATGGATGTCTTTTCAATAATGCAGCCATTTTCAAATAACTCTCTTATATTTCTGATTAAAATCAAAGGTGAACCAATTAGCAGGCCTAATGTTATTACTAGAAAAACCTGCTGATAAACAACGTTCGATAATGATAATAACATAGTTCCTGTAACTGCCGAAACTGCAATTGAGCTAGGCAATACACTCGTTAATATCAAACCTGCACAAGTTGGACATGCGGTAAATAACCCTGTAAATGCCCCTATTTGAAGAAATTGACTAAATAACCACTTTCCATTATTTTTTGGTCTATTGCTTAACGCAAACGTGATTAACATCACATTCCATGAAACTAAACCTGAAATTAAAATTAATAACAATACACTGAGTGGTATTACCATCAATCCTATGTGCTCTGTTACATATATCGCTGCATTAGGATACTGACCAATCGTACCACAACAATAAACTATTTTGATTGATGGTATTGATACATCATATGCTTCTGAGAAAATTATTTCCGATTGATATACAATTGTTCCTGAAATCACGGAAAAAATTATTACATATATTGCTGAAGAAATAATAAATATTTTTCTGTATTTTGCTTTTGTAAAAAGATCATATGTAAGGGATAATAAACCCAGTGGAATTGCTTTATTATTTAATTTGATTTCTCTTTGACCCAGTAATATCCTTTGAATTTGTATTGATATCATTAATAATCCCAATAATATACTGAATATGTATAATGCTCCTACATACTGAATCAAATTGTTGAGATTCTGAAAGTAGTTGTTTATTATAGCTGTATAAGATATTGAACTCCCAATTATTATCACGAGTCCTAAAATTAACCACTCGTAATTATACTTCAATAATGGTATTTTATATTACATCATTTAAAAAGTAAAGGCTAATTACTATCAACTTGTTAAATAGCATATTGGCAAGAAATTGGTTAGATCCGTTTAATTTCACATTTGCATTGTCTTTCTTATTTACAGGTCTGTTATTTTATTCCGTATTTCCTGCATTAGACAGTTCTAGTCTCTTGGTTCAGGCTCTTAGATATGGAATGATTTTCTTAGGTCTCTACCTTGTTTTTAATCTTATAAGGAAACGTCGTATTCAATCAAAATCTAGTTGAAGATTTTCACTTGTTTTGCAATCAGATAAAATACATATCCTATTGCTACTATTCCTGCCTGAGATAATAATGTGAATAGCATTATTGGTAACATATCTAACCCTGTAACTGTAAATCCTACATATGAAAGCCATAATGAGGTTACTAAAACGAATATTAATGGACCTATGAAATTTCCAGGGCTTTTGTATTGCCTAATGAAGAATAGACCTAAAAATGTAAATAACGGCGAAAGCAAATCTACGGCCCCCACTTTTGATGTAGTAGCGATAACAAGGTGACCAAGTGTAATTCCGAATATAGCTGCCATACCAAAGAATGAAATGAATGGAGCCAACATGAAACCTGGAATAATTGTTAATAAAACATGCATTTCTTTTGATGCAATTACGCTTCCTGATGAATCTATTGCATTAAGTATGTTTGCTGGCAATAAACTAAAAATTGAAGTTTCAGGTAGACCTAAACTTCCTGCCGCAGTTATACCTGCAGTAATTACAAATAAACCAAATCTTGGTATGTTGACTATTCCTTTTAGTGGGTTTGCTGTTTTCGACAAATTATGCTACCGCCGCCTGGAAATATGATAAGCCGTCTTGCCACAAAAATGCAAATAAAAATAACCAAACAATATGTACGAAATGCCAATAAGTTCCTGCAGCTTCTAGAAATCCGTGATTCTTTTCATCGAATTGATTTCTAAATGCCTTTATTGTTACAACTGTGTTTGCAATAACTCCTGCTATTACGTGCACTCCGTGAATTCCTGTAAGTACAAAGAACGAAGCGCCAAACAATCCGTCTTGTGGTGTTAGTTCGCCTGAACTAAGAAGATGCGGCCATTCGTAACCCATTTGTATTACGGCAAAACCTAAACCGAGAATTACTGCTCCGAGAAAACCTAATTTTACTGCAGTTTGATTTCCTTTTTTAACTGCTGCTGTAGACCATTCAATCATTACACTACTGACAATTAATAATGCAGTTTGTATACTTGGAATTGCAACATCTAGATGATGTATTCCTTCTGGTGGCCATACTGCATAAGCTGATCTTAGATAGAAATATGCTACAAAGGCTCCGCCGAAAAATGCAATTTCCGAAAGAATAAAAAGAGCAGTTGGAAATCCTACATCTCCTATTTCATGAAATTCTCCTGGTGTACCTCCTGCTTTTACCATTTGTTCAGATTCTTTTGTAATCTTTGGCCATCTTGGTATTTCTCCACCTAAGAATATGAATATTAACAAAACAAATAATCCAACTAATCCTGCTCCTAGTTGTAATGAAAAACCTTTCAACATGAAAATTACTCCAGCAGCAACAAATGCTCCAGCTCCTAAACCTACTAATGCAGGCATATATGAATGAAGTTCACTTGTGTCTACGTGGTGTTCGAATTCTACCTTCTTTTCATTATCTGGCATCTTAAAGTCAAAAATTTTATGTTGATAAACACATATAACTATTTTTTTAACCTAACATTTTTATTAATTCCACACACTTAAGAAAATATTGAATCATTCTACCTATTTGTCTGAATTAGAAGAAATAAGAAAAAAACAAATTTCCGACAAAGTCTCTAAATACCGAAAATTCTCTATGATTCTTGCTGTCATAATACACGTCATTGCATTTATTACCGGAATAGTTATGCTTGTTGTTTTATCGTATTCATTCACCACTATGTTAGTTTTTCATGCAAGTATGCAAATTCTTGCTTATTTGAACATATTTTATGGGCCAAAATTATATGAAAAACGACTCAGAAAAAAAGTAATTAAACCAGATCCCATGCTATTGAATCGATTTAAATAACTTTACCAAATCTGGAATAAGAAGAAAACCTAATATATTAAATCAATGCACTAAAATTTGTCATAACAATGGGAATACTTTCAACTTTTGATAGAATTGTCTGGGCATTTAGCATTCTTGTAACCTTTTTAGTATTGTTTATTCTAGGTGGCGGCTTGTTAGTATCTTGGTATCCAGATCCAATTGACGCTCGTGCTGCTTTAATCAAATCATATTATGACGTTGTATATGTTGCTGGAATGTTTGTCTCTGCTTTATTTATAGGAACATTCTTCTATCTCATACTAAAATTCTGGGACAGGACACAACCTGCAGGACTTGAATAATTATGGATACTTTAGAAAAATTAGAATGGGCAACAATTGCTGGAGCTACTGTTTTGTTATTTGGCTTGGCCGTAATGGCACTTCCTGTTTTGGACGCATTAGATAATCCTGATTATTATGGCGAACCTGATTATGTCGTTAAAGTTGAATCAGGTCAGTGGTATTGGAAATTTATTTATCCTGATGGTTCAGAATCAGGCGAACTTAAAGTAAAGAACGGGGAAGTCGTTCGACTTGAATTAGAAAGCACTGATGTAATTCATAGCTTTTATGTTAGAGAAATGGGATTTAAAGTTGATATAATTCCAGGTAAGACTAGGATTCAAGTTATTAGTGCTGAAACCCCTGGAGAATATTGGATTCAATGCGCAGAATTCTGTGGCGCATATCATGGTGGTATGAGAACTAAATTTATTATTGAGGAATGATGAAATATGGAAATTAAAGAAGTTAAAAAAGAAACTACACAACACGAACATAAGAATTTCTATTCTAGCTGGAAGACTATTCTTACTACCACACATCATACTGATATCGGTATTATGTATCTCGTTTTCTCTTTGTTCTTTTTCTTTATGGGTGGTTTTGCTTCCTTACTTGTTCGTTATGGTTTAACTCGAGGTGGTTCTATTGCACCTGAGGCTTATTCCAGTTTATTCACGATTCATGGCGTCAGTATGATCTTCTTGTTTGTAATTCCTGCATGGGCCGGATTTGGTAACTATCTTGTTCCAAAATATATTGGTGCTAAAGATATGTATTTTCCAAAACTTAATGCCTTAGGTTTCTGGATGTTACCTCCTGCTGGATTCCTTATTTGGGCAGGAATGCCAAACGTAGGTTGGACTGCATATGCTCCTCTCTCCATTTTTGTTGAAGGATGGGGAATGGATATGACTATACTTGGCCTTCACTTGTTGGGTACTTCTTCTATTATCGGCGCACTGAATTTCATTGTAACAATTATGAAAATGCGTGCTCCTAGTGTAACGTATCGAAATATGCCTCTTATCGTTTGGACTCAACTTACTACTGCTTTCCTACAAGCGCTTGCCACACCTGTTCTCGCTATGGCTTTAACTTTATTACTATTGGACCGAAACCTCGGTACTGGATTCTTTAACCCTGCACTTGGAGGAGATCCTATTATGTGGCAACATTTGTTCTGGTTCTATTCTCATCCTGCTGTTTACATCATGGTCTTACCTGGCATGGGATTGGTCTCTCAAATATTGCCTGCGATGTCTAGAAGAGAAATCTTTGGATATAGTTCTATTGCAGTTTCTACTGCATTGATTGGATTCTTGGGCTTTGGTGTTTGGGCACATCATATGTGGACAAGTGGATTATCTATTACTGCTCGTGTACCATTTATGTTCATGACGATGGCGATTGCTATACCGTCCGGAGTAAAAATATTCAATTGGGTAGCAACTTTGTATGGAGGAAAACTTAAGCTAAGCACTCCTATGCTTTTCAGTTTAAGCTTTATTCTCTGTTTTATCATTCAAGGCGTTGAAGGTGTATTTCTTGCAAATATCCCATTGGACTATCAACTTCAGGATACATATTATGTCGTCAGTCACTTGCATTATGTACTCTTTGGAGTTTCTGCTCAAGCTGTTTTCGCAGGAATCTATTATTATTTCCCATATATGACTGGTCGTAAATACAATGAAATGCTCGGCCAACTTCATTTTGCTTTAACTACCGTCGGTGTCTATATTCTGTTCACTGCTATGTTGTTCCTAGGTCTTGAAGGAATGCCTAGAAGATATTATCAATATCTTCCCGAGTTCTTCACTCTAAATGTCGCCGCATCCTTTGGCGCAGTCTTAATTGCATTTGGCGCTCTTGTATTTTTGTATAATATGTTAGATAGTTGGTATCGCGGTCCTGCAGTAGAAAATAAGGAAGACCCTTGGAAACTTGCAGACTATGGCATGAAAGAATGGCCTGATCAGTAATCAATGAACCCGTTAAAGACTCTTTCAGTGTCATCTGCTATAGGTATCTACATCTTAATTGTTGTTGGCGGAATTACTACACAGAGTGGTTCGGGTATGGCCTGTCCTGATTGGCCTTTATGTTTCGGAGAATTACTCCCTAATCTTACTACTTCTGTATTGATTGAAATGACCCATCGCTATCTTGCAATGGTTGTTGGTTTTCTTATACTTGGTACATTTATAGTCGCTTATCGTTCATATCGAGATGATACATATCTTGTTGCTACATCTGGAATAACTCTCGTTTTAGTAACCATCCAGGCCTATATTGGCATGCTTACGGTGACCTCAATTCTTGACCCTGCCATCGTTACTATACATCTAGCTGTTTCTACAGCATTATTCGGATTCTCTATTATTACTGCCTTACTATCGTACCGAACCTAATTATTGTGAAACATGCAGTCTTACACTAATCGAAATAAGAAACAAAACCTGTTACAAGATGGACTATTACAAATTATTCTCGGTAATTCCTTAATTTTATTGTTAACTTCTACTACCTTAGAACGCTTCGAAGTCGAAAATCTATTCTTCCATATAATGATTGAACATTTACTATATCTTGCAATAGGATTTCTTAACGCATCTGGTTTTGACTCTATTATTAAATCATACAAATCCAGCTCATCAAATTATCGACTACGGATTTTAAAATATTATTCAAATTATCTTGCGCTAAATAACAAATTCAATCCATTCGGTTTGATTACCGGTCTACTTTTTATCATTACCTTGTTTTATTGGCATATACCTTCTAATTTTGATTCCGCAATTGTTGATCTCAATACACATATGTTTATGCATTTTAGTATAATACTTTCGGGTACATTTCTGTATTCTAGCTTCAAAATGATTTCTCGCATACAATTACTTGTCTTTATTCTATCAATTGATAAAACAATGGGGGTATTGGGTTTCTTTCTTGCTGGAGGCGATTCACAAATCTATCAAACTTATCCGTTATCTGTCCAAATGACATCAGGGTTCTGGATGATAATTATGATGGTAGGGATTGATTTATTATGTATACTTCTGATTCTAAAAACTTTCTTTAATTCTACACCTAAATAATCGATGTATTTAATAATCGGTAATTAGGTAAAAACAATGATGTTTAACATAATCAATCTTATATTTACAATGTTTGTATTAATGACTGATTCTACCCAACATGCCGATCCTGATTTAGGCTCTAAAAAAATGATATTGACCTTAACTGTCGCTTTTCTTATTTTTGGAATTGCTTACCTTCTCTGGCAATCATTCTTTGTAATTCCATCAGAGTGAAATAACACGAATGTCATCTAATCCCGTAAACGTAAATTCTAGAAACCTTCTCTCTAATCTTATCGAAGTTTCCAAACCTTCTATTATCTACCTTCTTGATTTTGTTGCTATTTCGGCCTTGTTGATTGCCTATTATGGCTTCCCCAATTACGTTGCAACTCCTATCAGTTTTACAATAGTGGTCGGCCTTTTAATTGCTGGAACTCTCTCATCTGCTGGTTCTGCTGCTTTGAATTGCTATATTGATCGTGACATAGATATTAAAATGGCAAGAACGAAAAATCGTTCTAGTGCAACTGGCCAACTTTCTGCAAATATCATTCTTACCTATGGGATTGTTATGATTGGTCTTGCCGCTGTCGTTTCTACTATCTTTCTTAATCTATTGACTACTGGAATGATACTCTTAGGTTCATTTTTTTACGTCTTTATTTACTCTATTTGGCTTAAACGTAGAACTACTTGGAATATCGTAATTGGAGGCTTTGCAGGTAGTGCTGCTGCTTTTGCAGGCTGGACTGCCATTACTGGCCAACTTAACCTTGTCGCTGTTCTAATGGGAATTTTAGTATTTGTTTGGACTCCTTCTCATTTCTGGGCATTGGCTTTGCTGAAAGACGATGATTATACAGAAGCAGGAATTCCTATGCTGCCCGTTGTTGTTGGTAAATTAAAAGCTGCCCGTTATACTGTTGTCAACACTCTTTTGTTGATTCCATTCTCATTGGTTTTTCTTCTATTTGGTTTTGGATATGTTTATCTTATAATTTCTGTAATATTTGGAGCACTGTTATTATACACGAATATTAAATTACTCCAAAATCCATCGGACAAAAAAGTCGCTCTTACTGCATTCAAATTTTCTAGTCCATATCTTGCGATAATCTTTATTGCTTTGTTATTAGATGTTTTCTTTAGATTTCCGATTTTTTAATTCTTTGATTCTATTGTTACTTCTTTAACAGCTTCTTTATGTTTCTCTTCTACAGATTTTTTAACTTCTTGAAGACTTGAATCCATTCCATTGATTACCTGTTTTCTGACATGTAATCGATCAATGATTATTCCGATTATCGACTGCGGTAAAATATAATCTGCTTCAAATGTAACTTCTGTACTATCATTAATTTCTTTAAATTCAACTGTAATTACGTTCTTTTTGAATGGGCCATTCATTGCTTTTGAGACAATTTTTTTATTTTTAGTGACTTCGCATGTGATACTATCCCATTGCATAGTTCTTCCGCCAAATTCTCCAATTATTCTCATTACAGTGCCAACTCCCCATCCTTCTGTTATTTTTATAGGAATAACTTTCATTTTTGCTTCTTCTGGAAAATGACCTGCAACATGTTCTGGTCTTGCATAATACATGAAAACATCATCTACTGGTGCTTCCATTATAATTGTTCTAGATACTTTACCCATTTTGAACAATATTATAAAATAATCTTGAATACTTAACCCTTTTGGATATTGTCATTTTAGAAATTAATCTTCCATCATTTGTAAATTCGCAATATTTCCGGATAAACTATTTACTTCTAATTTGTAAGGTATTATTTCATCTACTTCATTTTGCTTTGCAGAAAATACTACTTTCCAAATAGAAGTTTCATTATTAAATTCTATAGATTTAAGTTCATGCCATTGTATATAGCCAAACAGATTTACATATTCTATGGCCTTTTCAATAACTTCTTTCTCATTCATGTCTATTATAGGAAGACTTTCTCAAAATCATCCATTATCTTTGCTAATTTGAAATCATACATGCTTAATCCGCCAACATCATGAGTTGTGAGTTCTACTTTGATTTTATTGTATACATTAAACCATTCTGGATGATGATTAATTCTTTCAATTTCTATCGCCATTCTTGTCATAAATGCAAATGCGTCACCAAAGTCTTTGAATTCAAATGTTTTTCTTATTCGATCATTATCTAATTCCCAATTGCTTAATTTTGATAATTCTATATTGATTTCATCATTATCTAATTTTCTATAACTTTCGCCCATGTTAATGTGATGTTTTAGGTACTTTTTTATTCTTTCTTTTACCCTAATATTTCGGTCTCGCACCCACGGTATTATCTTATGATATTCCGTAGGCCCGCGGTAGCTCAGCTTGGTAGAAATATTGCCAAAAGCTTCCGGCTGTAGGGTTAAGCCTTGGCTTAACCGAACAGTTTGCCAAGCACACAGGAACCGGACTGTCGTCGGAGAGTTAATACTCGACGAATTCAAATTGGATGAAAATCCATGAATGTCCGACCCGCGGGACCATTTTATTTCGGTTAAGAACTTTCCTTTCGCTTACTAAATCTCCTCAAAGAAGAGAATACATAAATATAAAAGATTGGTCTGAATCATTAGGTAATAATATTGGCAGAAAAACCCCATCTTAATATGATTGTAGCAGGTCACGTAGACCAAGGTAAATCTACTATAATTGGTCATCTTCTTGTTGACCTCAAAGTCATTGACGAACGTACTATTGACAAATTTGCAGAAGAATCTGAAAAAACAGGTAAAGGTGATACATTCAAGTACGCATGGGTTATGGATAATTTGAAAGACGAACGAGAACGTGGTGTTACTATTGACTTGGCATTTAAGAAATTCGAGACACCTAAGTTCGATTTTACACTTATTGACGCTCCTGGACACAGAGACTTTATTAAAAATATGATTACTGGCGCTTCTGAAGCAGATGCTGCCATTCTTTGTGTTTCTGGCAAACCCGGAGAAACAGAAATTGCTATCGGTCCTGGCGGTCAATCCCGAGAACATTGTTTCTTACTTAAAACACTAGGTGTTAAGCAAATGATTGTTGCAATTAATAAAATGGATGCAAATGAAGTCGGTTATAAAAAAGAACGATATGAAGAAGTAAAAGCTGAAGTTGAAAAACTTCTTAAATCTACTGGATGGGATCTTACAAAGACTCCTATTATCCCTGTTTCAGGATGGAAGGGTGATAACCTCATCAATAAGGGAGATAACCTTGACTGGTATGATGGTAAAACTATCTTCAAAGCATTTGATGACTTCGAACCTGAAGATCCTCCTGTTGATAAACCATTAAGACTTCCACTACAAGATGTATATTCAATCACTGGCGTTGGAACAGTTCCAGTAGGACGTGTTGAAACTGGTACATTCAAGGTTGGAGAAAAAGTTGTTATTATGCCTAGTGGCGCAAGCGCTGAAGTAAAATCGATAGAATCTCACCATGTTGAAATGCAAGAAGCTAAAGCAGGTGATAATATTGGTTTTAACCTTCGTGGTGTAGATAAGAAGGACATTCGTCGTGGAGACGTAATTGGCCCTGCAGATAATCCGCCTAAAGTTGTTAAAGAATTCACTGCTCAGATCATTGTAGTACATCATCCTACAGCTATAGCTCCTGGTTATACACCTGTTATACACGCACACACTTCACAAGCTGCAGCAACTATCACTGAGTTAGTTTCTAAATTAGACGCTCGAACTGGTGGTGTTACGGATGAAAGTCCTAAAGCACTAAAAACTGGCGATGCAGCAATTGTAAAGATTCAACCATTGAGACCATTGTGTCTTGAAACATTTGGTGAATTCCCACAAATGGGACGATTTGCATTGAGAGATATGGGTACAACCATAGCTGCTGGTGTAGTTAAAGAAATTAATCAAGAATGGGAACAGAAATAGTTTCCACTCTTATTATTTTTATTCATTAAATTTAATCAATTGTAGAT
>CAZKFJ010000013.1:1208-4852 GCA_964552125.1 uncultured Nitrosopumilales archaeon | reverse complement strand
AGAAATAGTTTCCACTCTTATTATTTTTATTCATTAAATTTAATCAATTGTAGATGACCAATTTTTTAATTCCAGTTCTGATTAAGATTTACTGTTAATTCACACTGTTAACATCATTCATTTACATCATAAAATTTATATTTAATTATTTATCCGGAACAAAAAAAAAAAAAACGAATTTATTAATAAATTCTGCTATTTTTTTAATATAATAATATTTTTCCAGATAATATTAATATACTTGTTGTTCTTGTTTATATTCAATGGACGTTATTCTAAAGAAAGTTTCAAAACGATTTACAAATGCCGACGTTGATGCTGTTAATCAAGTTGATTTAGAAATTGTAAATAAAGAATTTCTTGTTATTCTTGGTCCATCCGGAAGTGGTAAATCTTCCTTACTTAGACTTATCGCAGGTTTAGAAGAAGTTTCTGGCGGAGAAGTATATTTTGGAAATGAATTGATGAACGATGTTTCTCCTAGAGAACGCGATATCTCTATGGTATTTCAAAATTTTGCTTTGTTCCCAAATATGACTGTTTATGATAATATTGCTTTTCCTATACGTGCCTCTGGTAAAGATTCTGAAAATCTCGATAGTGAAGTAAAAAGAATTGCTTCTATGTTACAAATCGAAGGTCTTTTAGATCGAAAACCTGGTGCGCTAAGTGGTGGTGAACAACAACGTGTTTCTCTTGGCCGTGCAATTATTAAGAAACCAAAAATCTTCCTGATGGACGAACCTTTGTCTAATCTTGACGCTTCCTTACGTTCCGAATTACGTGCTGAAATTAAAAAATTACATAAAGAATTGGGAATTACATTTATCTATGTTACACACGATCAAACTGAAGCAATGACTATGGCCGACCGTATTGCATTAATTAAAGATGGAAAATTACTACAAGTCGATAAGCCTGAGGTAATCTATAATGACCCAAATCATTCTTGGATTGGTTCATTCCTTGGAATGCCTGCTATGAATCTTGTTAGTCCTTCTGATCTTGGCGATTCAGTTCCTTCTAAAAAAGGCGCTAGCGTAATTGGAATACGACCTGAAAATATCAATATAAGCACAGAAAAATCCAAGTTATCTGGTTCTGTAATATCTACTGAATATCTCGGCGACAGTAAAATACTCAATGTCCAAGTAGGAAACGCCATTATGAAGGCCAAAGTTTCAAATGATTCAACATTTTCTGTCGGAGCTGACGTAAATCTCGACTTTTCTGATGACGATCTTAGGTTTTTCACTGACGATGGCAAAAATCTTGGGTGACTAACTTGAAAGTCCCATATATTTTTCTGATTCCAAGTTTAATTATTATATTCCTTGCAGGTATAGGTCCTGTTTTTCAGTCTTTTTTACTGAGTTTGTCTGAATTCTCACTAGTTAATCCTTCACAGGCTCCTGTTGGATTCCAAAATTATATTGCTCTACTTTCTGATTCTATTTTCTGGAAAGCTATTCAGGTAACACTGTTACTTGTCTTTGGTTCAGTTTTACTAGAATTTGTAGTCGGAATATTCCTTGCTTTGTTGATAACTAGTTCGGGAAAACGAGCTAGAACTGTATTCTCATCAATTTTTGTAATTCCAATTGCAGTTGCTCCTATAGTCACAGGAATATTATGGTCGCCAAATTCCGTCTTTGACGATCTTAATACTTTGCTATACTATGGTTTATCTCTTGGAACCTATATCGACACAACTAAACCTTTTACATATTATTCTCTAATTATTATTTCTGACGCTTGGATTTGGGCTCCATTAATGATGTTAGTTACTGTTGCTATCATTCGTTCAATTCCTAAAGAACAATACGAAGCTGCCGAAGTTATGGGCGCTTCTTCTTGGACTAAATTCCAAAAAATTACATTTCCTGCAATAATTGTTTCTCCTGCAATTCTTGTTACTTTACTTCTTAGGACTGCGGACGCATTTAGAATGTTTGAAGTACCTTATGCATGGAATTTCTGGCTTGGCCAAGACGCTGAACTTGGGGCTTCTGTTGATACTGTAAGTGTGTTGATGTGGAAAATGTTCTCCTCCACTTTATACGATTTCCCTATTGCACAAATAACTACTATTGCAATTGTCCTGTTGATGGTTACTCTGACCACTTGCGCTCTTGTATTAAGAAGGTCCCCTAGATTAATGGAATGATGAATGATGAGTCAAAATAAACAAAAAAACAATTCGAGATATATTCGCTACATATTACTTCTTTCTGCATCACTGTGGGTGTTGTGGCCTATTTCAATCATGGTTGAAGAAGGATTTCGTGTAGATATTGGACCGTTGTTCTCAGGTCGTGGAGCAAGTTTTGTCGGAGAATTCTTCCAAGGCCAAGGAGGCATAAGATTCAGTACTATTGAATATGTTAAAGCTCTTAGAATCGAGGCTTATCCTAGATTACTTGTTAACAGTGTAATAATTGCTGTATCCAGTGTAATAGTCGCAGTTCTTGCTGGACTTCCTGCAGCTTTTACAATGGCAATGTACAAGTTTCGTGGCAAGGCATTCCTTACTTATGCATTACTTGCTATGAGAACCATCTCTCCATTTGCTGTATTGTTGCCGTTCTTCTTGATATATGGACGACTTGGATTGTTTGACACTTACCAGGGCATGGCATTTGTTTATTTAATTATTAATCTCCCGATAATCACTCTGATGATGAGAGGTTTCTTTAAGGATATTCCTAAAGAGATCTTCGAGGCTGCATTTATGTCAGGAGCGTCTGATTCCTATATTCTCAGGAAAGTTGCACTTCCATTAGCATTACCTGGTCTTGCCGCAGCTGCAGTGTTTGCTTTTGTTGGTACTTGGAATGAATTCTTCTATGCTCTGTTCTTAACAGGTACTGTGACTAAGACTGTTTCTCGTGGTGTCTGGTCTGGTTTCTCTGAATCTATTGAATCATTCAAAATCCTTGAATTTGACGAATTAAACGCAGGTGGAACTCTTGCTATTATTCCTGCAGTTATACTCTCACTTGCAGTTCAACGTTACCTCGCTAGAGGAGTTACACTTGGTGCTCATGAACAATGATGCAATCCCGAACTAATCAAATAGCCCTTCTAGTTTCACTGGTTCTTTTATTGGGCTCACTTGTAGTCTATTTCTCTTTAGGAGGACAATCCGAGGTCGACGTTCTTCCATCAGGAGAAAATGAATTAATTTCCTTAGCAAAAGAATCTGGAAGATTACATATTTTTGTAGACGATGAAATTTATGATGAATCTTTCTTTAATTATATTGATAAAGAATTCTCTTCAAAATATGGTATTGATGTAGAGATTACTACCGGGCATTGGTCAGGAATACAAACTCAATTGATTAATGAAAAAGTTTCTGGTCGTTCTTCTGGCGCTTTTGATTTGGTCATTCTTAATGACGAAGCAACTGCACGTTTAATTGAAAAACAATTAACATTCTCTCAATCTGGAAGTCTGATTTCTGATATTTCTACTAATCCAATTTCTGACGAAGTAATAAAGTCGAAAATTGCAGGAGTTGATAATGACGGATCAGGAATAACTTTGTGGTTTGACGTATATTCATATATGTATAATGCCGATGAGTTTTACAAATTTGAAAATGTATATTGTTATTTGGGATTAGTTGGAGAGGACGATGA
>CAZKFJ010000013.1:0-1108 GCA_964552125.1 uncultured Nitrosopumilales archaeon | reverse complement strand
GACGACGAAGTAGAAGGCGTCTTTTTCCCTAGTCCAGTTGACGATAAAGCAGGTGCGGCATTAGTTGTAAATACAGTCCTTCACTATGGAAGCTCGGGATATTATGAATCCTTCTATGATGCTTCATTAGAATCTGAATGGCCAGAATTATTGAACTTTGAAATTGAGGACGAACCTGAAATGGAAGGAATGGATGAGTTATTTGGCGTAATTGAACCAGAACTTGAGATTAATTCCATTCTTGAAGTCTTTGACGACGAAGAGGTTCTAGTCGGATACTTTAGATACGGCTCCATTTTACTTGAATCAATTCAAGGAGACATTAGCGATGAAATTGAAGTATATTTCGGCATTGAAGGCAGTGTAAAAACAAGTGTTCATGCAACCATTCCATTTAATTCTCCAAACAAAGCTGCATCTATCTTGATGATTGATGAGATTCTTGGCGAAAGTTCACAACGACAGATTGCGACGATTTACGGAAGTTATCCGTCTGCTAACGCTGAAATGATAGATGATGTATTTGGCGATGCCCAATTCTTTATTCCATTCGATGATATTTCTGATTCATTATACGATTGGCCTTATTATTCTTATCCGATAAACATACTTGATATGTGGCGAGTCTTGTTTGAAGGTTAGAATATGATCGATTCAATTTTGAATAAAGGTAACGTTCTATTAAATAAACTAAACAAAAAAAATGTCTCAGTAATCCTCTTTATTTTAATTGCCGTTTTTATTTTCTCTTTACGTGCTAACGCAATTAATTTGAGCACAGAATATACATCCGATTTGGAATCCCACATTCGTAATATCCCTTCTGATCAACTTTACAATACCTCTTTTGTACACGAAGTTCCTGTTTCCATCTTTACTATAGAAGGTAATGGTAAATCTATTGATGTTAAATACGTCACTTTGGTAAATCTGATTTCTGGAACACACTCTGTAGATCTCAACGACCTTGATGGTTTTGATTCAATTAAAACCAAGAACTATTATCTGCCTGGATCATACACTGTGTATGTGACTATAGAAGATAGTGTTTTACATCTTGAATATGAAAGATATATTGGAAGATTAGGTAAGGTATAATCTCTTACTA
>CAZKFJ010000012.1:18139-28330 GCA_964552125.1 uncultured Nitrosopumilales archaeon | reverse complement strand
ATGATTAAAGATTATCTTGAACGATCTAAGAAACTAAACGCAGTAAATAGCCGTCTAGTTACATCGATAAAAAACACTGCATCTCGTAATCTCTTCGAAAAACATGGATTTTCTGAAGTTCTACGCTCTCAATATTGCTCTATTGAACTAGAAACTATTACAACAAATTCCATGCAGGAGGAATTCTCAATTATAAAAGACTCGAAACAAATCTATTCATTACTTAAAGATTCTATGCTGGACAATCAGTTAATTCCATTATGGTGGAGGTGGTGGCAACAATCCGACTCTGCATTGCATGAACTCTCAAATAATTCATTTATTATTGTTCCGAAATCACAGCCTTCCTTTGTTCTAGTCCAGCCATCTGCCAATTATGGATATGGCAATGACTATCAAATATTATTCCATGATGTCTCTTCAGACGTCCTAAAAGAATGCATGTCATTTATAAAAAATAACATCTCCTCAAGTCTCAACAAAAAAATATTCTGTATTCCAGAAATTAATTCGACTCAAATAAAATCCCTTGAGAATATTGGATTTAATAAATCGACTAGCCTTGTAATCTTAGAACGACGTCTTAGTCCCACTTGACATCTTCTACACCTAAAATTTTATTTGAAAACCTTGCCAGAATAAAAAACAGATCAGACAACCTGTTCAAGTACATGATGATTTCTTCATTTATTTCATCTTCTTCACTCAAATCTACGACGTTTCTTTCTGCACGTCTGCATATTGTTCTGCATATGTGAAATATCGCTGCCACACTTGACCCTCCTGGCAGAATAAAATTCTCTAATGGCTCCAATTCCTCCGAACACGAATCAATGATGTTTTCAAGCCTTTCTACATCTTTCATATTTATCCTCTTTACTATTTTTTTATCGCTGGAAATTGTGGCTAGTTCTGCCCCAATTACAAATAAATCAATCTGAATCTTATCTAGTTCTTTTATTATGTGACTAAATTCTTCGGGTGCATCTCCTGATATTGCCAGCCCTATGAATGAGTTTAATTCATCTATCTCTCCATATGATTTTACTCTCTTTGAAGATTTACTTATTCGCTTATCTGTGCCAAATAGATTTGTCTTTCCTTTGTCCCCTTTTTTTGTATAAATTTTCAATACTGATTATATTATTTGATAATTTAAAAAATGTCTTAAATTGACTTAAATAACTCTACTACTCATATTTCTGTGGTTAGCAATGTCTGTTGATATGTCTGTTAAAGTCTTAGAAGAAAGCCTTGGTAAAGTAGTTCTAATTAAACTCAAAGGCAATAAATCTATTAGAGGTTCTTTACAGGGATTTGATCAACATATGAATCTCACTCTTGACGATTCTCAAGAACTATTAGAAGGAGATTCCACTAAGGACTTGGGAACCATTATTGTACGCGGAGATAACGTAATTCTTATATCTCCTCCCCCTAGGTGATTATTATGGTAAAAGGTACTACTTCAGCTGGAAAGAAAGGCAGAGGTAAATCTCATATTCGTTGTCGCCGTTGTGGAAAACATGCATATCATATGACTAATAAAAAATGTGCATTTTGTGGTTTTGGAAAAGCTGGATCTGCAAAACTTCGCCAATATAATTGGATGCATGTAAGATAATCGTGCATTTTTCTCCCATTTTTCCTTCTTGAAAAGGTTTATATCCGGATTTTTCTAGTCATAAATTGAAATGTCGGCTCTGGAAATCATAATTGCTCTCCTTGGTGGTATAGTTGCGGGAACTGTTTTCTCTATTTTAATTAGCAAATACCTCAAGCCTGAATTCCCTGGTAATACTAAAGCCCCAGAATCAATCAAAACTATACCTGAGATCGGCAAAAAATTTGAAGTAGAACAAGCGAGACTCCGCTTTAAGACATTAAAACTTGAAAAAGAACTCCATACCGACGCATTGAGCCGTGTATTTCAGGCTGAAGGAGATGGAAGAATTACTAAAAAAGAACGCGATATGCTATCTGAACGTTACAGGGAACAAATTAAATCATTGGATAAAAACCTCCAAGATTCCGAACTAATTTTAGAAGCCAGTGAATTGGAAAACCTACATGACGAACTTAGCAACTTATTCTCACAAAAATTAAATCAAGTGGAACGTAGATTAAATGAATTGACCGTTAAATTAGATTCAGTCAAATCATTCAACAAACCTGATGTCTCATCTATTGTCAAAGATATTCCAAACAAATCTGAAGCAAAGCCTTCTTCAGTTTCTGCCCCTAAAAAATTAAAAGTTACTCCAAAATTAGCCAGCGATCAGTCTATTTCAAGTAATGACGAATCTAAAAAACAAGTGGCCGAAGATAAATCAACGGTAGAATCCGACACTGTCGTCAAAAAATCATCTCCTAAGAAACCAAAAGACACTCCATCCGCCGACGATAAAGTAAATGAAATTAGAGACGAAGTTTTAGAAGCACTAAATAGATTGGAACAAATGGATGTGGAAGAATGAGTATAAAATCTATTGATAAAATATTTAACGATCTAGATATAATCGATATTGAAAAAACTGAAATTAAAATTCCTGTAAAAAATACACGAAAAATAAAATCAATTCTGTCATTCAAGGAGCAAAAGAAACTCAAATCTGTTGTAAATCGAGAAAATATTCCATATTTGAATAGAATTTCGTCTTATAAAATAATTCCAAAGAGGCGAATTTCATGAGTAAGGAAGAAGCTGTAAAAAAAATGGGAGAGCAAGCCGCTCAAACAATTAGCAATGGCCAATTAGTTGGACTTGGTAGCGGTTCCGCCGTTGCAGCATTTGTCGACGCATTGGGAAAACGGATTACTGATGAAAATCTTGATGTGCGTGGAATCCCAACCTCCATGCAGGTTGAAATCATTGCACAAAAAAACGGCATCGTATTAGAACCTCCAACATTAATTCCAGATATTGATGTCGTTGTTGACGGCGCTGACGAAGTTGATAAAAATCATATTATGATAAAAGGCGGAGGAGGAGCACATTATCGTGAAAAAATTATGATTGACGCTGCCGATAAATCAATTATTGTTGCCGATTCATCAAAATACGTGGATGTAATTACTTGGCCTGTACCATTGGAGATTTCCGAATTTTCTCGATTTTTTGTAGAAGAGAAGATTAAACAACATGGCGGAAAACCCGTAATCAGAACTCTCAATAAGGGATATCCGTTTTTTACTCAAAACGGTAATTTAGTTATTGACGCTCATTTTGGAAATATTGAGGATCCCTTGAAACTTGAACAACTATTGCTTAATATTCCTGGAATAATTGCAAACGGTATATTCTCTATGAAGATTGATACATTTTTCAAAGCTAACGAAGACGGTTCGGTTGAAACTGTATGACTCCTAATCATATTTCGACTTTTTGTCTTGATAATCACAGTCAAATCGGTTTATGCTGTGATAACTATGAGTCTTGAAAAATTAACTGAAAAACTTCTTTACAATAGTATTGTTGAAGTCTGGATTGCATTATGTCATGATAATAATATTGAATGGAATGATGCTGAATTATTCAATTCATATGTTAACTTTATTCAATCTGACGATTTTGAAATAAAGAGTCTTGGAGTTTGCCCATCTGGCTCTGGCATAAAAGAGGAATATGAAAAGAAAATATCTATTATTTTCGGAAATCCGAACGCAAGTTTTGTAATGAAAACAACCAAAGAATCTATTGAAAAACTCGGTCAATTTCTTGTTAATTAAATCTAAAAGGTTATATTGAATCTTTGACTATTCTAGTCTATGAGTCAAACTGAATTAGTTAGTATTAGTCAAAAAGCGGTTGATAAGGTGAAAGAATTTTCGAAAATTGAAGAAAAGACTAGTCCAGGTCTTAGAGTTTACGTAGCCGGTGGCGGATGTGCAGGGCTTACATATGGAATGGCTTTAGAAGAACAGAGTACTGACGGAGACATAGTTATTGAAACTGAAGGATTGAAAATCTTTATTGATCCATTTAGTGCAAAGTATCTTAACGGTTCTACTATTGATTATCTTGAATCTATCGAGTCCTCTGGCTTTAAAATCAATAATCCTAATGTAACAAAATCTTGCGCTTGCGGAAAATCAGTTTCAGTATAATAACCCGATTATAGCATGTTTATTGGCGATATCTACAGAAAACTGTACGGATTACTATTTTCTAAACCCACTAATTTTAAATGGCTTATAGAAAATAAGGTGGCCGGTTCTGGATTTATTAATTCTAAAGCAGAATTAAATTATTTAATCAAACAGGATATTTCTGCAATTCTTACGCTAACAACTAGTTCCTTAAGCAACGAAGTAATTTCCAATAATTCTGTTACATACAAACATGTCCCTGTTGTAGATCATTCATTACCTTCTATTGACAATCTTGTAGAATCTGTTAAATTCATAAACGAATGCATGTCAAATAACAAACCTGTTGTTGTTCATTGCAGAGCCGGTATTGGTAGAACCGGAACTGTTCTTGGAGCACTACTTATTGCCTCTGGAATGTCTGTTGAAAGTTCTGTAAAAGAAGTACGAAAAAAACGCCCTGGCGTTGCTGGATTTAGAAAATCTATTGAATCTCAGCAAATTAAATCATTATATGAATATTTTGATTATATGAATCACCGAGGTAATAAAGATGAAAATTAAATTTCTATCAAAGCGCGAAATCAATTCACTCCTTGAGGAATTAGATAATATTTCATTGATTCCTAATTCACCAAAAATAAAACAAGTCAAATCATTTGAATTAACTGACGACATTGAAATTCTTTCATCCTCTAATTTTATTCTTGTTCGCAATGAAGGTTCTTTGTTTCCATTTTTACAAGATTCTGATACATTGTCATCTATCCCTAAACTCATTGTCGACAAAGGAGCTATTCCATTTGTTTGTAAAGGAGCCAACATCATGAGACCTGGAATAAAAAAAATAAGCGGTGATTTTTCTATAAACTCAATAGTTGTTATTTCCGAGGAAGAACATAATCAAAACCTTGCTGTTGGCAAATCCCTTCATTCTTCCGAGGAATTACTTGCTTTGAATAAAGGCATGGTTGTTCAGAATCTTCATTTTGTTGGCGATAATGTATGGAATTCATGTAAGGACTTGAACCTATCCGTCGGCTAAATTAATAAACGATGAATTCATATTATTTCTATTGTCATCTCTAAAAATCGACAAAAATCCAATTGAAAAAGATCAACAGATGTATCTGAAAGCCATACCATTGAAAGATCTTGATCAAATATCTGCCATCAAAGACGAAGTATCACGAAATATGATTGTAATCTTAAGAATAACTCCTATTGCACAAAAAAATGTTAAAGAATTAAAAAAGGCAATTGAAGAACTGTATAGTTATGTATCATCTATTGGCGGTGACATAGTAAGACTTGGTGATGAACGAGTCGTACTTACCCCTCCCGGCGTAAAAATCTGGCGTGGTATTTCTTAAATTAATTTAATTGCTTCTTGAACTTCTGGTCTGTGCGTTCTTATTCTGTAAATTCTGGATACTGAATTAGCTAAATTCTCTACTTTTGTACGTTCTCCGTGAACAATTACTACGTTTCTTAATTTAGGCCTCAGTTTTCCAACGAATCTAATTAATTGATTATAATCAGAATGTCCACTAAACCCGTCAATTTTTTCTTTAGGACATTTAATGTCGACTATCTTGATCTTTCCATCTTGATCTACTATGCTAGCTTGGTTTGCACCGTCCATTATTCTTCTTCCCAATGTTCCAGCTATTTGATAGGATACAAAGATTAATTTATTTTTTTCAATAGGAGCTAATTCCTCAAAGTATCTCATTACTGGTCCTCCCTCAAGCATTCCAGATGTTGCCATAATTATAGCAGGTTCATCTCTTAACACTTCTTCTCTCTTACTGTGATGATCAATTATTGTGAAATACTCGCTTTGGAATGGATTTCCTTGTCCTCTTGCTATGCTATTTTTTAAGTCACGACTCAAAAACTCCGTAGAAGCAATATGAATTGCAGTTGCTTCCGATATCATTCCTTCTAGATAAATGGGACATTCGATTAATTTTTTTTCACGCATTTGTTGGTCCAATACTAACATTATTTCTTGCGCTCTTCCTACAGCTGGGCTTGGAATCAATACTTTTCCTCCTTTCTCAAGAGTCGAATTGATCGAATTTACTAGGTTTGATTCCATTTGTTCTCTTGAAGGCATCATGTCTGCTTTCCCACCATATGTACTTTCCATGATTAATGTCTCTACTCTTGGATAATTCCAAATTGTTTCGTCAAAAAGTTTAGTTTTTGCGAATTTGAAATCACCAGTATAAAGAATGTTGTGCAATCCTTCCCCTATGTGTAAATGACAAGTTGCAGAACCTAGTATGTGTCCTGCATTATTCAATACTAGTTTTATATCTGGGGATATGTCTGTAACTAATCCATATGGCAATGTAATTGTGTGCTGTATCATTTTTCTGACATCCCTTCCTTCGTACAATACCTGCGACCCTTCATGTGAGTTGATTTTTACATAATCATTATGTAATAATGCCATCAATGACAATGTTGGTTCTGTACAATATACGGGCCCTCTGTATCCATATTTGAATAACACCGGTAAATATCCTGAATGATCTAAATGAGCATGCGATATTACAACTGCGTCTAAATCGTCCATGTCAAAATCTGCCCAATCCAGCCTTGGATAAGAGTCCCATGTATTTCTTGCATTTGGCAGTATTCCGCAATCGAGCAGTATCTTACTCTCTGGCGTAGTCAGCAACATGCAAGACCTTCCAACTTGATTGAATCCTCCTAAACTCTTTAATGTAACATTTGACGCTTTCGATAATTTCGGCCTGAATATTTCTTCTCCCACTTGCCTGTAAAATTCACTTCTACTTTCTGATTCTGCTTGTTTTACATAATATATTGTTTTGATACTAGTAGATGGAAAATCCGATCCTTTCTTAACAACAATCTTCCAACCAATACTAGCAGACAACTTGTGTAAATTCACCTCGGAATTATTTGTTAATTTCTGAGGCTCCAGAACTTCAATTATTACTTCTCCAAGTGCATCGTCATAATATATATTGCCTAATCCTACATCTTCGTTTATTGAGTTTTTTAATATTTCAGAAGCTTCGTTCTCTTTTTTCCTAATCGATTTATCTGTTCTTATTACTAGTCTTCTTTTTACAGTGTTTACAATATCCGAAATTATGTAATTATTTGTGGTTAAAAACTCGTAATTCTTAGTATATATTGCAATTCTTGGACCTTCATATTCAATTCGAGTAATCTGTGCTTCAGCGGGTAATGATTTTAATATTGTCGTCATTAATTCTTGTGATTTACTCATCACTGCCATTTCAAAGTCTTCCAGAAAGCTCTTTTAAAATTTCTTGCTTTTCTTCTAATGAATATTCTTTTAGATTATCTTTTTTAATTGTAACAATATTTAATCCATCTCCAGTTCCAGAATTCCTTAAAATAGCTCCATAAACTGACTTTACTGCTATAGGCATTGCCTCTTCAACAGTCAAGTCATTCTTGAATTCACTTTCTAATATACCATAAGCAACTGGAGACCCACTACCTGTTGAATAGTATTCTTCTTTTGTCAGCGTTCCAAACATATCGATATTGTATAATTGAGGTCCGTCATGATCTATTCCTCCGACTAAAATATCCGCATATAAAAGAGAGTATTTTTGATGAAGTGTTGAATAGAAAAGATTGGACGTTAATCTTGCTACTGATGATATTGGAAGATTTTCAGTTTTTTCTAGTTTATACATTTTTGCTTGGTATTTTAGTTGATCAATAGCAAATTGTGCATCTGCAACTCCTCCTGCAATTGTTACTCCACAATGATTATCGATTACTGCAATCTTATTCACTGTTCTACTTGCAATATAATAACCCATAGAAGCTCTTGTATCTGTAGTTAAAACAATTCCATCACTACAAACTAAACCTACGGTGGTTGTACCATGAACTTGATTCTTTATTTCATTCTCTCTAAACAATAAACACTCACCAAAAAAATTGGATTATTATATTAATATGAATTCGAGTAAATAAATCTTCTTAATTATATTTTTCTTAATATTTTCTCCGTTAATTCTCCACTATCCGGAATTATATCATAATTGCCTTAATGCTTACATACTAGTATTAGTTGATTATTTCAGGGGAGATATGTTTGAGTTCATCAGTAAATTCTATTTTGCTACAAGTTGTGCTTATTTCAATAGCAATCCTTACTAGTTCATTTGTTGTGATGAATTATCCTGAACCAAAACCTCCAGAACCTGATTTACTTCCTATGCATACTATAGTAATTGAAACATGGACTACTGATAAAAATATTGGCGAAGCGGGTACTAAAGGTCCTTCCCCTTCAATTAATATTGTTTTTTATTTTTGGAATGACCTTGGCTCAACCGATACAATAGCTGTTACAGGTACAACAAACGGTACCGGAATGGTAACTGTTCTTTTGGAAGAGGGTACTTATGACATGAAAGTCGGCGAATGGACTACGGAAACACTAGATATATTTGAAAATATTACAATAGTTGCACATCGTTATGATTATGAACTAATCCCTGATTCTATCGACATTAATGCCTTGTCTGCAGATTGGCAAGTTACTTCCGATGATATAATTGCCGTGAAATATACCAGTACGTTTGAGTTTGAAGTTAATCTTGACTCGATAAAAATGTCTGGACTTGAATTGGATAATCTGGCTTGTGAAATGACCGACGATGCCGAAGATGCAGTTCCTGTTGGCGGAGCCGATCTATATGCTGCCGACACTAATTGTGAATTAGACGAATTATTATTCCCATTCGCTTCTTGGTCGGATAGCTTTCGTATACCTGCAGGAATAACAATTCCTTGGTCTGTGGCAAAAACAAATCCTGAAGTCATTCTAAATCTTTCTTATGTGGAGATGAGTGTTGATGAGTGATCCGTTTACTGAATTAATTATCACTTTGAGGCCATTCAACACTGTTCTTGCATCTGGATTATTCATTGTATTACTCTCTGAATTTCTTCTATTTCGTAATAACATAGTCAGACAAAAAATCGTCAAACAAAAAATTGAGTTTACTAAGAAATACGACGAAAAATTCCTCAAATTATACAAAACTCTGAAAGTATCTGCATTTACATCAGGTTTAGCTCAACGAGATTCTTACACCATTAGAGAATTGGTTGAATTTTTAGTTTCTAAGAATCCTGCCGATACTGAAATTCTTAATTCTGTTCTCTCTTCCATGGAAAAATATGCATATGGTGGTCAACAAATAGATAAATCTGGGTATAGCATAATTTCAAAATGGATGTCATCACAAAAAACTTCTAGTTTATCGAGGGCAAGAATATGATTACTGAAATTAAAGACTTGTCAGATGTTCAAAATGCCGTTACGGCCTTAGAATCTGAAATTTCTAAATACGTTGTAGGTTGGCCTAATGTTATTAAATTCTTAGCAATTGGAGCATTTACTGGTGGTCACATATTGATTGAAGGAGTTCCAGGTACTGCAAAAACCTATCTTGCAAAAATATTCTCTGATACTATTAATCTTTCATTTCGAAGAATCCAATCCACTCCTGATTTAATGCCTTCTGATATCACTGGTTCTCATATATTCAATGTTAAAACTCTTGAATTCGATTTTCATGCAGGTCCAATTTTTTCTAATATTGTCTTAGTCGACGAAATTAACCGTGCTCCACCAAAAACTCAGTCTGCATTGTTAGAAGTTATGCAGGAAGGTCAGGTAACTATTGATGGTAACACTACTGCTCTTGAACAACCTTTTATGATTATTGCCACAAAGAATCCTATTGAATTTGCTGGTACTTTTCCATTACCTCCTGCACAATTGGATCGATTCATGGCTCGTTTGATAATGAATTATCCTTCTAAGGAAGCATGGATTGATATACTTGAAAAGAAAAATGAACGCGGTGAAACAGTTGAAGTAGAACAAGTTCTAGATGCATCTTCAGTTATTTCTGCAAAGAAATTAATTCATGATCAAGTAACTGTTCCTGACGATGTTTTAAGTTTTATTTCTGGTTTATGTAACTCTACTCGAAATACTGCACGTGTGATGCTTGGCGCTAGTCCGACAGCTTCAGTGTCACTTCTTAATGCATCAAGAGG
>CAZKFJ010000012.1:13539-18039 GCA_964552125.1 uncultured Nitrosopumilales archaeon | reverse complement strand
GTAACTATTGACGACGTAAAGGCCGTTGCATTTGATGTTCTTAACCATCGATTACTGATCAAACAATCTGATATCTCTGATTCAGGTAATGATGGCGAATCTCGCATTACTGCAGAAACAATTATTACTGAAATAATTGAAAGCGGAGGTAAATAATTATGATTGACTCTCTTAAATCAACCGACGATATAAAAAATCTTAGAGATGCTCTTAAATCTGAAATTGGCAACAACGTAGTTGGATTAGATAAGATTGTCGATTCATTGGTAATTTCAATCCTTGTAGGCGGACATGTTCTTATCGAAGGCTTTCCTGGAACTGGAAAAACCTTGATTGCTAATTTGTTTAGTAAATCTATAGAATCTACTTCTAACAGAATCCAATCCACTTCTGATTTGATGCCCTCTGATATCACTGGCACTAGAATTTATAATCCTAAAGAAAGAGAATTTGAATTCCGCTCTGGTCCAATATTTTCAAACTTTGTAATTGTAGATGAAATTAACAGAGCTCCTCCAAAATCACAGTCTGCTTTGCTTGAATGTATGCAAGAACGACAAGTTAGTGTGGAAGGAATGACACGAAAAATGGACGAGCCATTTATGGTTCTCGCTACTAAAAATTCTATTGAACTTGAAGGCACTTACCCTTTACCTGAAGCACAATTGGACCGATTCTTATTCCGATTAATTATTGATTATCCTGATCAGGCTAGCGAATCCGAAATTATTAAAAGAAGAATTGGTAGTTCCCCCGAAATCGCCCCTGTTGTTTCTAAAAAAGCAATTCTCGAAGGTAAAAATCTGATACATTCTGGAATTAACGCTGAGAAAAATGTTCTAGAATATATCTCCTCATTAGTTCAAAATACTGCTAATATTCCTAAAGTTACACTCGGAGCTAGTCCACGTGCATCTGTTGCTTTACTTTATGCTGCTAAAGGCTTTGCCGCTGTTACTGAGGGGCGCTCATACGTCATACCTGACGACGTAAAGGCCGTTGCATTTGATGTTCTTAATCATCGATTGATATTACAACAAAATGCACTTCTCGATCTAGATGACAGTGACAGTAATTCTGCTACTGAATATCTTAGAAAGATTGTCAAAGATTGTATTGATGAAGTAACTGTGCCAGTTTGATCTAATATGAAGAAACATATTCGACTTCTAATTGGTTTTTTTGGATTACTAACAATATGTAGTTTGGCCTTATTGCCAAATGCTACACTTTCAATGCTATCCGTTATGTTTGCTTTATGTATTAACTTAGTTCTTTTCAAATATCTTAAACCATCAAATAATTTTGAAGTTACTAGAATTTTTGATAAATACCAGGTTATGCCTCCTGCAGACATTCATACTACTTTAGAAATGAAATATAATGGAAGATTTCCTGCAAATGCGTCTGTTGAATTTGATTGTCAAAGTTTGGGCCTTAATGTTAATACGGGAACTGTTGTTTTCCAACCTGGTGAAAAATACGATATTTCAAAAACATTTGTTGCAGATAGACGTGGCGTTCATAAAATTTCTAATACGAAAATCATTGTTAAGGACTGGCTCTTGTTATCTGGAATTACTATATCCACTAATGACGAAGCTGAGATTCTAGTCCTACCGCATATTTATCCATTCGAAACTTCTCCACAAACATCTGCTGCAGGTTTATTGGGTGTTTCTTCTGCAGTTAAACAAGGAAGAAGTAGCGAAGTATGGGGAATTCGTGACTATCAACCTGGCGATGATTTTAAAATTATTTCTTGGAAAGCTATGGCCAAATCTCCCGAACATAAACCTAAATCTAAGATTACTGCGGGTGAAGAGGGACAGGCTATAACAATTGTTGCCGATATAGGCAAAGATAGTGAACTACCCAATGGCGATCAAATTTCTCTAGATATATCTGCCGATCTTGCCGCTTCATTATCATATAATTTCATTAAACGTGGTACTAGAACGGGCCTGGTGTTATTTGACACTCGTACCCGTGCCGTACTAAAACCTGCTCGTGGCGACGCTCATGTTGATTCATTATTACGCAACTTGGCAAAGGTGCAACCATCTCAAGACAAGTTTCTTATTACTAGCTTTACAAATTCATATCTTGATTTCTCTGCATCTGAATTCGGAAATAGTTTCATTCTTATCCTTACGCGTACCGATGACCGATTAATTGAATCTTATTTGTCCAAACTAAAATCTAGTCGGGATCTTATTATTATATTGATTTACAACGACGATAATTTTGAACGTGCGCAACAAATTCAAAAGACTGTTCAGGATAATGGCATAGAAATTATCTTAACAAATCATGAGTCAATTATGGATACTATGAAGAAAATGGAGGAGTGGTCTTATGCTACCGTTAAGAGAACTTAGAACATACGTATCTGCTCTTTCAGTACTTCCGATTGCTGTAATGATTGCTAATCCTGTTGTTGTAACTGCATTTGCATCTTATCTGTCATCCATTGCTTTCTTTAGTGCATTTGGACTGATTTTTGTATATCTTCTTCTAAAACAAATTGGATTTATCAAATCTTTGGGACCAAATCAACAAGTTCTTTTTGAAAGTTTACTCTTAGTACTTCCAATCATAATTCCTATGTTTACAGTACTAACTACTGGAAATCCTGCTGATTTTATTGCTGCATTTTTGGCCTATCTAGTCATAGGAACCGTAGTTTCTCTTTCTAGAGTTGTTATTGGCGCAGGTGTTGGCGCATTTGGAAAAGTCCTGTATTTCTTTTTTGCTTACATGATGGCATTGATGGTCTATGCAGGCTGTGTTGCTGGTCAAATTACAGGCGAAACATTTTCTTTGCTTCTGGCATTCGACCAGATTGCAGGTATTGCAACATATCTTGGATATGAAGGATATCCTATAGAATTACCACTTATTGAATACGTACGTTTAGGTATGGCATTCGCAATTCCTGGAATTACATTCTCTGCATTGGCTGCTCAAGTTAGACTATCTGAAGTACGTGATAATCCTGGCGGTGAATCTAAAATGGTTAGCTCTTTGAGATCTTCTGTAGCCCTTCTTACTCTTGGCAGTACACTTCTACTAATTCCTGTTTATCTTGTATCACTTGCCATTTACAATTTCGCTCCATATCTTGTTACAATCCTTCCACCAGTTCTTGTCTTAGGATTTCTTTTACTGTCATTGTATTTTGTGGAGAGAGAATAAGTTGCGTAACACTATTCTTGTATTCTTATTGTTTATTTCGACAGTATTGTTTTTACCGTTATCATTCTCTCAAGTTGGTATTGTTGACGAAAGAGATCCATGCCCTGCTTCTGCCGCCGCAGATATTTGTGACGAACCGTTTGAACCTTCTGAATTGACAAATACTATGGCTGATTTTGCACATATTGGCTTTGACGAAGAAAGTATTTCTATTCCTGCTTCTGGAACTACTATTGTTGTTGGTCCTACAGATGATCTTTTCATTCTTACTGAACACCAAATAATTATTACCATGGGAGAACCAAACGAAGATTTGCTGTTTCGTGGAATCGTTCCTGGACGTCGAATAAATGAATTGGAATTACCTCGACCTGAATCTGGAGAAACACTGTTTATTGAATTGACAATGCTTGAAGTCTCTGCAGATGAATTAGAACGAGCCGGTTTCCCTGCCGACAATCCGATTTTTGCAGGTCTTAATGCAAGAGAGAATGTTGATAACGTTGCTAATTGCCTAAGTCTTCAAACTCGTATTGATGAACTGTATAAAGATATTCAAACTAGAAACGAACAAATTTCTGATTTACGTAACCAGCCTGGTGGATTTCAAAATCGAACTGTTCAGACAATGATATTAAGATTACAGAATGATAACGATCGCGCCAATCAAGTTCTTCCTACTATGGAATCTCAATTCGAAATTTTGCAGTGTGAAAGGATTCCTCGCGATGAACAACTACGTCCTGAAGCAAGACCTACAGGTATTGAATCCTCTTTCCAAAAGGCATTTCTAATTATTGTAGGCGAAGATTCACCATCTTCCTTTATTCCTGATTTTGCATTAGAAAACAATAATTTACACTTAGCAAAGGATACGAACCTTGAACTGGCGTTACTTGAACCTGCTGATGGATATCGTCTTCTTACTGGTTCTTTTGGAACTATTGAATATCCTAGTGTAATTTCTCCTGGCTCTGAATTCATACTTCGATACAATAATACTAATTTACAAGACTTTGACCCTTCAGGTGAAAGCATTGATTTCGTACTAGAAACTACTAGAAAACTTAAGATACATTCACAAACAGAAGACCTCCGTCTCAGTATTGAGAAAAATGGTACTATTGCTTCCACTACTCTTACCCTCCCTAACACTCAAACAGGATATTTCGAAATGACAATTCCTGAGATTGGCGAGTCCGAAAACGGAGATTCTCCATTACAGTATGGATTACATTTCTTCCACGTACATTCGGACTTTACAGGCATAGGAACTCTTGATACATATCTTCCAGTTTATGT
>CAZKFJ010000012.1:0-13439 GCA_964552125.1 uncultured Nitrosopumilales archaeon | reverse complement strand
GAGTTATTCGGAAGGAAAAACCTATGTCTTGGGCAATAGCAATTCTGATACTTTTTCAATTTCCAATCTGAAAATATTCAATTTCAACGTGGATAGTTTTAATATTCTTGATAATTCTGACAAATCTAAAACATATTCTAACAAATTAGGTTTTCCAAACGACTTGTTGATTATGCTTGATGTCAACACTATTGATATATCAGTTCTTGATGAGTTTGAACAACCATATATTGACGGTCAGATTATTGTTGAGAAAGGAACTGAAGAATTTACATCTGATTTATTGGATATTCCAAGATTGAAACTTCCCGATGGCGATTATAAAATCTCTCATGTTGTAAATGACGAAATAATATCAGAACGTGATATGACTATTAGTAATTCTGGTTTAATACAATTCACTATTCAAACCTTGTTATTAGAAGATCGAATTCTTACAATTGCAATTATTATTGAATCAGTTTTGATTGCATTCTTTTCAATTAGAATCCTGTCGAAATATTTCAAAGGATAGCTATCCTATTTCAGAACCAGGAATCATTTCTTTGTCTGTTTGTAATAAAGAAACCTTGTCTTCATCAATTGATGCCAATAACATTCCTTGTGATTCAATTCCGAATATTTTTCTTGGTTCTAGATTGATCAGAACTATTACTGTTTTATTGGTTAATTCATCCAGAGAATAATATTTAGATATTCCTGCAACAATCTGTCTTTCTTCGTCACCGATGTCTACTTTCATTTTTATTAATTTATTCGAACCTTCAACATCTTCTGCAGCAATAATCTTTCCAACTCTTATGTTTAATTTTGAAAAATCATCAAAATTTATTATTTCCATGACAATTGTCATCTCATAATATTAATATAGATATTGTCCGGTCGATATATCTGCAGTTATTCGTAGATTTAGTGTAATTCTGTATAAATAATTCCCACAATAAATAACTCATTAAATACTATGCCTACCTACAAATTTCCATGAACCATAGGTATTGGCTTATATCTATAGTAGCAGCAATGCTGTTACTTACTTCAACATGGGCATCTTTTTCAGATAATACTGAAACAGCAGTCCCTAACGTTGAGGCGGTTGGTCCAGGAAATTGGGAATGGATCAACTTTGACTCAGACGGTGGAAGTTTTAGTCCTCAAACACAGATCAATAAGGAAACTGTTGCATATCTAGAAATGAAATGGCTTTATCCATTCCAATCAGATGTTGAAACAACTTTCCCTAACTCTGTACAAGAAGGCGCTTCTGCTCCCCCTATAGTTGTTGATGGCGTTGTTTATGTCGCTAAGAATAAACAAGACGTTGTCGCAGTTGATGCAAAGACAGGCGAACAAGTTTGGTACAGTGATGTAATCACACAACTTGCCGATTTTGACGCATGGCTTGCAGAATTTCCATATATGCAAGGACAATATGGACATACTCACGCAATTAATTATTATGCCGACCGTAACGAGCTTATCTTGAGCTCTGCACCATGTTGGTTGAAAGCATTAAATGCTGACGATGGAACATTGGCCTGGCAATTAACACCTGAAATTCTTTGTGGTACACAAGCTGAAATGGGTAATCCATTAGGCGCAATGGGTACATTCAAGAGTAAAGGTTACATGAGTGGAATTCAAAACCATCCTCCACAAATCATTGATGACATAGTAGTATGGCCATCATTCGGTGCAAGTGGACGTGGTGGACGTTCTAGTTTAATTGGAATTGACATTAGTAACCCTGCTTCTCCAACAGAAGTTTATCGTAACTGGTTAATGCCTCCTGGTGACGGAAGTCAACCAACATGGGCACAAGACCAATGTGATAGAACAGATGGAAAAGTATGGTACTTTGAATATCCTAAATATATTGAATCTGGCGGATCACACCTCGCAGTTAACTGTAGAGACGTTCCTGAAGAAGCAGTAAATAACGACTGGATTAACATGAAACCAGGAACTCCTCATTTCGGTGAAATTCACACTGCTAGTGCATTCTCAGTAGTTTGGGGCAACATGCCTTACAGTGAGAAGACTGGCTTAGTATACATGGGAACAGGTGACGTAGGACCATATCCTAACGGAACTCTCCGATTCGGACCAAACCTCTTTGGTAGTGCATTAATCGCTGTAGACGCACGAACAGGCGAACTCGCTTGGGGCTTCTCAGCTTTACCACACGATTTGTGGGACATGGACTGTTCATGGGGCGGTGCATTGAGAGACATGCCTGACGGAACCGAAGTATACATCAAATCATGTAAGAACGGTATCGTTTACGGACTTGATTCAGCCACAGGTGAACCATTATGGATAATTGATCCACCAAGCATTGCTCGTAACATGCAAGGTTGGAACTATGGTGGTGACTCAAGCCTTGGTGAACAAGGTAATGGAGGTAAACAGGTTGTCGGTCCAGACGCATGTTGTGATATGACATTTGAACACATGAACAAAGACTGGATGAACCAGAACTCTCCAGATTGTGCAGCTAACCTACATGACGGTGCTGATTGTACTGGTATTGCTCAAGGTCCAAACGCATGGGCTCATATCGAATCAGATATGGCAATTGACGACAAACACATCTACATGGGTGTACAGAACTCACCAAGACAATTCCAGATCAAACCAGTAGTAGACTTTGGTAACCAAGGTAGTACTATTCAACAAATCGAACCAAAGAATTCAACAATTCATGCATTCGATTGGAGAACTGGTGAAGAAGTCTGGGGTACATACATCGAAGGTGTATCATATAGAGGCGGTGTCATGGTAAGTGGCGGCGTAGTATATGCATATGCTAGTGATGGAAACATGTACATGTTAGATGCAGATACAGGTGAAATACTCAACAAGAAATTGTTCGGAATTCCAGTAAGTGTAATGCCAACAATTGGTGCAGACAGTGATGGTAACTACAAAGTATTACTATACATTGGTGGTGGTGGAGGATTCTTATTCTCAAGTACAGCACTCCCAGGTTCACTAGCTGCATTCGGTAATCCTGACGTATTACCAGAGGTTGAAACTATAATTCAAGAAGTCGAAGTAGTCGTCGAACGAGAAGTCGAAGTCGAAAAGATAGTCGAGAAAGAAGTTGAAGTCGAAGTAATCGTCGAAAAGGAAGTACCTGTTGAAGTCATCAAAGAAGTAGAAACAGAAGTTACTGTAACTGAAGAAGTCATCAGTCCAATTTCATATGTTGCAATTGGATTAGGTGTAGTCTTAGTAGTAGTAGCTGGTGTAATCTACTCTAGATCAACATCCAAATAGTTAATTTAGACGCTGCCTAGAAATAGGCAGCTCTAATATTTTTTTATAACAAACAATTAATTCCAAGTCTTAACTCTGTACAGACGTTCTATTTCTCACTGATTTATTGAATTCCTTTATATAGTAAACGTAGTTTTTTTGAATCTCTTAAATATAAATTGACCACCCTAAACCGGTTAATGAACCATAGAAATTGGTTAGCGTTTGCTGCCGTCCTATTGGGTTATTTATTAATAGCATCCACAATGATGTTTGCTGCCCCTATAGGCTCAGCTGAAGGACAAAACAATCTCAGTCGAGATGAGAGAAATTGGGAGTTCATTAATCATAATAGATTTGGAACAAACCATAACCCTCAAAATCAAATCAATAAGGAGAATGCACAATACATTGAACTAAAATGGGTTGCGCCTATTCCTTCTTCAAATCAGTTTGGAGCAGGTAGTTGGGGTGATGCAGAAGGTTCACAAGCTCCTCAATTGGTTGTAGACGGTGTTGTTTTTAATGTCTTGAATAGAAAATCAATTCTTGCCTATGATGCCGCAACTGGTGAAGTTGTTTGGCAATGGGAACATCCTGAATATGATCAGGATGCTGCAAGAAAAGACTTCCCAATCGCAATGGATACAGCTCATACTCATGGTATGTATTTCAGCGATGGATACTTAGTACAAACCGACTTTGGATGTAAATACACATTTAATGATCCAAAGACTGGTGAAGTAGCAAAACAACTTACACACTTGTGTGTTGAAAATACAAATGCCGCTGATGGTTGGTTCCCAGCAAGTAAATTAAACGAAGCTGGATGGGGAATTCCAACAAACAGTGGTGAATATCGAAGCAGAGGAACACATCCTCCATCGACTTGGGTTGAAGAAGATCTTATCTTCCATGCTCTAGGAAGTCATGCTGAAGGTACTTATGGTGCAAGACACTTTGCATCTGCAAGAAGTTATTCTACAGGTGAACTTGTATGGAGAACATGGTTGGCACCTCCTTGTGGTGATCCAGTAACATGTGGTCCAGGTAAAGACGGTCCATTATTTACTGAAGAAAAAGCCGCTTGGGGTCAATGGTTAGTAGATAACTGTAACAAGATTTGGTTATACTCACCTAAAGTCAAAGAAGCACCTTTCGCTGTTTCAGCCTGTGATATGAACCAGGATATTCTCAGAAATGACTGGGGAGACATGCGTTCTAATTCAGGTATAAGCAATGTATGGGGTCAGATGCCAGTTGATAAAGAAAACGGCATGATCTATTATGGTACTGCACAACCAGGACCTGATAGAAACGGTACCCATGCTCCAGGTCCTCGATTATTTGGATCAGCATTTGTAGCACTCGATGCACGAACTGGTGAATTCAAATGGGCTTATCAAACAGCTCCACGAGACCTTTGGGACTATGACTGTTCATGGAACACTATGTTAGTCGATACAGTTGTCAATAATGAAGAAAAACGTGTCGTCCTTGGCGGTTGTAAGAACGGAATAATCTATGTACTTGATGCAGCAACAGGCCATGCCTATCATGCAATGGAATCAACCTTTATTCAGAGATGCGCAGACATCTGTGAATTATATGATCCACTAAGTGATGCTGACATGACAAAACCATGGACTAACTATCCTGATACAAAACCATTCTGGATGAACTGTCAAACAACAGGATGTCTTGAAGCTGACTTTGCATTTGATCCTGATCGAAACATGATCTATGCAGCGTTATACAACCTTCCTGAATGGGCATCAGTCGGTAATGCTGAAGTACGAGGCGTAAGTCTTGCTGGTTGTAATGCAGCCTGTCAAGAAGAACGTGGTCACCCAGGTGCACCTCATGATCCAGTAATCAATTCTAGTATCGTCGCATTCGACGTCAACACTGGCGAAGAAAAGTGGAGATACTTTATTGACGGTTATGGATTCCGAGGCGGAGTAATTGTCAGTGGTGGAGTCGTATGGTTTGCAGCCGTTGATGGTTGGGCCAGAGGTCTAGATGCTGATACAGGAGAACTACTCTATGAACACAACACAGGTTCACAAGCTGTAATTCAACCTACAATCGGTGCAGATGACGATGGTAACATGAAGATATTCAGAGTTATCGGAGGTCGTGCAATCCGAGGAATGGGTTCATCACAACCAGGTGCTGTTATGGCATATGGTCTTCGTGACGGATGGCAAGATGTTGCCGTTGAAATCAGAGAAGTTGAACGTATAGTAGAAGTCGAAGTCGTCGAGGAAGTCGAAGTCGTTAGGGAAGTAGAAGTACCTGGTGCTGAACGAATCGTTGAAGTCGAAGTCGAAAAAGTCGTTGAAGTAGAAGTAGAAAAAGAAGTCGAAGTCGTCACAACTGAAGAAGTCATCAGTCCAATTTCATATGTTGTAATTGGTCTTGGTGTAGTTCTAGCAGTAGTCGGCGGAGTACTCTTCTCTAGATCCAACAAAAAATAGATAGATATATCTTAGCTGCTCCTTCGGGAGCGGCTAAATATTTTTTTTAATAATCTATTTCAGTTTTTCTTTTTGTTCACTGATAGTTTTATCTTCAATTTTTTCGAATAAAATTTCAGGTTTGTTTATTTTATGATTCGGTTTAATTCCTAATTGATTCGAATTGTCCCAACTAATTGCTTTTTCTTCAATATTCATTGAACTGAATAGTTTATCTATACTATGAGGCATGAATGGATAAAGTAATATTCCCAAACTATGTACTGCATTTATGCTTAGATAAATTGTATTCTCGCTATTGCCTTTCCATGGTTCTTTCTTCTGGAAATATCTGTTACAACCGTCTGACAAGTCTAAAATAGTCTTCATTGCTCTATCTACATGATTCTTTTCTATATTTTCTCTAACCTTGTTCTTCGATTCTTGAATTAATTGAATTAATTCAAGATCGTCTTTATCGTATTCCTTTGGTTCAGGAATAGTGTTATTGTACTTTGAATTCGTAAAACTCAAAGCTCTATGGAAGAAGTTTCCAATACTTGCAACTAATTCGTTATTTATCTTTACCTGAAAATCATCCCAATCAAAATTTACGTCAGATTGATCATATGGCGTTATTCTTGTTAGATAATATCTCAGATAATCTGGCGGAAAATCATTCAAAAAATCTCTTAAACCTATGTACATACCTCTGCTTTTTGAAAATTTCTCTCCTTGTAACATTAAATGTCCTCTGGTAGGAATGAAATCAGGAAGTTTGTATTCCTCATCAATAGCTAATCTCATCGCTGTTAGGAATAAATAATGATGATAAACTATGTCTTTTCCAATATAATGATAAATCGTGGAATTATTCCAAAACTCCTTTCCATCTATTCCCTTGGAATTCAGATGCTCTACCGTTGTTGAAATATAACAAAGATGATTATCGAACCATCCATAAAGAACCTTCCCGTCGGCTTCTTCCAGAGGAATCTTTACTCCCCATGAAATGTCTCTAGTTATATCCCAATCATTCAATCCATCTTCTATCCATCTTATCACGTAGTTCTTTACATCTTTCTGAAGATTGTCGTTGTTGTTGAGCCAAGATTTTAATTTATCAGACAATGCAGAAAGTTTGAAGAAATAATGCGCACTTGTCTTCATTACAGGTTCATTTTTACATATTGCGCATATTGGTTTTAAAACCTCAGAATGATTAAATGCCCTTCCACACTTTTCACATCCATCGGAATATTGATTATCTTCTTTACAATATGGACAAGTTCCTAATACATATCTGTCTGGTAAATATTTCTTATCCGTAGAACAATATAATTGATTTATCTCTTTCCGATAGATCAAATCATTCTTATAAATTTGATTAAAGAAATACTGCGTTAGATTGATATTTTCCTTTGAACTAGTATTTCGAAAATCATCAAACATTATTCCGAGATCGGTGAAATCCTTCAAGTCGCGATCTCTCCAATATTTCACATATTCTTCTGGAGTTTTGTTCTGTTTTTCCGATTGAAGAAGTATTGGAGTTCCAAAATCATCTGAAGCGCAAGTAAACACAACGTTCTTTCCAAGCAATCTGTAAAATCTTGATAGAATATCGGCAGGCAGGTACGTCGACACGATATGTCCTAGATGAATCTCCCCATTTGCATACGGCAATGCGCTTGTAATAATAATATTATCTTCTACCAACTTATCACGAACTATTATCTTATCATTATGATGATATAAAAAACATAAGATTATATATTCGTTATTTGATAGCCATTATTAATTGAAAATATCGATAATCATACCTGCATATAATGAGGAATTACAACTCTATGAAAATCTCAGCAAAATTAAAAATTCATTTGATCTTAATGAATTTTTGGACTATGAAATAATTGTATGTGATAATAATTCATCTGATAGAACATCGACTATTGCTCATGAATTTGGAGCTCGTGTCATTTTTGAGCCATTTAACCAAATTGCAAAAGCGCGGAACAAAGGAGCAAGTATTGCCACTGGCGAATGGCTTGTTTTTATCGACGCAGATTCTTGGCCATCTAAATATCTAATTGATCTGTTATTGAAACAAATCAATTCCGGTAAATCTATTGCAGGAAGTTCTCTTGTACAATTCGTATCTTCTCCCCTTTGGTGGAAAGCTACTTGGAAATTTTCCAATATTTCAATGCCATTACTTCATCTAACTCCTACTGGAGCTTTTATGTTCTGTAAAAAATCTGCTTTTGATGCAGTCGGCGGCTTTAACGAAGACATTTTCGTTTTAGAAGACCTTGATTTCTCTTATAAAATGAACAAATATTCTAAATCTTTTAATAAAAAATTCACAGTTATTAAAGAACCAATTTATACCTCGTCTCGCCGTTCAAATAATCTTAAACCTAAACATTTCGTAAAAATCGCAGTCAATTTATCTACTAGGGGAAAATCCTCATTAAAAGATAAATCACTTTTTCAGCAATGGTATTCTCGATAAGTAACAATTAAATTCACTAGGATGGTTTCTTAATTAAAATGAAAGCCTCAGTATTCTATAAACATGGACCTCCTGATGTCCTTGAATTTGACGATGTAGATGAACCTGTAGTTTCTAATAACGACGTCCTTGTGAAAGTCAAGGCTTGTTCAATCAATCATCTTGATTTATGGATTAGACGTGGAAAAACTGGCTACTCCGATATTCCATTTCCTCATATACTTGGATGCGATATCTCTGGAACAATAGAGGATTCCAATGGCCTTTCTGATATTAATGATGGAGATGAAGTAATAGTGTCTCCTGGAGTCAGCTGCGGAAAATGTAACCATTGTCTTCAAGGAAATGATAATTTTTGTAAGAAATTCAGTATAATTGGCGGTTGGGATAGGAAAGGCGGTTATGCCGAATTCGCATCTGTTCCTTCACAAAACCTTATTCCCAAACCTAAAAATCTTTCATTTGAAGAATCTGCATCCCTTCCTCTTACTTTCTTAACTGCATGGAATATGCTTGTAAAGCGTGCACAAATAAAAACTGGAGAGAAAGTTTTGATAGTTGGTGGTTCCAGTGGCGTGGGAAGTGCTGCTATTCAAATTGCTAAATTATTCAATTGTTACGTCTTTGCTACAGCTGGCACTGAAGATAAATTAAGCAAAATGAAAAATTTGGGTGCGGATTTTGTTATTAATCATACTTCTGACGACTTTGGTGAAATCATTAGGGAAAATACTGCTCGTAATGGTGTTAATGTTGTATTTGAACACGTTGGCGCTGCAACTTGGTCTAAAAGCATAGATTCTCTAACTCATGGAGGCAGATTGATTACATGCGGTACTACTACTGGATCAGAAACTGATTTTGACATACGATTGCTGTATAGAAGACAATTATCACTCATGGGTTCATTTATGGGATCTAAGGGCGATCTACTCCATCTTCTCAAATTCATAGATTCGGGTAAACTAAAACCTGTTTTAGGCAATACTTTTCCTCTTAAGGATGCAAGTAAAGCTCATGAATTAATTGAAAATCGTCAACATTTTGGCAAGGTAGTACTCAAAGTTTAATATCATTTAATCATATTTCACATATCGAAATGAACGCTGATAAAAACGACCAGAAAAAATTAATTCGAACATCTTATTCTAAAGATATTTCTGTCGATTTTGATAATAAAAATATCACTGTTGTTGGCTGGATTGTTAGTATCCGAAAACAGGGAAAAATTTACTTTATAATGCTTTATGATTCTACTGGCCCTCTACAAATAATTATAAAAAAAGGCGTTTCACCTGATTCAATATTTACTCAAGCAGAAACTTTGAAAGAACATTCGTCAATAGCTATTCAAGGAACCATAAAGAAAAGTGATAAAGCTCCTAAAGGCGTAGAACTACATCCTGAAGAAATCGTTGTATTATCTACAACTAATAAAATTCCCCCTTTCTCGTTATATGGAGGCCAATTGCCAAATATAGATAAACGATTGGATATACGAGCTGTTGATCTACGAAGACCATCTGCACAGTCAATTATGAAATTACGTGCAAAAACATTACAATCTATTCGAAATTTCTATATTGACCGTGATTACCTCGAAGTAAATACTCCTAAAATTATTGCAACCGCTACTGAAGGAGGATCTGCTCTATTTCCTATGCTTTATTACGACAAAGAAGCATTTCTAACTCAAAGTCCACAACTGTTTAAAGAACAATTAGTTCTTCCTTTTGAGAAAGTGTTTGAAATTGCCTATGCATACAGGGCTGAAAAAAGCAGAACACTACATCATATTAGTGAATTTATTTCTGTAGATATGGAACAGGCATTTATTGATTATAAAGACGTTCTAAAAATTATTGAAGATTTATTGCTTGATCTAAAGAATAATTTACTAGAAACAAGTTCTGAACATCTCGATCTGTTGAATTCAAAAGAATGGACTGGCTTTGAAAGCATTCCTTCTATTACTTATGATAAAGCTATTGATTTAATCAAGGAATCTGACCCAAAAATTGAATGGGGCGACGATCTTTCTACCAAGTCAATGGATATACTGTCCCAGAAATATTCGCATTTCTATTTTGTTACAGATTGGCCATCTTCAGGTAAACCATTCTACATTAAATGCGAAGGAGATTATTCTGAATCATTTGACTTGATGTATGGTAATAAAGAACTAGCTTCAGGCGGAACTCGTGTAGACGATAAAGACGAACTAACTACTAGACTTCAACAAAAAAACCTCAATCCTAATGGCTTCGACTTTCATCTTCGTGTATTTGATTATGGAATGCCTCCACACGCTGGTTATGGATTGGGCTTTGAAAGACTCATGATGACTATTGCAAATCAAACAAATATTCGAGAAGTTAGCATGTTTCCGCGTGATCAACATAGACTCTCACCTTAGTGATCTGATATGGCTGATAAAAAGATAATCGACGCAAAAAAATATTCGGAGCTGTCAAAAATTGAATTGTCAACTCAAGAAATGGAAATCTTGAATGAACAATTTCCTGATATTCTGGAATATTTCGATTTATTGTCTCAAGCCGATACTTCTGAGAATATAGATACACAAACTTTATCTAATGTTTTTCGCGATGATATACCTGCTGATTCTATAGCCGATAAAATTTTGGATGTTGTTCCTGAAAAGAAAGATAGGTTTGTAAAAGGACCTCGGATGATGTAAAAATTGAGTTTGCTATCTAGTAAATTTGAAGAAATCAAAGAAAAAAACAAATCAATTAATGCCTATATTACATTCTCAGATTTATTAGAAAATAATCCTGGTGGCAAGCTATCTGGAAAAACTATTGCAATAAAAGACACTATTTCCACCGCAGGGTTGAGAACTACCTGTGCATCAAAAATGCTTGAAAATTATGTTCCTCCATTTGACGCCCATGTTGTTTCTTTGGTAAAAAAACAGGGTGCAACTATTCTTGGAAAAGCCAATTGCGATGAATTTGCTATGGGCTCTAGTACTGAACATAGTGCTTTTGGCGCAACTCATAATCCGCATGATCACGAAAGAGTTCCTGGCGGTTCTTCGGGAGGCAGTGCTGCAGCAGTTGCAGGTAATCTAGCTGATATAGCACTTGGAAGTGATACGGGCGGTTCAATACGTTGCCCTGCATCATTTTGCGGTATTGTAGGATTAAAACCAACATATGGGCTTGTTAGCCGATACGGTTTAGTTGCTTATGGAAATAGTCTGGAACAAATTGGACCTATGGCAAAGAATGTTTATGATTGTGCATTATTATTAGAATGCATTTCTGATTATGATCGCAGAGATGCAACGTGCGTCAATGGCAAAAATATCAATTATACCGAATCTCTTAACGACGACATTTCAGGATTAAAAATTGCTGTTCCTCGTGAATTCTTTGGAAACGGAACAGACCCTGAAGTTGAAAAATCTGTCAAGAATACTATTGATAAACTCGCATCGGAGGGTGCGATTGTTGAGGAAATAAATATCGAGTCTATAAAATATTCTCTTGCTGCATACTATATCATTGCAATGTCTGAAGCAAGCTCGAATCTAGCTCGATTTGACGGCCTTCGTTATGGTTTGCATAGCGGTAAATCTAAGGACTGGAATGAATTATTCTCCAATAACCGAAAATCTGGATTCGGATTTGAAGTAAAACGTAGAATAATGTTGGGTACATTTGCATTATCTTCTGGTTACTTTGATGAATACTATATCAAAGCTCAGAAAGTACGATCGCTGATTACTAATGACTTCAAAAAGATTTTTAGTAAATTCGACGCCATTATTGGGCCTACGATGCCTACTTTACCTTTCAAATTAGGGGAGAAATTGACCGACCCACTCTCAATGTATATGAGTGATGTAGATACTGTTTCGGCAAATCTTGCAGGAATTCCTTCTATTTCCGTCCCTTGTGGTTATTCTGATAAACTTCCTATAGGAATTCAAATAATGTCGTCTCATTTTAATGAAAAAACTATATTGAATATTGGACATAAAATCGAACAAATTAGAGGTTTTGACATTGAGTAATGACTATGAAGGAGTAAAAATCGGCCTCGAAATTCACTGTCAATTAACTGCACTTAATACTAAAATGTTCTGTAATTGTTCTTCTGACTACAGAGGCAACTCTCCTAATACATTATTATGTACTGTTTGCACAGGTTTACCTGGATCATTACCTGTCTTGAATAAAAGAGCGCTGGAAGCTGCAATAAAAATAGGTCTGGCATTAAACTGCAAAATCTCAAGCAATAGCAATTTTTTCCGTAAAAATTATTTTTATCCTGATTCTCCTAAAAATTATCAAATTACTCAATACGACAAGGCAGGTGGGATTGCCATTGCTAATAATGGACATGTCGAAACAAATCTGGGAGGTGTTCGTATTACTAGGATTCAGATGGAAGAGGACCCAGGTAAATTACAGTATGAAGGCAGTATAACTACTTCGTCTAATACTTTGATCGATTACAATCGCGCTGGTATATCTCTTGTTGAAATTGTAACAGAGCCTGATATTGTTTCTCCAAAACACGCTCGTGAATTTCTTAACACAATCCAATCAATTGTTGAAACAATTGGGGAATGCGATAGTAAACTTGACGGTTCTATGCGAGCTGACGCCAATGTATCCATCTCTGATGGCCGAAGAGTAGAGGTAAAGAACATCACATCGTTTAAGGAAGTTGAACGAGCCTTGAATTTCGAAATAACTAGGCAAAAAACAATTCAGGCAGCCAGTAAAATGGAAACACGTCATTGGGATGATGTAAGAAGAGTTACAGTAACTTTGCGAGTTAAAGAAGGCGAAGAGGGTTATCGATATTTCCCCGATCCTGATTTGCCCCCTATGGTCATTTCTGACGATTATGTTGACGAAATACGCAAATCTCTTCCTGAACTTCCTGAAATGAGACTCAAGCGATTTACTGAAGAAATAAAATTATCTGAGGAAATTGCTCGTATTATAATTCGAAATAAAATTGTGGCTGATTACTTTGAAGAAACTTTAAGTTATGATTTTAATCCAAAGTTACTTAGCGGCTGGATTGCTACCGACATTATGGGCTATCTTAATAGAAATAATATCGAATTCGCCGATTTACCAATCAATGCTAAGACTCTTGCTTCTCTGTCAAAATCTGTATCTGATTCTAAAGTAAACGACTCTACTGCAAAAGCAATTCTG
>CAZKFJ010000011.1:22138-33294 GCA_964552125.1 uncultured Nitrosopumilales archaeon | reverse complement strand
CAGTTGCAACCAGGCCTTGGCAAGCTTATGGATGACATGTCTACGAGATTCACGTACATGTATCATTCGGCAAAGGGCGGTAACTGGAAACTTGCACATTATCAATATAGGTCATTTATCTCAATTATGAAGAAAATCAAGATTGTGAGGCCGAAATACACGACCGATATGGATGCTTATGAGAAGCATTTTATGATTCCCGTAAAGGAAGCTATCGAGGCAGAGGACTGGAAGAAATTTGAGGAGACGTACAAGAAATCTGTAGAAGGTTCCGATCATTATCATGACAAATATGATTTTTCGTATATCAGGTTCATTACACCAAAGGATCCTCCAGAACATATGGATCTAGGACCACCTGAAGAGTTTTCTAGAAAGAAAAAACCATTATAAGAAAGATAGTTAGTTTTTACTTGAGTGCTCCGATCGTCTAGCTCGGCCAATTATAGGTCAAGGATATCGGGTTTTCGACCCGACGACACGGGTTCAAATCCCGTTCGGAGCAATCATATTATAATTATTTCCAAGTAACTTAATTCCAACTGTTGACAGACATTGAAGAGTCAGATAATCTAACAAATTCTATATCTGTCTATGTTGGACTGACAAGATATTCCAATTCCGGAGAAATAGTTGTCAGCAGAATTTGTAATGTATTTATGATTGATGAAATTATGTACTATGATCTCTTCTGTCAAACTAATTTTTGAAGAAATCCGATTTGATATTTTATTCACAGAACTACGTATATACTAGACATATATATAGGTTATTGAAGAATTAATAAACAAATGAACATTATGTGTTTACTATCGTCTTCTGTATTTTTTTGCGGTTTTTATATATGAAACAGATTCTGCAATGTATGTTGCATGATCGGCAATGCGTTCTACATATCGAAGTATCAGACTTGCAGAGACGGAACAGCCACGAGTGATAATTATATCTTCGTCCTTTGTTGATGCGCGAATTTCTGCGATAAAGGTTTTGTAGATTTCGTCTACTTTTTTATCCATATTGTGAATATTAATATTTGCTTTGGCGTCGCGTTTCTTAAATGCAGTAAGACTTGCGTTAATCATTTTTATTGTTTGTTTTCCAGCTTTTTCTACAGCGGATTTGTCGCATTTTTTTAGTTTGCCAAATTCATGAGTTACCAAAGTAATATCATATGCATAACGACCAAATCGTGATAGAGTATAAGCTATTTCAAAGCATGACTTTATGAATCTAAGATCTGATGCGACTGGCTGATACCTTGCAATTAATTCAAATGCAAGTTCATTGATATCGTCATTTAATGAATTAATTGCCTTGGACTTCTTTAACGCCTCTTTTGATGAGTCTTGTCCTTGTAGATATGAATCAATTGAGAATTCAACAGATTCAGATGCCAATGAACCCATTTCCAGGATAGATTCTTCGAGTTTTTTAATTCCTACATCCAGTAACCTTTTCATCTTAATCATCCAAATTTTCCTGTTATGTAATTTTCAGTCATTTCTTCTTTAGGATTTTCAAAGAGTTTTTGAGTTTTTCCGACTTCAATTAGTTTGCCAAGATACATGAATGCGGTTGTATCTGCAACTCTAGCAGCCTGTTGCATATTGTGTGTTACGATAATAATTGTATACTGCTTTTTGAGTTCGGTCAATAATTGTTCAATTTTAGAAGTAGATATAGGATCTAAGGCAGAACATGGTTCGTCGAGTAGTATGACCTCAGGCTGGACAGCGATAGTTCTAGCAATGCAGAGTCGTTGTTGTTGACCTCCAGAGATGCTTGTACCTGACTTGTCCAAATCTTCTTTTACCTCGTCCCACAATGCTACTCCCTTAAGACTGGATTCGCATATTTCACGTAGTTTTGTTTTGTCTCTAAGTCCATTCAACTTTAGACCTGCGACAACGTTATCAAAGATACTCATTGTTGGAAAAGGATTAGGTTTCTGGAAGACCATTCCTACTCGTCTTCTAATAAGAGTCGGATCGACGTCTGAGTCATAGATATTCTTATTGTCCAGTACAACTTTGCCTTCAACTGTTGCGTCAGTAGCTGGTGTTAATTCATGCATTCGGTTCATAGTTCGAATAAGAGTTGATTTTCCGCAACCAGAAGGTCCTATAAGTGCAGTGATTGTATTTTTTGGGAATTCAAGATTAACATCATCAACGGCTTTTTGACCATTGAACATTGCATTCAATGATTCTGTTTTTAATTTAATATTTGACATTCCTATGTTCTCACTTTACTCCTTGTTACATATTTTACTATAATATTTAGTGTCAATACAATCGTAATAAGTACTAACGCAGCACCCCAACCCTGAATCCTTGCATATTCATATGGCAATAAAGAGAGACGCCAAATTCTAAGAGGAAGTGCATCAATAGGGCCAAAGAAGCTGGAGAAAAACCATTGACTTCCCAGAATAGTCATAATCAAAGGAGCTGTTTCTCCAGTGATTCGAGCCACACTTAGCATGATGCCATTAACCATACCTCGTCTGGCTGCGCTGATTACTACACTCCAAGTATATCGCCATTTTCTTATTCCCAGTGCTGCTGCAGATTCTCGAAGTCCGTTTGGAACTAATCGCAGAGATTCTTCTGTTGTTCTTGCAACAACAGGAAGCATAATTATTGCCAATGCAAATGCACCGCCAAATGCAGAGAATGAACCAATGAGAACAATAGTTACAATATAATATGCAAATATACCAATTACAATTGATGGAAATTCTGTGAGCATATCGTTTACTATTCGCACTGTTTTCGCGAATTTAGAGTCCCCGAATTCAGCAAGATAGATTCCAGAAACTACTCCAAATGGAACTCCTAATAGAGTTGTAAGAGCTATGATAATCAATGTTCCTTGTATAGCGGGACCTATGCCTCCTTCGGCAGAACCAATAGCTCCTGGACGTGCAGTGAGAAATTCCCAACTTATTGCAGGATATCCATTCTTTACTACTTCAAACAATATACTGCCCAGAGGTATGATTGCGATTAAGGTACAAAATCCGCAGAAGAAAATAAATAAATTATTAATTAGTTTTCTTTTTGCAGCATTTCTTTGGGTTAATCTTTCTAATTCGTTTTGCTCAGTCATTTAATCAAGCACCTCTCCAACTTTGAGTGATCTTTCCCTAAGGTATAATGAAAATAGTTGAATGATTAGAGCGAAGAAAAATAAAATTAAACCGACGCCGATAAGTGCAGATGGATGTAATGAACCAGGATCAGCTTCATTGAATTCGTTAGCTATGATTGATGCCATTGATTGTCCAGGTTGGAAGAGAGACTCAGGAAGTGCTTGTGCCCCAATTGTGTTTCCAATGACCATAGTTACAGCCATTGTTTCTCCTACTGCACGTCCAAGGCCAAGGACACACGCTCCAAAGAGACCGCTTTTTGCGTAATTGAAGACACTGGTTCTCATCATTTCCCAACGAGTTGCACCTAATGCATATGCTGCTTCTTTTTGTGTAGCAGGAACAGCGTAAATTACTTCACGAGCTACTGAAGAGATAGTTGGAATAATCATTACTGCAAGAATTATACCAGCTGTAAATAGATCTAGTCCAAAAGGAATTCCGCTGAATATAGGAATAGTATCTCCAAGTGAATTAATAACTGGTTCTTCAATGTAATCACGAATATAGAAACGAAAGATGAACAAACCCCATAATCCGTAAATGACACTTGGTACTGCAGCTAATAATTCTACGATAAATGATAATGGTTCTCTAATTATAGGAGGAGCTAACTCTGAAAGAAATATTGCAATTCCTATACTTATAGGAACAGCTAAAAGTAGTGCAAGAAATGATGTGATTAAAGTTCCGTAGATATAAGGTCGAACTCCATATGATTCTCTTCCTTCTACGGGATTCCAATCAGAACCAAATGCAAAATCTAATCCAAACTCTTGCCATACTGGAGCAGATTGAGTTACTAAAACAAATACTATAAGAATCATTATTCCTATAGCGGAAAATGCCATTACGCTGGAAAATTGTTTGAAGATTTTATCAGCGTTCATAAGCGCTCTTGTCTAAAGAACTGGTTGGCCATTGAAAGTAATTGATTTTAGCGTTACTTCATTAATGGAAACTGCAGCGTCGGGTAATGGAACATATTCTAGTGCAGGACCTAGTTCTTGTCCTTCGTGTATGGCCCACCATGTAAATTCAAGTAATGCTTTTGCCTTTTCCATATCCATATCAGGAATGACATTTAGTTCTTGATATAACAGCATATAGCTAAAACTTACAATAGGATATGAGTTAGCGCCAGGAGAATTTAATATCTCAACTTTTGACCATGTATCCTTGCCTGCAGGTAGTCCTTCACCTGCACCACCTGCGGCTGCGGAGGCAGTTTCGAGTGTAGGCATGATAAAGTTGCCTTCAAGGTTTTGGATTGCAGCTACTGGTACGTCATTTTGAATAGCATAAGCCAATTCGATGTAGCCAATAGTATATTCATTTGATGTGACTACTCCTGCAACTCCTTCGTTGCCCGCTGCGCCGAGACCGGTTGGCCATTCGACTGCTTTACCTGCACCTACTGCTTCATCCCAATCTGCGCTAACTTCTGCCAGCCAGCTTGTGAATATGAATGATGTGCCTGAACCGTCAGAACGATGGACGACAACTATGGCTTTGTCTGGTAGATCAATTTCAGGGTTTAATGAGGTGATTGCTGGATCATTCCATTTGGTGATTTTGCCAAGGAAGATATCTGCAACTAATTCGCCAGTCAGATGCATACCTGTGTCAACGCCAGGAAGGTTGTATGGAATTACAACGGAACCGATTGTAATTGGAATATGTAATGAATTTGGTGCTTGGTCAAATTGCGAGTCCTTGAGTGGAGAATCAGACATTCCAAAGTGAACTGTTTTTGCAGTGTGCTGTCTTACACCGCCACCACTACCAATTGATTGGTAATTTATACGAACTGTATCATGTGTTTCAAAGTATTTTTCAATCATATTTGAAACAAGAGGAAATGGAAACGATGCACCTGCACCATTAATATCAAGAAAGTTGTTAGCTTCTTCTGTTTTTTTAACTTCAACTATTTCTTCTTCAGTATCTGATCCAAAGACAAAGTAGCCTACAAGACCACCAATTACTAAAGTTACAATAGCTATAATTACAAACATATTGTTATTTGAGTTGGACATTTTCATCTTTTCCTGATAGATTCACAAACACATTATGATATATGCTTATCACAAGGGATATATAGATACATACCATAACCATATGGTGAGATATAGATGTCTGAGCGTAAAAATATAGAAAATCACTCTGAAATGAGAAAAATACAATATTCCGGAAAATCATCGTTTACTCTTGCACTGCCAAAAAAATGGGTTACAAATCAAAAATTAAAGGCGGGAGATCAGTTATCGGTAACCATAGATGGTACAAATAATTTAATTTTGTCTTCTGAAAAGAAAAAAACTTATGTCAAAAAGCAAACAAACATCATACTCGATGAAACGAGTGAAAGAGGACATATAGAACGAAAGATTATTGCTACATATATTTCGGGATACAATCAGATTCACATACGAAGTAAACAGAAAAGAATGACGCCACAACAAAGGTCAATCATAAAGAAGTTAGTGCGAGATAAGCTAGTTGGTTCAGAGATAATAGAGGATTCAAACTTGATTATTTCCATACAAGTGATTCTAGATCCATCAGAGCTTAATATTGAGAATACGTTAAAAAGAATGTCAGTCATCACGCAAGGAATGCACGGTGACATCATTTATGCAATAAAGAAATACGATATTGAAATGTGCAAAGAGATTATTAGAACAGACGATGATGTAGATAGATTTGGTCTTTATATAATACGACAATTACGATTTTCTTTAGAGAATGACAGCTCATTAGAGTTAACGAATTCGGTTAATAAAATCTACTGTCTGGGTTATAGGATGATAGCGAAGAGTTTGGAAAGGATTGCAGATCACGCGAGTTTAATGGGACAGCAATTAATGAGTTTGAATAAACCATTGCCAAAATCCGTATTAGTTAAATTAGATGAATTTTCCGAATTTTCAAGAGGGAATTTAGAAAAGTCCATGAGAGCTTTAGTGAATAAAGACTACAAGCTTGCAGACGAAGTTGTTACTACTTGTTTGGAAGCTCCAAAGAAGGAGCTAAAGATTTTGAACACAGATTTCAGGATGACTAAGGATCAAGATGCATTTGTAGTCTCTATATTGGAGCATATTAGGCGTGTGTCGGACTATTCGGCAGACATTAGCGAAGTGGTATTAAATCTGACAATCGATGAGAACTTGAAAAAGCAGTAGAATTATTCTTCTGATTTGGAGAGTTCCTGAAGCAAAATATCAACTTTTTCTTTAATTACATCCCTGACTTCTCTAAATTTTTCAATGGGATGTGAAACGGGATCGTCAATATTCCAATCTTGCGTTTTGGGGATAAAGGTTGCAGGACAGAAATCGGATGCCATACAGCCCATACTGATAATTGCGTCAGCTTCGAGCATCATTTTATTTGAGAGAATTTTTGGATTGGAATGATGATCTATATTCAATTCCTTCAATACTTCCAGTGCTAAAGGATTTACTTCCTCTGCTGGGATTGTACCTGCGCTAGAAGCAGTTGCATTAACATCATGCTGTGATGCAAGCTCGTTGAACAGAGCCTCTGCAATCTGGCTACGGCAAGAATTTGCAATGCATACAAATAACACGTTAATTTTTTTGGACATTCCTTGAGAATAACAAATCAATACTAGTAAAAATAGATTATCTTAGTTGTGTGAGTTTTGACTTTATAAAGCCAATCGCGACGAATGCGCCCAAGGCACTCAAGATTATGTTTTTTGAAAGAGAGAATACCCATATCCCTACAATTCCGACATTAGGAAGGCCTGTAGAGGCCGTTAGTACAAGAAGTTCACTGAAAGAAAATCCGATGGCAAATAGACCAGCAGTAACAATCGCAGACTCTGTAGCTCCACTAAGTATTGAGCCAACAATGATCATGTTGTTGGATACTGCGTTTTTTGCATAATCGCCGCGTCTGAGCCAGAATTCATAAACCAGACCTGCGCCAATTGAACCTGGAAGGTAAAGATATGAAGCAGGGGCGGGAACCATGAGAAGTAACAATCCGCTGACTATACTGAATACCAATGGGCCGTTCGGAGTTCTCAGTTGAGAAGCGATTAGAACCATACAAAATGCACGAAAGAAATGTGCGCCTGAACCTCTCAGCAAGGGGCCAATTGTTGCAGAAACAACATAAGCTAAGACAAAATAGATGGCGGTAAACATGGTTGCATATGCAATGAGTTTAACTCGAGAATTCGTAGGACTCGAAGCATTTGAGATAAGCTGCCAAATTGGAAGTCTATTCATTACAAAGTTCATCGAAACATTCACATTAAAGTTGTTTAGGATTCCCATAATTGGAAGACAAACGCTGTAAGTTTGAAAACAACGTTTGTCTGTGTCTTAACTGACAACAAAAATTAATTCCGGAAGAGAAGAGCGAATACTTGTTGTCAGATAAAATTTTTAGCACACTAATATTGTGCAAAGGTCTTTCGGTAGAACCTGCCAGCCCAACCCCAGTAAGCAAGATAGCCTATTACACGGATCCATTCAGGATTACCGTCATAACCAAGTAGGGCCTTGAACCAAACGCCTATCGCTCCCTTTTCATGTAGAGGATGTGATTTTTCAGCAGGATTAATGTCCCATGCATAAGAGAACAAGAAGTTTGTTGGTTCTCCGTCGGCGTCATAACCAACTCCAGCGTATTCAGCTGCTTCGACTAATTCATGTAGTCCGTAGCCGAATAGACCTGCTGCAAATACTATTAATATTAAACTGGTATATTTGAAGAATTTTCCAATATCCAAATTGTAAATTTGTCTTTTAGCTGCAAGTGATAGAACTAATGCAACAGCAACTGCAAGAATTGAACCAAGAATTGTACCAGTAACATCTATGGCAAGTAATGGAGCAAGGAAAAGAACTGTCTCTAGTCCTTCTCTGGCCACTGCAACGAATGCAAGGAACACTAAAGAGTTTGCGGATTGTGCGGTAATGGCAAAGTCCATCTTTGATTCAAGTTCTCCTTTCATTGAACCAGCGTGTTTAGCCATCCATATAATAACATAAGATAATACGAGTGTAGCAGAAATAGAAGCGACTCCTTCGAACATTTTCTCCCAGAATCCTGCTAATTGACCTAGAATCAGGACTATTCCTCCACCTAGAACAAGGCTCATAACAATGGCACCAGCAGTACCATAAGCTAGATATTTTTGATATTCTTTGTTGCCGGTCTTGTCCAAATAAGCCCACATGATACCGACAATCAATGCGGCTTCTATTGACTCTCGAAGTACGACTAAGAAGGGTGCGACAATCGCGGATCCAACTGCTACTACGTCAGTCATACAACCATTTAATAACAGGCGTTATATAAGGTTCACGATGTAAATGCTTTGATGTTAACAGTGTGAATTAACAATAAGCTATATATTTCAAGAAGAGTATAACTGCATTATGTCGAAAATAAGAAATGTTGAGCAGATTTTGCCTGCTGTCAGATCTTTGTTGGCAAAGGAATTGATCAATAATCACAACGTAAGCAAGGCGGATGTTTCAAAGATACTAGGAATATCTCCTGCGGCAGTAACTCAATATACGAAGAATAAAAGAGGCAGCTATGCAGATAAATTAGGGAAGAATAAAGAAGTTCTTCCTATAATTGCAAGTCTTGCTGAACATTTTGCAAACAAGAAAAAGAAAGAAGGAGAAATGAGAAGGAATATGACTATTATAGAAACTTCAGAGAATATTATTTCCATAATTAATAATCAAGGAATTAAAGATAAAGAGAAGAAGTTGGATCCGAAGACTAAAATTTTACAAGATAGAGTAGAAGCTGAACTTCGTGAAGCAAGAACTAGTTTGAATATGGCGAATAAGATAGAGGACGGTTTTGGAAAGCTCCTGTTCAAGGGTCTTGCATCTGATAGTATTAGACATGCTGAGATAGTTTCTCAGGTAATCAGGGATCAAGAGACTGTTGGTAGTTTCAAGTTGGATAAGCAATTAAAGAGATACCTGAAACAGATGATAGAGGAAGAAGAGAATGCGAGTGAACAGTCGATGACGAAATTGGTCAAGACCAGTCACCCAGCAGTCCGTGCCTTGCTTCAATCAGTTGATCAGGATGAGATGAAGCACAAGAAGATGCTGAAATCTCTGAGCAAGTATCTAGATTCGTGATTTTCTTAAGACGAGAAAGGCAGATAGCAAGCATAAAGAGACGCCGAATAGGAATATAGGGTCGGTTATTCCTGTAGATATTTCAACTTCTATGAATGAACCAGTGTAATAGCTTAGGTCCATTGTTGCAGCACCTATCGTCAGGTGGATTATTCCCGTAGGAAGGCTTCTAGAAGCCTGAACAGAGTAAGATACAGAAGTCATTTCTGAAGGATCTATGTGAGATGGTGTGAACTCGACAGTTATTCCGTCCAAGATTCCTGTAACTCGTTCATTTCCACGCGCAAGGAAGAAGACGTCTATCTCTGAAGATAGGTCGAATTTTGCGGTGGTGGATTCTGGTCTACTTACAACAAAATTATTTGAATCAAAAATGACAGTGGTTGGTTCTGGAACTTTTGAGTTAAAGAATCCAATTTTGTTTTCGTTTCTTTCCACGAACCAGATGTTCCCTTCAGAGTCGGAAGTTAATGTTTGGGTGAATGTATTGTCAGTTGGAATTTTGAATTCTGATATTGAATTTGTTTCGGGAGAAATTTTGATGAGTCTATCAGCTCTGAACTGCGTGGTCCATATGTTGCCATCCTTGTCGCTAATTATCTGGTAAGTGCCTGCAGTAAGAGTTCCAGTTGCATATTCTGTGATTTCTTGGGTGTTTGGATTAAATTTTCCGATAAGACTAGTTCGGAATTGGCTATACCAAATGTTGCCTTGGTTGTCGATTGCAAGTCCAATTGGATTAACAGTCTCACTTCCTACACCGTCGCTAGGCAGTAAGAATTGCGTGAATTCTTTTTTGTCAGTGTCAAACTTTGTGAGAATTCCAGGACCTGATTCAACAAGCCAGATATTTCCATTGTTATCGAATTCAAAATAACTTGGACTGGATATGTTTGAAGGGATGCGATATTCCGTCAAGGAATTGACGTCGTTTGGATTTACGCTAGTAAGTAAGCTGCGTCCAAATTCCGTGAACCAAAGCGTTCCGTCACTATCGAATTTCAGATCCCAAGGCAATGAGTCATCTTCGAGCTGAAGGAATTCATTGAATTCGCCTGTTTTGGGATTCAGGGTTCTTATCTTATTCTCGGTAGCGTCAGTAAACCATACCAATCCGTCAGGGCCTACTATGATTCCCCACATCTGGATTGTTTCTTGATAGAAATAGCGTTCTTCAGGAGGATAGAGGTGGTATGTAGTGAAGTTAGATGTTTCCGCATCAAAATGTACGATTGATGGATTAAGTCTTTGTGTGAACCATATGTCGTTGTTGTGAGCAGTTATTGCAAACGGATTGATGAATGTACCATTTGTAGGAATGTTAAATTCTGTTATCAGGCTTTCTTGAGCAAAGCTAGGCGCTACAAGAAATCCCAGAAAAAATAACAGGAGAAGAACTACAAATTTCAAAGTAAATGCCATCTTAATTACAATTAACGTGATTGCATTTAATTCGAACGATTCTTTCTAGTGACATATACTGAGAAGCCAATTGCTAAAACGGCGATTCCCAATGAAACAAGAGAGAGTAGATCTGGAGTTGTTTCCGATGAAGATGTTTCAGTTACAGAACCGTCAGGCAATGTCCAAGCTTGGAGTATTCCAGTAGTCCTTTGTCCAAATTCACCGGCGCCTCCACTGGTTAGGAAGAGTGTTGCTTGTCCATATGCATTGAAGCCTATTGAAACGCCAGCTCCTCCAAGTCCACCTGTGGTGAATATTCTAAGAAGTTCGCCTGTTTCTTCGTCAACCGCATGAATCATTCCCATTCTATCAGGAACGAACACTATGCCTCCACTGGTTGTAACAGCACCGTATTGGTTTCGATTTTCCATTTCGTAGACCCATTT
>CAZKFJ010000011.1:0-22038 GCA_964552125.1 uncultured Nitrosopumilales archaeon | reverse complement strand
CACTGGTTGTAACAGCACCGTATTGGTTTCGATTTTCCATTTCGTAGACCCATTTGACTCGTCCGTTTGATGCGTCGATAGCATATAATGAAGCGTTGCCAACGTGGAATGAATCAAAATACATTGGTCCAGCAACATGATGGAATATATCAGCTTCTCCATCTTTGTATGGAGCACCTTCTTCTTCTATGTAAGAAGTACAGAAGGTTTGAGTTACAACATAAATCGTATTATGCGCAAATGCAGGGGCCGCATCGATGCCTCCCTGGAATCCAGGACATACTTGTTGACGAACTAGATCAGCTTGAGAAAGTTCCATGTCGGCGTTGTTTCCCATGTCGGCCTGTTGTGTGTTAATTGCAGGAGGACCTACTCGAATTGATTCGTAGATGGGTTTTCCTGTATCTGCATCAAGAACATGAACGAGGTTTGTCTTTGAGCCGACAATAACTGCTTTTTGTGTGCTATCGCCTGATTCAATTTCGGCAAGGATTGTAGACCAACGAGATTCGTGATAATAGATATCATGAGTTACAATTTGATAGTACCAGTTCATTTCACCGTTATTTGCGTTTAAGGATACAACGGATGAGGTGAAGAGATTGGGGCCTGGTCGCATGTCGCCAGGAACGTCAGGAGTAGGAGCATTTGTTGTAAAGAATATATCGCCCGTATCTTCGTCTAATGCAATAAGAGTCCATACACTTCCTCCTCCGATCCAATTACAATCATGAAGTCCATCCTTGTGTCCTCCATGTACTTCGTCTCTATGTTCCTCTAATTCAAAATTTTCGAATTCCTCGATACCAACTTCTATATCAGTAAGAATTGCAAGTAATTCATCAGTATTGGATATAGGACTAAGCATATCCTCGAGTTTGTGTACATGTTTTTTTACATCATTCAGAATTTCATTTAGATCGTTGCCATGTGGATGTTCAATTTCATGTGTAACATCGCCTACATGTTCTTCGATTTCAGTAACTATTATCAAGATTTCGTCGACCATTCCCATATTCAAAGGAAGTCTAGGTGCTTTTTCCTCGAATTCATGAACGTTTGTTTCAATTTCAGCCATGATTGCGAGTAATTCTTCGGAATGTTCGTCTTCGTGTTCGTCTTCTACTTCAATTTCTGCTTTATCACATTTTCCCCAGTCCCAAGGATAATTGTCAAGGTTGCCTTTAGATACTAAATCAGCTGCCCAATCCTCTTCATTGCCGGTGGGTGGAATTGTTTCCCATCTCCATACAAGTTCTCCAGTATCTTTATCATAAGCAGAAATGAATCCACGTTCTCCTGTGAAGCCTCCGCCTCCAGTAGGTCGTGTAATGAGAAGATTATTGTATTCAATTGGAGCAAAACTTGCCCAGTATATTCCCGTGTTCCCTGGAATGTCTTTACATGTATCAGGGATGGTAACCAATACTTCACCAGTCATTGGATCTAGTCCGTATATTGTACAGTCGCTAGCTTGCATCCAAACTTTATCGTCAAAATAATCTATGCCATGTTGGGCGTATACTCTAGCCCACCAATCCTTTTCATCAAATGAGCCAATCGGTGCAGCAAAACGCCAAAGTAATTGGCTGTTCTCTGCATTTAGTGCATAGAGAACGTTGAATTCACTGGCTATGTAAACAATGCCGTTTACAACAAGTGGTACGGTTTGCACGCCAGTTGGTACATGAGGTACTTCAAAATTAAATCCGCCTTCGCCACCATGATCATGACCTGCATGTCCGTCTCCTTCGACCGATATAACTTCTCCAGGTACTCCTCCTCCGCTTCCCCAGTATCCAGGGACTTGGAAGATCCACCTTAGTTCTAAATCGTTGATGTTGTCCTTTGTGATTTGTGTTTGTGGACTGAAGCCTGTATTGGTTCGGTCAAATGCAGGATGTTCCCAGTTAAGGCCTTCCATTTGTGCTGTAGCCTGAAAGATGGAAGAGGGAACGAGTAATAAAAATATAAACAGTGTAGCAAGGTTAATAATTTTCATTAAATTATTAATAACTTAATAATATATTAACTTATTGTAAAAAATTAATAATTTAATTTTTCTTATAGAATCTCAAGAACGCCAGATACAACAAACCAACGATAGAAGTAAGAGCGAATGAACCAATCAATCCACGTCGTGAAATTCCTTCGTCTTCAGTAGGTGAAGAATCAGGAAGACCTAAAGCAGTTACAATGCCAGGTTTACTTCCGCCTGTTGCTATGTACAAACGCATGTCGCCATTTGCGTCAGATGCAATTGTTACTCCAGTGTTTCCTGCACCGTTCATAGGAATTTGTTTCAAGACATCGCCGGTTTCAGAATCAAGGGCGTAAAAGTTTCCAGAAAGATCGACAAGATATACTACACCGCCACTTACAGTGACTCCACCCTGATATCTGGATTCCATTGGAAAGGTCCATTTAATTTGTCCTGTAGAAACATCGATTGCATGAACCGATGAGCTCTGTCCTATCAAAGATGGTTCTATTTGAAAACCATTAATCAGTTTGTCCTTGTATGGAACTTTTCCTACATTGAATTGAGAGCAATAATTTTGAGTAGCTACAAAGAAAGTGTTATCAGCAAATGCTGAAGTGCTTGCAGCGCCTCCAAAAGCACCTGGACAATATTCACGTCCCTCAAGAACGTCTTGAGACAGATTCATATCAGCATTATTTCCTTGGTTTGTGTTGTATGCACTGATTTTTTGTGCTCCAAAACTAATAGGATCGTGTAAAAGCTCTCCTGTTGCAGCATCGAAGACGTATGCGTAATCGCCTTTTGTGGATGATAGAATGACCTTTCTTTCTTCGCCGTTGATTGTAGCATTTGCAAGAATTAATGAACGAGCTGGTTCATGTCCATTGATATCGTGAGGAGTGGTTTGATGGTACCAGATCATTTTTCCAGTATTCGCATCGAGAGCAACAATCGAATTAGCGTAAAGGTTTGGACCCGGTCTAAGAGACGCGTCATATGACAATGCAGGAGCTCCGGTTGGGAAATAAATTATTCCAGTAGACTCATCTACGGCAATCAAGGAAAATATCGAACCGCCGCCAATCAGGTCGTTCGCGCCCCAATCGCCCGGATATGGATTTATGTTTCCTTTTGCTGCGTCATTAAAATCCCATTCAGGATCCCCGCCACTTGGCGGTACAGAGAACCATTGCCACAGCAGCCTTCCGTTAAATTCATCGTAACCGGCAACAAAACTCCTTCCTCCTCCTCCACCTGCAGATACTCTGCTAATTATTATTGTCTCAAAGAATGTTGGGGAATAATGTCCAACATATTTTCCTGAATTACCTGGAACGTCTGTACACGTATCCAATATCTCATTTTTTATTTCTCCAGTGAACGGATCAAAGCCGAAGATGTTGCAGTCATTAGTCTGCATCCAAAGCAAATCATGGAAAAAGCTAATCGAATGTTGCGCTTCAAGCATCGACCATTCGTCAGAGATTGCAAGTTCTACAGGATCATATTGAAATGTCCAAAGTTCTTCGCCATTAAGTGTGTTAAGAGCTGTGAGTTTATTCGACTCAGTGACAAAATACAACAATCCATAAACAGCAATGGGCGGCGCATGCGTTCCAAATGCCATACGTGCTCCAGGAATTGGTGCAGGCCTTTCGGGGGACTGATAGATCCATTTCAATTCAATTTCGTGGACATTGTCACGAGTTATGATCTGTTGTGGATTATGCCCAGAATTAAACATGTCAAAAGCAGGTTGTGTCCAATTGAGTCCCTCTGGGGATTGCGATATAGCTTGAGGAATAAAAGTTAGTAAAAGGAGAGAAAGAAGAATAGTAATAAATTTCATATTTTTTTGTCATATCTTTATATTATAACCATCAATAATAGTTTTGTGCGAAATTATATTATCATAGGCGTCGCTGTTTTAGCTGCGATTGGCATTGGTTATCTTTTGATTAGTAATGGAGAGAATCCAGAATCCAATATAAATTCAGAAGTAGTTGAAAAAGGATTCTTCAATGTAGAGCCTGAACAGGAAGTTGTACAGACAATGTTTGGTGAAAAAGTTGAAACAAGATTTTTACTTTCCTCGGAACTCGGTTTTGAATCAGATGTAAAGTTTTCAATAAAGACTCCGTTGATTGGAGTAAAAGTTGATTTTGATAATACTGCTTACTTTGTTAGTCAGGAAGGCGAACAAGTTGCAACGGTCACTTTCGATCCAATGGAAGAGATGGCAGTGGGTCAGCACAATATGACTATTGTTGCAAAGAGCCAGAATACTGTAAGAACGTTCTTCGTGATTCTCGATGTAGTCGGGATGGATGAAGTTCAGATAGATATCGAGAATTATAATTTTGAACCTCATGGATTAACGATTGTTCAGGGAACCAAGGTGACGTGGTATAACAAAGATGATGTAATTCACTCAGTAACTGCTCCGGATAATATGTTCGACATGGATATGCAAAGACAGGATTATGCAAGTTTTGTATTCGACGAGGTTGGTACATTTCCATACTTTTGTAAGCCACATCCATACATGATTGGAACGATTACTGTAATTCCAAAATAGTCTAGTGATAAAATTAATAATTTTTTAGTAATATTTATTAATGAAATGGTCTCAATAGACGCATATGTCAGCTCAATATGAAAAGTTTATTCCTATTCCGCTTCTCATAGCAACCGCAATAGTAGGTTATATGATTTTTACAGGTGGAATTCCTATATTAGGAATTGGCGGAGAAGATGAATCTCTGTCGATCTCTTCTGTTGGAGATATATCACCTTTACTTCCAAATGCACCAAAGTACAAATGTCCAAATTGGATGGATGCAGACACATGTACAACTTTATCAAATTCATGTGGTAATGGCGTATGTGATGCTCACGAATTATGCAACACATGTCAATTCGACTGTGGTTGTGGTGGAGCTCAAGTATGTAATGCACAAACAGGTAGATGTCACTCCCCAGCTGGAGTATGTCAAGCACCACGTGGCGCTGCATAATTTAATAAAATAAGTTATTCACTAGGATATTAACAACAAGACGTTTTTATTTTAGTGAGTATAGTTTTTTTTTTAGGAAATGAGTATGAAAAATAATTCAAATCAGTTGTATGCAATAATCGGCATAGTCTTACTAGCAGTAGCGGTATTCACATTTGTTGGGTCTGATGATGAGATGGCGGAAACGCCTGTCGTTGAAGAAAAGATTGAAATAGAGATTGCAGAAGAACCCTCAGTAGTTGAAGACAAAACAAGAGAGTTCGAGATCAACATAGTTGACAGGAAGATGACATTAGATCCTTCGATAATTTCAGTTGAAGTAGGTGATCAAGTGCTATTGAATATAATTACAGATGAGGATTTGATATTTCATATACATGAATATGATCATGAGATAACGCTTGCGGCAGATGAGGGACAAGTGTTGAGTTTTCCTGCAATGTTCCCTGGCAGATTTGAGATTGAGATTCATCCAGTAGAACATGATAGTGAAGAGGATATGAATAGGGAAGAGGAAGAAGAGCACGACCACGGGGAAGGAGAAGCCATATTGATTGGATTCTTGGAAATCATGCCTAAAGCGTGATTCAATAAGTTTTTTTGTAGACATTACACAATTATGTATACGTTCAAGAAATGAAGAGATTATTTTTTATCATAATATTAATTCAAATTCTACTTATTCCTAATGCCTATGCTCACGGTTTCGGGTCGAAGATAGATCTTCCTATTCCTGGATACCTGTATTGGTTTGGAGGAGGAGCTGCAGTAATTGCGTCGTTTGCCATAATCAGTTTGTTCGTTAGAAGCAAGGCGCATGATGATTCCTATCGGACGTATAATTTAAGGAACGTTGGAATCGTTGATGCGTTGTATAGGAACAAATCATTGTTGAATGTGTTCAAGGTCATTTCAGTTTCACTGTTAATATTGACAATTCTGACAGGAGTATTGGGATCTCAATTCCCTGTCAAGAATTTCGCGCCAACGTTTGTTTGGGTAGTTTGGTGGGGCGGATTCATTTGGCTGCACATACTCTTCGGAGACAGTTGGAACTTTGTGAACCCATGGAAAAACATTTTTGAATTAATTAAATTTGATGAGAAACCGCTGAGACAATATCCTGACAAGTTAAAGTCATGGCCTGCCTTCGGGTTTTTCCTAATATTTGCATGGATTGAATTGGTTTATCCTACGCCCGCACATCCTCAGTTTCTTGGAAACATGATTTTTGTCTATTCAATAATTGTTCTGGCGGGAATGCGTGTCTTTGGAAAGGACAAATGGTTGGACAACTGCGAACCGTTCACGGTTTTCTTTAATTTTGTGTCGAGTTTTTCGGCAACTCGTGTAACATCGGATGGAAAGATATTGTTACGTCCTATCGCTTCTGGATTATTGGATGCTCGTTATCGTTTTGATCAGCTATGTTTTCTAATCTTAATATTGTCTGTAGTATCTTTCGATGGGCTAATTTCAACTTTGTTTTGGTATGATGTGATTGGTATCGATGCCTTTGGGGGAAGTGGAAGATACGATGTAATATATGTCAACACTGCGGGAATCATGGTGTCGTTTTTGGCATTTTTCTCCATATTCTACTCCTTTGTTGCAATATCAAGAGCAATTACAAAGACAGATATTACAACTTTGGATCTTGCGCAGAAGTTTGTTCCAGCGCTTCTTCCTATATCAATCGTCTATCACCTGGCACACTACTCCGCATATTTCTTTTTGAATGGGCAGTTAATTATCAAGTTGATTTCCGATCCGTTTGGTTTTGGTTGGGATATCTTTGGAACAAGTTCGTATGAGATTGTGAGGACCATAGATTTCATATTTCTTTGGAATTATCAAGTAGTAGTAATTGTAATTGGTCACATACTTTCAGTCTATATAGCCCATAGAATCTCTCTCAGAGTTTTCAAAGATGGCAAGAAATCAATCATGAGTCAGGCGCCAATACTGTTACTGATGGTTGGTTACACAATACTTGGTCTTTGGTTATTGTCCACCTCTTCTGTGTAATATGAAATTTTTATAACTAATCCAAAGTAACTTTTCCTATAGATGAAGCAAGAGATAGAGAATCAAGATATGCCAGAGGTAGGAGAGTTGGTTCTGGCTTTAGTAACAAGTATGTCTAGTCATGGAGCTAAGGTCGTATTAGAAGAATACAATAACATGTATGGATTTTTGCATGTTTCTGAGATTGCTACGGGTTGGGTCAAGAATGTATCAAGATTTGTCACCGTAAATCAGAAAGTTGTATTGAAGGTAATACGAGTAGATTCGGCTAGGACAGAAGTAGATCTTTCATTGAGGCAGGTCTCAGGCGAAGACAGGAAACAGAAATTATTATCTGTGAAAAGATATGACAAGTCCAAGTCTATATTTGATACTTTACAGACAAAACTCAAACTCACCGATGAACAAAAGAATGAATATTTTGACAAGGTTGAAGATCAATTTGTTACAGTTTACTCGGGATTGGAGGAGCTGATAAGAGACGACAAGGCATTTGGCAAATTAGATATTCCAGAGAAAACAGTAGCTGAATTAACAGGTATTTCTAAAAGCAAGATAGCAATTCCAATGGTAAATGTTACAGGCATAATTCAAGTAACTACGCAGGATTCTGACGGGATTAATTTAATCAAGGATTCTATGTCGCAAGTTCTTTCAAACAAAACTGGGAAAAGAGTAGAGATTTCTTATCTAGGATCTCCAAAATACAAGATAACAGTTTATTCGGAAGACTACAAATCGGCGGAAAAGAGGTTATCTTCTGCGTTGGAAAAGATAAAAAAGTCTATTGGAAAGAAGGCAGACTTTTCATTTTCTAAGGAGCAGACATAATGAAATATCTTCTTAAGAAATGTCCTAACTGTTCCGAGTACAGCTTGCAGGAAACTTGTGAAAAATGTAATGAAAAAACTGTATCGCCTCATCCGGCAAAATTTTCTCCAGATGATAAGTATGCACGTTTGAGAATTGCTGAAAAATACGATTAGTCTTTTACTATTTCGTAGATCAATACACCACTAAATCGACCCTGAGGTGCATCTGGTTGAAGACTTTCTGAAGCAAAGGCAAGTCTTAAAGGACCGTTTCCGTCTGCTGGATACTTCATTTGGTATTTGTATAGATCTGTTGTTTCAGCAGAGAATGAATATTCTCGGTATACATTATTTTCACGGTCTATAGCCATTTCCCATGCAAATGGCATTAATTTACCAAGGAATGAATTTTCCCAGAAGTTTTCGTTAGGTGAGAATCCGTCAGCTTCCATGAATTGAGCGTCTTCGAAGCCTCCAATTCTAATGAACCATTGTTTTTTACTTTCGTCTCCACCACCGCCTAAGACATACAGGTCTCCAAATTGTGAGTTCTGGGATTTTTGTCCAGCTACGAATATCAATACATAATCAGCGTCAAGCGATTCTAGAATTGCCAAGGACTCTTCTTCGGGTGACATGAACATTTGGCCAAGAACTTCAATTCTTGTACCATTTATTGTAGCATTATCCGCCAGGCTTGTCCGGTTACCCATAACCGTAATCCAATATCCATAGTCCCACCATGCAGCAACTACAGAATCTTCTGGAGTAGAATCACTTAGCCATGCAAGTGCTTCAAGGAAGCTTGGATCAGTTCCTCGGAGTGTACTGCCTGAATTAGAGATACTAGTAGGAATGTCTGCTGCGAAAACCCAATTATAACCATAAGCTGGCACAACTACAGGGATACACAACACAGTAATCATAAAAATTGAATAAAGAATTTTTAATCCTGTACGTGTTTCAGATTTGCCAGTGCCTTGTTTTCCGATTCCTGTAAGCAATGGTCGAAATATCGACGAAGTTACAGTAATGAATCCTACCGCTGCGAGAAAAGCTATTGCAAGAGATGAGAAAATCATTAGACGAGAGAATGAACCAGATATGTAGGCTCCTGAAGCTGCAAGTACAAGAATGAAAGCAGAATTAATATCGCGTTTATCAAGTAACTTCATAGCGCCAAAGACTGCAAATGGTAAAAGAATAAGATATTCTTGGAAGAACTGTGCGCCTGTAGGGACAAAGTGTTCTGCTACAGATTCGACCAACGGAACTCCACTTCTTCTAAATGGCATGATTACAGTGAGATAACGTCCACTTACTTCAGATAAGAATCCTAAACTTAGAATTACAATGGCGCTAAAGAAGAGTCCAATGATTGTATTCTTCAAAATGTTGGTGTATTCATACACAACTGCGAAGTTTCTTATGATATTTGCGAGAATTACAAAGCCGAGAGAACCCAATAATGCTAAACCAGCTGGAGAAAGAATTAAAGCGGCACCAGGACGCGGTGAGATTGCAGCAATAATAAGATAGAAAGCAACAAATATTGATGTTGAGAAAACTGCTCTTCTCTGGTCAATTTTTAGAAATGGCATGACAAGAATCAACACTGCAAATACGATGTTGAAGAATTGAGCGCCACCCCAAGATGTTAGTGCAATGCCTAAAAGTGAACCTGCAAACATAGCACGAAGTGCAATATTTCGATTTGAACGTTCAGAGTCGAATAACGTTAGGAATAGGTAGCAACCAGAAAGAGCAAGCAATAATGCAAAAGGTTCAGATTTGAACCATCCAAGGTTACCTCTTTGGATTACTGATGTTGAGAAAGCTATGATTAAACTAGCGAATAGAGCACCACCGGAAGAAGTAACTCGACGAGCAATTAGATAAATCGGGATTATACTAAGTGCGCCGACAACTGGAGGGAAGATAACAATGAAATCATATAATGAACTAGATAAGCCAAAAATATCTCTCGCAATTATATAGAATATTGCTCCTGCAAAGTGTAGACCGACCTGAGAAGTTCTAGCTACAGGTCTTCCTTCTGGATACCAGGTTCTATAATCATGCCAACTGAAATAATCTATTAAACCAGAAATTCCACTTGCGTCAAAAGCATCAACGATAAATTTTGATGCATAATAGTCAAAGAAAGGATCGAATTCATTAAGGAAATAACCATATTTTACAGGAAATATTCTGAGCATAAGTGCAGCAGAAAAGATAATTGAAAGACCCATAATAACAACAAGAGTTTGTCTTGATGTAACTGGTCGTATAGAATCAAACTTGATAGATTTTAAAGAATCAACTATTGACATCTAATCAACTCGAGAAGTATTTGTTCCGTGTATTTTTGCTTTTCCACCGGTATTTTCTACAAGAACTGCATTACACTTTTCGCAGTTAATCTTAAGTGATGAAGCTGAAAATACAACGCGAGATGTTCCACATTCTTGACATTGAACTGAAATGAATGAACTACGAGGTTGTGGAATATGTACTCGAGAAGTTTTCATGCTACTATCTCCAGTTTTCTAATTCTAAATCCACGGCCCATGCATACTTTGCTGCAGTCTTTACATTTATAACGTAGTGTGATTTTCTTGGTTGTTTTTGCGGTACGTTTGAGTTCTGGGAATTTTTGTCCACCATAACCCTTGCGGTCTTTTTCGTGATTACGGGCTCCCAATGAACTTCTTCTTTGCTTGCCTGCTTTGTAAATAGATATAGTATTGACTGTATGCTTCTTGCACTTTGGACAGTATCGATTTGTTTGCTTTCCTATTTTCATGGTCGGTAAATCAGTAATGAACTATCTTAAAATATCTTATTTGAACTTTTATTATTTATCAAAGTTCCATGTTCAATTCTTCTACTTTTTCCTGCTGAATGAGTAATTTAGCGTTATCAGTGGGTAATATTGCCACATCTCCTTGCTTGAATGGGCCATATGTGCGAGAATCTATGCCTACTGCTGAAGGTGAATCTTCGAGGAATTTGACTGCTTGATATTGATTAACGTCATGATTGTCCAGGCCATTAAGAAATGAGAGACTGCCATCGTTTATAGCTTTGAGTAATTTTACATTACGTTTAGATGCATTAATCAGTGGTTCAAGAACGTATTTTTCCTCGTTTGTGAGCAGATTTGCATTGATATTATTCTGATCAGTAATTGCCTTATCAAGTCTTGTACGAAGGAGCATTTGAGATAAATTGGATAATATTTCTTTTTCTTTGGAGTTTACCATTTCTTCAATTGTTTGGAGATTGTTTACGTCGTTGTTATTAATTGAATGGATATGATCTGTAACGTTACGGTAAAGATCTTCCGGAATATCAGTAAGGTCATTGGTTTTTTTCTCTGATTCCAAGGCAGAATAAAGTTTTTTTGTTAATTCTTGAGAAGACATGTAATTATTTCTAAGGGTTGAATTAGATATAACTATAACTGGTTAGACTTTTTAAATAGACGAGTTCAAGCTACCTGGGCAAGTTTGTTTGACATTAGATATACGCCGGCGTATTTTGGCAATGAAAGTGTTTGGTTTTTATATGGGCCGTATGACACTCCTTTTAGTTTGAATTTAGGGCAGAAATTAATATTAATTTTAATTGGTTCGTTATCCAGGACAACTGATTGTGTATATGGATCAAAACTGTCGATACTATTACAAAGAGTTTTACAAAGACCGCTTTTTTCATGTAATGAGTTAGGCAGTCGGAAAATTCTAGAAGTGTCTGAAGTAACTAATGGATCAATAGTGGACCTAACTTTTTTTATTCCGTCTTCAAAAAGTTTGCTAAATCTTATATTTTTAGAATTATAGATTCTTGCAACTTTTTCGGTTTTACTAAAGTTTGTAAGAGAGCTGTCATCATAATTCTCAAAGAATTCCATCAATCTTCCTCGCCAACCTGGTTCTGTAGACTGAGGCAGGCGTAGAAGCAGGTCTTTGAAGTTGGTTTTCTTATCGAAGCCCATATACTTCAAATCAAGTTCTTTCGCGAGAACGTAATTAACAATTTCTCTCCTTTCGTGTTTATCTAATTTTTCGTACATTGAACTTTCAACAGTGAGATGGTATCCTTTATTGCCAGAGAAGAAGATAGAGATTTCTTTCTTGTTAATACCAAAGTCATTCATAAGAATATCATTTAGTTTTATAATTTCTTCTTTTGCAGCATCTAAACAGATTGTACACGACCAGTTAAGAACTGTAATTTTATTTTCTTTGCATTTAGTACACGCTTTAGGTCTTAGACCTATGCCAACCTTTTTGCAATCACGGCATAGCCATCGATCATGTTCTTGTTTACATTTGAGTTCCAAGTCATCGCAATCGATATCAAACGCAAGATCTCCACCATTCCATCCCTTGTCTTCCATAGGAAGTGAAGGATCGTCATAGTAAGAACATGATGCATAAACTCCTTTAGGAGCTTTAAGTACCAGTTCGTCAATAAATGAAGAGAAACTTGTTACCGATAGATGTCGTTGCATGAATCCATCAAAAGGCCAATAACCGAATTCTCGTTCGTGGATTCGTGAAGGTTCAGAAATACGCGATTTATTTTGTTTATAATATTCGCTAAATGTTTGTTTTAAAAAATTAACTGTTTTTTCTTCCATTTTTTTTCACCGGTGTTTTACTATTGAATTGTAAAGGATTCTTAATTGTTCCACATGCATCAGTTTTGTAGCAAAAATCTTTCATTTTCATTGTGCTGCAGCTAGGCACTTCGTATTTTGTACCGCCTCCTTTGAGCCCTGCAATGTGTTCAACTTGATAGCGCGTAATATTTTGATTGAAACCAAGATTTGTCGGATACATATCAATAACGTCTTCAACTGTTTTGCCTGCACGTAACAAGAATGTTGTCATGAGGAATTTGCCAGAATGAGGCACTTGATCTCCCTTTTGAATCATTTCGATGGCTTTGGCAACACAAGGGGGGTATTCTCCTGAAAATACCTGTATTTTAGCCTTAGGAGGACGTGGAGCGACTTTCAAAATCTGTTCAAGTGTGGATTTCATCGATTTGTCTTCCAACAAAGCAGGGGGGATTTTTAGTTCTTCGATTTTGGAGCGGATCATTTGGTAGATTTCTTCCCTGAGTAGAGTAATCAATTCATCCTGAGTGAGAAATACATAACCAGATGAAACAGATCTGTTTACAAGCCTCCATTGGTTTTTTGGAAGGGAGATTGAACGAGATAAATAATCACTTAAACTGATTTTGTACTTGAATCTATTTTTAACAAGGAAATCAGAAGTGACGTTAAACTCTTCGTTAATGTTTTTGCTTTGGCTAAGTTTTACATTAAGAATAGTCTTGAAGATTTGAGGTATAACATCGGGATTTTCATTATGAAGAATTTCTTCTACGCGTCGTGATTCAGCCAAAGCGAATCTAGAAATCAAATAGCTCTGGTTGGTCGATTTAATAAGTAACATTGCAATAGGAAATGAATATTTTGATATAGTTTTCATTTCAATGGTTTCATCAAGTTCAGGGGAAGTGCCGTTTTTGAGACTATAAATTATACGATCTTTTGCATTTTCAAGAATTGGTAATTCGGAATTGAGAAAGTCCTGGATATTGCGTCCAGTCATTTGTTTTCCTACTTCCGGTAGAAATGGATATTTTGATTCGTCGTCTTCGCCGATAATATAATTCAATATATCTATCAAAGGAGTATAGTACTTGGTTTCTTATAATAATTCAATAAAATAGATATCTTAAAAAAGATGAAGATGTCATAAATATGATAATGCAAAGTCCATACGAAGAAAGAGCCGGAGAATTACTAAAAGAAAAGAAAAAAGAACTGCGCAGTCTGAAAAAGGAGATTCTGACGGAGAACGGATTTTTTGGTAAAAGACGTTTAGAAAAAAAGATAAAAGAAGCTACAGAGGACATCGAATATCTAAAGAACGACATATACAGATATAGACGCGGAGTAGCTTGGAACAAGCAAATGGAACTCAAAAGAATAACAAAACGATAAATAAATTAATATTTGTACAAATTATTTTTAGGAAATTGAATAAACGTTCATAATTTTATGCTGATGCTTTATATATAGCCAGTTTTTTACATATATTATGCCATACGAAAGAACAGCTGAAGGGCTCAAGATAAAAAAATTGAGTACCCAAGACGTAATGAATAAGATTCAAAGTGAAGACATTAGGTTCATAGACCTACAGTTCACTGATGTACCTGGAAAATTACAACATGTAACAGTGCCTGCTCATACATTAGATGAAAGTGCATGGAATGACGGTATACCAAAATTAGATGGTTCGTCAATTAGAGGTTTTACTGGTATCAATGAATCAGACATGTTATTGAAACCTGATCCAAATACATTTGTAGTAATCCCTTGGTCTGATCCAAGTAAAAAATATGCAAGAGTTTTATGTTCTATAAATTGGGGCATGGGTCATCCTGTACACAAAGGAGGTCCATTAGCTAAAGATCCAAGAGGTGTAGCACAGAAAGCAGAATCATTCTTGCAAGACAACGGATATGATACATCATTCTGGGGTCCTGAATTAGAATTCTTCGTTTTTGATGCTGTGACATGGGATACACAAATACCAGCGTCTGGACAGAGTTATTCGATTGAAAGTAAAGAGGCCATATGGGCTCCTGGAGGTCCAATGGGTACAAATGTCCCTATTAGACACAAAGAGGGATATTTCCCAACAACACCACAGGATACATTAATGGACTTTAGAAATGATGCATGCACTGCAATGGAAGATTCTTTTGGAATCGTTATTGACGCTCATCACCATGAAGTAGCAACTGCGGGTCAATGTGAAATCAACATGATGTATGATACATTGGTAAGTCAAGCAGATAGCGCTCAATCATTCAAATACGTAGTAAAGAATGTAGCCCACCAGAAAGGAATGGTAGCAACATTCATGCCAAAGCCATTGGTTGGCGACAACGGCACAGGAATGCACTGTCACCAGAGTATCTGGAAAGATAAGAAAAATGCATTTTATGATGAGAGTGATGAACATTCACAATTAAGCCAGACAGCAAGGTACTACATTGGCGGTATTATGGCACACACTCGTGCATTAGCCTGTATTGTAGCACCTACAACAAACTCATACAAACGACTTGTACCTGGATTTGAAGCACCTATCTACATAGCTTGGAGTAGGAGCAACAGATCTGCAAATGTCAGAGTTCCAATAAATATCAAGGGATCAGAAAAGGCAAAAAGAATTGAATTCAGATGTCCTGATACAACTGCAAATCCATATCTTGCATTCCCTGCAATGTTATGTGCAGGACTTGACGGAATCAAGAACAAAATAGATTGTGGAGATCCAGTCGACGAGAATATCTATACGCTTTCCGATGATCGTAAACGTGAATTGGGTATCAAAGCATTGCCAAGAGACTTGGCCGAAGCTGCCGATGCATTAGAAAGCGATAATGAATTCTTAAAACCAGTTTTCGATGGAGATCTTTTGGAAACTATATTAGAATTCGCAAGAGATGCACACTTCGATGTTACATCAAGAACTCATCCACACGAGTTCCAATTGTACTTCGATGTATAGTTGACAAGATAATTACAAATCGGAGGACTTTGTCCTCCACAAAATTTTTTTATTTTATTTCAAGAATGTTACGCTTGAGTATTATGTACAACAGAATTGTACTTGTAATAAATTCAATTCCCAGGTAGCTTCCGTTATAGACTGCAGAATACACAGCGACAGGAGTTCCTTCTGGTGCGTATTCCCCAAACCAAACAATTCCTGATATGAAATGAGCTAGAAACCTACCAAAGATCCCTACAAATGTTGCAGCAATAACGTTACTTGAAAATATTCCAGCCAGACCCAATGCGCCAAACGCTAATGGATAGTCCAACAGAAATTGAATTGGGCTAACTATGAAAGGCGGACGGAATGCAAGAGTTACTATTGAAAACAACATTCCAGCAGCTATTCCGTAAACATATCCTCGACGGATTGCGAACAACAGAAGTGGAACCATTGCACCCAGTGTTACAGAACCTCCCTGCGGCAATGAAGGCAAAAGAGTGGATATTAGGTCAAGAACAATGGCGATTGATACCATTATAGCGCCTTCTGCCAGAACCGGTCGTGAGACTAGTGACATACTAAAACTAAGAGAATATGTTTAATTAAGTAATTATCTTGATCCGATATATCGAGCAATAGCTGATATGAACCCTAGGATTGGCGCCAAGAATCCGCCACCGATCAAGAGTATCAAAATAGAACCTATCACAATGTGCTGACCACGTTTGTATGGAATTGATTTCAATGGAGGTGGTGCCGTGTTTGGAACGTCTGGGACGTCTTTCTCTGCTTCTCTATACGTCTGCACTACAATCATTCCCAAAACAAGACTGAAGATTATCGTAAGTATTCCGACTATTTGGAAAGGCAAGAAAGTAAGAATTGTCATAGCTGGAAAACAGTTTCCTTCGTCACATTCTCCTTCTCCATTAGGAGGTGTTCCCCAAGCGTTAATCAATATGTCAGGAGGATTGCCATCTTGTAGCACTTCACCTACTCCGTGCATACCAGAAAGTAGAACAGCTAAAATTCCAAAGATTAAAGAAACTGCATAGAGTGGTTTCATTGACTACTACAAGTAGATTTTGGATATAACTATTTCGCATTGATAAGTGTGACTACGTCTTCGTCTTCTACGATGTGCTTCTTGCCGACTTTTTGCCCTTTGAATTTAGCGCTTGTGCCCCATATGTACGCATAGCGAAAGTTCTTTTCTACGTCACGATGGATCTTTGCACAGATCTCTATGATAGATGAGTTTCGAGGAACAATAAGCGGTTCTTCATAATCGGCAACTCCTCCCTTTGGTCTCAGGTAAATTCTAATCAAATCCAGTTGTTGGTAAATTGCGTCCTTGAGATCCTCGAGATTTCTGTCTTTGTCAGCGGAAATCGGAATGCAACTGCTTCCTATTTTCGATATTATTCCGTCTAGGGATTTCTTGTCCACCAAGTCGACCTTGTTGAGTATGGTTACCGAGTTTACGTAGACACGATTTCCTGAGATAACGTCTATGAATTGCTCCGTGGTTATAGGTTCGGGAATGAACACTCTCGCGTGGTGAATCTTGTTGATGCGCAGAATTCCGCTGATCAATGAGTTGGAAATTGATTCAGGGACAAGGTTTGTTATCTGGATTCCTCCAGAGCCTTTTTTATCGACTGTGATGTTCGGAGGTTGCTGATCAAGGCGAATTCCTATTTGTCCAAGTTCATTTCTTAGCAGATCTGTTTGATCAGGCTTGAAGACATCGACAACCATGATGATGAGGTTTGAGGTTCTTGCAACGGAAAGAACTTTTTTTCCGAATCCTTTTCCTGATGCAGCGCCTTTTATGATACCTGGCAAGTCGAGTATCTGAACTTTTGCTCCATTGTATTTCATTATGCCTGGAACAACGTCCAGTGTCGTGAAATCGAATGCACCGATCTTGGAATCTGCTCCAGTTAAATTATTTAGTAAAGTGGATTTTCCTACGCTAGGCAATCCAATGATGGCGACAGTTGCATCTCCGCTACGTCTTACCGAATAGCCGCCGGTAGATTTACTGGCACGTCCTGATTTCTCTTCCTGCTCCTGCTTTAGTCTTGCAATCTTTGCACGAAGAATACCGATATGGTGATTCGTGGCTTTGTTGATTTGCGTTTTGCGAATCTCATCTTCGATTTCTTTTATCCTTTCAGGAACTCCCATCTTAGAATACTAGTAGATAAAATCAAATAAAAACGTGAAGATTCATATTTCAGGAATTTCATGATAAAGTATGTCAAAGATTATACATTCAAGTGAAAGCTCATTCGGCAATGATGTTCTACAGTCAAAGTTGCCTGTTATGGTTGATTTTTGGGCAGAATGGTGCGGTCCATGCCGTGCAATTGCCCCAGTTTTAGAGGAATTATCAGATGACTATGATGGCAAGGCCCATATAGTCAAGATCAATGTAGACGAGAACGGGAAGCTTGCTACAGACTACCAGGTCCACGGAATCCCTTGCCTTGTGATATTCAAGGACGGAAAGGAAGTGGAACGAGTGGTAGGTGCTGGAAGCAAGGAAGTCTACGCTGAGAAACTTGAAAAGTTCGTTTAATTAGAATTAAATAATGATATACAGATTATATTTTGACGGTTCTTGCAAGTACAAGAACGATGGTTCTTGCGACATGGGCATGGGAACGGTTGTCTTAGATTCCAAGAATAATATTTTGTATAAACAAGGATGGAACATACCTGCATATGATCATGAAGATGACAGTGGTATTTTGTCGAATAATGTTGCCGAATATCAAGCTTTATTTCGCGGATTAGATGTACTTTCTTTGAAACGATCTGATAGTATATCTGAATTAAAAATTTATGGCGATTCCAAATTAGTTATTGAACAAGTACAAGGCAATTGGAAAGTTAAAGCAGTCCACTTGAAAAAATATAGAGATTCATGTGTAGCGCAAATAAAATTATACGAGAAAGAAGGATGTAAGGTATCCTTGGAATGGATTCCACGGGAAGAAAATAAACTGGCAGATAGGCTTGCGCAAAATGCGGCAGATGGAATGGAAAGATATTCAAATCAATTATATGATGAAAGGGATAAAGAAATTTAGCCGATATACGACATGCTAGACTTGTCGAAGTTGTCGATTACTTCGAAATCCTGGTTATTCTCCCTTCCTGGGCCTAGGTTTCTAAGCTTGGGATAGATTGAGAATAGCTCGTGGCTTGAAAAGGTTGACGTGATATGGCTTGGTCCGAAGTGCTCTTCGCTGATCTTCTTGACGAGAGGTCTGACGACGGACTCTTCAGAATAGCCCAGAGAATGCAGATATTCGTGTGTAAGGATTGAATAAACGAAAGAATTGAATTCCTCCTTTGTTGAAGTCAGTTGTTTCATTGCATTCAAGATTGTCTTGTTCATGACAATGATAGTGCCTCCTTCTACAAAATACGCCCCTATGTGATTTGGAATTTCAGCTAGAATCAGTGTAAGGCCTGCACGATGTTGAGAAATAGATTTTTCTACTGTGCTCTTAACCAAGTCAAAGACTTTGTCATAATCTGAAGCTTCCTTTAATTGTGCAATTAGAGGATATTCATTCATAGAATCACTGTGTGTTTTTTATTTATATCTGTAATGAATCAAAAAAAATAAGTTAACCCTAGTATTCATGGGGAGATTTACTAGGATTAAACTTATGGGTTGAACTAGTCAATTCGAATATTCTTTTCGTCTTCGGATTTGCGTAGAGGAATGTCTAACTCCAATACTCCGTTTGTGAAATTTGCCTTGGACTTGTTAGCGTCAAGTTTCTTTCCGGTTGGAATATTTTTGTTGTACTTTCGATCGCCGTTCTCTGCGGCAATGTTGACAACTCCCTGGTTCTCTGTAACTTTGATGTTATCTTTTGTTACGCCAGGTAGATCTGCTATGATTTTGATTGAGTTGCCTTCCTTGCTTTCGAGTACGTCAACTGTAGGATCTCGATGCTCAGAGATGGTTTGGGTTTTGTTGGATTGACCAATATTTCCAAATTTGTTAACTACAGGTTGTCCGTCTGGACCTGCTTCCATGGTGTAGCCATAGAAGTATGGCTTGCCAGCCTCGACGTTCTGGGGGAATTCGGTGTTGTTGAACATGGAATTGAGACTCGACATCTCATGGAACATGTTCTCGAATATTCGATCTATGAAATTATTTCGTTTGTTCATGCATATACCTCGTTACTAACCTTAAGTTAGTATCTACAATATATAAACGTTGTTTACGAAGTTCTTCGCCTGTAGATTACGAATGCAAGAAAGGCGACTACAGCTCCAGTTGCAATTAACACGGAGTTGTTGTTGGATTCGTTTCCATGTAAATTGTTTATTGAAGAAGTTCTGGACATTAGAAATGGTAATTGAGAAGCTGAGAACTCTTCTCTTTCGCCGACGGCAATCCACATTGTGCCTTTGTCTTCAGATGTTCCGCGTATCAAGTATCTTCCTGGTTCAATCGGTAATCTATCTTCGGATAAGATCCAGCTGTATGTGTCCGTAAATGTTTCATGGAAGGTGCATGGTGATTCTCTGGAAATTCCTCTGGCGCAAGCATCCGATGGTTTCGGAAAATTAGTCGTGTAGTTAGCATGTTCGTGAAAGCTCCAGATCAAATTCTCCAAGTCTGCAGGATTAAGTGGAGCTCCAGGATTATCGTCGTTTTCTATATGAATGTGATAAATTGTAATGGTAGGTTCATAATTTTTTAATTTATCAAGAACTGGAACGCCTAATTGTACAAATAATTCATCAGAAGTTTCTGTCCTGAAAAAAAGCCAGACATCTGAATCAGAAGTTTCCTGCTCAAAATACCAGACTTGGGACAAGTGAATGTCTTCAATTTCTATTGGGTTACGTGCAGATGTTTCTGGACCTGCAATATATGGTATGTGTCCTGATGCCGATGGCAACATCAATAATAATATGAACAAGAGAACTATTGTGCGCATTGAATTGAGATTGGTTTAATTTATAAAAAGAATATCGAAATAGTGGTTAGCACCATACCATCGGATGGATCATCGGCAGGAGCCGCCCATACAAGAACGGTGTAAACTCCTTTACCAGTCAGGTTGAGTAGTCTCTCTAGATCCTCCTCGATTGAGAAGGTTGTAAAGTCTTCGCCGTGGGTTACTTCCCATTTATGTGCTACAAACAAGGGAACATTAGCTGAATTTCCAGGGTTGTTTTGGTTCAATATCTGCTCGGAGACATCAGGGCCCAGACTCGAATCACTGTTAGGCAGCACGGTTGCTACAGGCAAGGAACCGTCCGAGCACATTATGTGTGAACAGATATGCCCAAATCCGTAAAGTGGAGGACTAGACATTAGTTCTTGGTCAGACAGTGGCATCGGTATTGGATCATAAAAGATATCAATTTGTTCTATTGTGGCGTTGAAATTGACTTGCCCTGCAAGTATGAATTCATTATTTAATGTTAAGATAGGTTTTTGTTTCCATTCAACATACCTGTCCTCAAATTGATGGACAATAGTTACGCAAAAGTTGCTCCATGCAATTCCTATATTAACATAATTATGATCGTCATGAAGAATGTTCATTGAATGTCTGAATTCACTTAGTTCGTCTCGTTCTACCATGCTATGTTGATTCCATACAAGTATTTGTTCCAAGTTTTCTTGAGTCCAGTATTTTTGTATTTCAGGAGTGCCGACGACAGCAACGTTTTCATTTATTGCGCCTTCGCCTCCAGCGGCAGAATATCTCATGTAAGGTTTCATGCCGTTGCTACCCCAATAACTTGTCTTGCAAATATTAAGAAGTTCTTCAGCATGCTCTTGCGCTGTTGAAGAGGTGCCAAGTTCTACAAGAGGAGTATTGTATTTTTCCCTATCTTCGTTTATTAATTCCAAAGAATGTAAAATAAGTTCATCACGGTCTATCTTTGTAAGTTTTAATGGGTTTTCCTCATCGAAATCTTCGCATGAATAATACAAGTCGATGGATGTTTTGTCTAATGGTTCTAGAAAACATATTTGTGGGGATTCTCTGAAGAAATCACCAGTAACCAGGAATCCGCCTCCAATAATGAGTATCAAGAGTGGAGGGACGATTAAGAATATGGTTTTCAATATCAATTAATAGACTAGTACGTTATTATTAACTTCGTCTTTTACGGATAATGGAACCGAAGTAAGCAGCCCAGCCTAAGAGAACGACAATTATTCCAATTTCAGTGATTGGAAGTCCTCCTGATGAGCCTGAAGAGCCATCGTCTGTAGGGGTTGCGATTGTTATATCTGCCCAGTTACTCTGCGAGCGATCATCTGGTTCCACGCCAAGCGGAAAGACATTGATTGCGGCATTAGCATTACCGCTTTGATCGAAGAATATGAATCTAGCTCCGATTGTATCTCCATAAGCTGCTGCAATATCATTTGCATCACCAGAATCTAGTGGATGAGATATTTCAAAATGATTAAAATTGCCTATACGACCTACCATTCCGTCAACGTCTATTTGACTGTCGTCAAGAATATCAAGATCTGGTCCGACAAAACCATCTCCTAGTCGGTTACGTGCGCCGATAGATATTGTATC
>CAZKFJ010000010.1:27308-33304 GCA_964552125.1 uncultured Nitrosopumilales archaeon | reverse complement strand
ATTACGACATGCAGGAAAAGAAGTGGTTGAATTATCCGTCGAAGGATTGGTTTTACATCATACCATTAAGGGCAGGTGAAGCAGACATTGCGTATAATGAAAAAGAGAACATAGTCATACTGCCGTTAAGTCTCGGATGGGATGCCAGTGCAAAAGCAGGCAATCATAAAGGAATAGGAGTTCCACCAGGAGAATATAATCTGAATTATCCAAAACAAGAACAGAATACGACAATATTAGCAATAGATGCAGATACGGGCAAAGAAATATGGAATTATTTTATTGACGGAGTAGCATATAGAGGAGGAATTATAGCAACAGAAGACTTGGCAATAATTCCAGCTGCGGATGGAAATTTATACATACTAAATGGACTAACAGGAGAATTATTGCATAAAATTTTTCTAAATACGCCATTGACTACTCAACCAACAATAGGTAGAAATTCAGATGGAGAATTTCAGATATATGTAATAAACGGAGGAAGAGGAAGGCAAGAAGTAGGAGGATTAGCGCATAATCAGATACCAGGATCGTTGATAGCGTTGGGGATATCAGAACAAATAGACATAGAGAAAGGCATCGGTAATGAAGAGAAACAAGAGATAGAATCGAATACAACAAATTCGACGTTCATTGGAATTCTAGTAATTATTACTTCAATTATCATAGGGATATTATTACTAAGAAGAAGGTAAGAACAAATCCTTCACTAAACCTATTAGGGAAGACATGATAAATTTAATTTGTGCAGAAAGTAAGCATATTAATTTTTATTTTAATTATTTCAGCCTTAACTTCATTGAATACTGAAATATTTTTTTCCAGTGCTATTGATGACAATGGCTTTGATTCGATTGCGCCAAATTATGATTATCGCGCAACAGGATTTAATCCCCAGACCCAGATAAATAAAGATAATGTAAATGATCTTGAATTAAAATGGGTACATGCATGGCCTTTGCCCGAATCTATAGATGGAATTGAGCCAAGAGTTGGTTCGATTGCAAATCCAATAATTGTAGATGGCATAGTCTACAATAGAATGGAGGATTTGAGAATTTCGGCAATTGATGCTAAAACGGGAAAAGAGATTTGGTCATTTCAAGCAGATCCGTATTTAGTGAATATAGAAATTGCAAAAAGAGATCTTCCTGTCAATTTAGATTTCTATCCGTCGCTATCTAGTCATGCGCATAGTTTTTCTTTTGCAGAAAACAAAATATTTGCTCCTTGGCCAAATTGTCAAGTTTTTGGCCTTGATGCAAAAACAGGAGAGATTGAATTCAAATTAAAGACTCCGACATGCAAAGGTTTAGAAGGAAATGAGGGATTATTCAAAGGGTTACAATCATCAGGTCCGGTATTCGATACAATAAATCGTGTTTTGATTTATGGAACAGGAGGAAGGGAAGCTGTAGAGGGAGGAAGAGGTGCATTCAGAGGATATAGTCTTGATTCAGGAGAATTACTCTGGACGTTTTATTTAATGCCGCCACAAGATGTAGGAGATCCAGAATGGACTATAAGAGTAGCCGACAAAGGTTGGATTCAAGGAATAAGAGCTTCAGATATTCCAGAAGACATATTGAGAAATGACTGGGGAGAATGTCCTGACAATTGTGGATTTGGAAAAGGAGATATGGGAATAGGCTGGGGGCAATGGGCAGTAGATGAAGATAAGGGAATTGCGTATTTAGCGACTGGTAATCCGTCACCTAGCTGGAATGCCACATACAGACCTGGACCAAACGTTTTTAGTAATTCAGTTTTAGCAATCGAAACAAAGACAGGCAATTTACTTTGGTGGCACCAGATTGTAGCACATGATTTAGGGGACTTGGATTGTTCTTGGAATACGGTATTAGCAGATATAGATGGGACAAAAACGGTTTTCAAATTATGTAAAGGAGCTTTTCTTTACGCAATGAATGCAGAAACTGGAGAACTATTATGGAGTACAGATTATCATCCATATGTTAAACGAGGAGCAATAGGTCCAGAACCAAATTTTGATTTCGCTCTAGATCCATTGAATAAAGATGATATGAATAAACCATGGGTTTCATATCCTGGCAATGAACCAAATTGGAGAAAAGAATCAGGAGGAGCAGAATCAGATGTTGCATTTGCATATGGAAAAGTATTTTCTACGACTTATCACAAGTGGTCCTTGCAAAAGATTACAGCAGTAGAACCATCCATGCGAGATGCGTGGGGAAGAATTTCAATATATTCAGATAAAGAACTTGCTGCTAATGCAACAGTATGGGCGCATGATGCAAAAACTGGAGAATTGATTTGGAAATATGATATAGACAAAATAGGAATAAGGGGTGGAGTAACTGCGTCTGGAGAGATGATTTGGTTTTGTGACACCGATGGAGTGATAAGAGCATTAGATGAAGAAAATGGAAAGTTATTGTGGGAAAGATCTCAAGGTCATCAATGCCCAGTACAGCCGTCATTTGGAGCAGACAAGGATGGAAATATCAAGATATTCTCATTGATAGGTTCAGGAGGGGTATTGGGAAGAACGGAACCAATACCAGGTGCTTTACTAGCATATGGATTATCGGGAAATACGGAAACAAATGAAGAGAAGAATGTAGAAGTGATTGTTGAAACAGAAGTAATAACAGAAGAAATTATAAGTCCAGTTTCATATTTGATACTGGGATTTTCATTGATATTGATAATTACGTCGTTATTGATTTTTAGAAAGTCTAGAAGTTAAACAGATTAAGGTCTATCAAATATTCCAAGTTCTTCATATGAGATTACGACATTTCGATCTAGAACGCTGAAATCTCCATACTTATACCATTTTAGTGGGAATACAGTACCTTCTGCAACTACTTCAGTTTCAAAATTCAAAAAGTCCCATCGATCATCAATCATAAGCCATTGTCCGTCAGAGAATTCCCATACAGAAATAGCATTAACTTCCATACTAAATTCGCCAATCAGTTTTCCTTCGCCATGATTATAGAGACTATGAACTACGGTAGCTTGATCTCCAGCAAATGTAACATCATAGCTAACGATATTGAGTTCGATTGACATAGTATTTCCAAGAATTGTAGAGATTAGAATTCTTATATTGTTATAACCTTTGTAACTTCCTGCAAAAGCTCCTGCTTGTCCTGTCCATTCAGCGTAAGTAGCTTTGTCATTTGAATAATATTTCAGAGTTTCTCGACTATCTCGTGAACTAAATGCTGCATGAAATTCCTCAATTGTGGTTCTCAGTAACTCTTTTTCTGCATGATCACCGCTGATGACCTCTTCAACTTCAATAATTTCAACCTGAACGGGTTCTTCGCCTTCACGAGGTTCTTCCTGAACAGCAACTTCAACAACGCGAACAGGTTCAGTTACAATTTCATTATCAGGAAACACTGGAAGTGTAGGATAAGTAATTATACCAACTATTCCGATTATTCCGATAAGGAAAAATACTGAAGCAATCTTAGTTCGGTCCGATTTAGTTAATGTTGCCATAACTAACCACTAGCGCCAAATTTCCAATTTCCACTTGTAATAAACATAGTAGCAGATATTACCAGAATAATAAATGATATTATTATCATAAGATAAGAGAGTGGACTGATTACTGTTTCAGTTCTAATTGTTTCGATTTCTGTAACTACTTCTTGAACTTGAGCTGGAGCAGCAGGTGCTGCTGGATCTGCAGGAGCGACTACTACTTCTTCAGAAATAACAACAGATGATTCATCTCCTAGTCCTAATGCAATCATTGCACCAGGAATTCCTGTTTGTCCCCAAGATGCAATAGACATACCACCGGTGTTTACAAATACTTTCATGTTGCCCATACTATCTGCACCGATTGTAGCTTGTGTCCAAAGACCAATTCCAAATGAACGCTTTGAAAGAAGTTCGCCAGTTTCAGAGTTCAATAGATACAGCCAACCATCTCCAGATGGAACATATACAACTCCACCAGATACAGTTAAACCGCCTCTAAAACCTGCGCCCTCAATGAAGAATCTCCAGAGTTCCTCTCCGGTATCAGTATCTAAAGCATAAATTGACGAGTTAGTTGGATGACTTGTTGGAAGCATAACTAATTGATTGCCAAAGTCTTCTGGGTATTCCGGTGAAACAACAGTAACAGGCATATTATAAGATCCTAAGTATAATCTTTCGCCATCATAGGCCATATCGGCTTCAAGGATACCAGCAAAATTTGCACTAGTGAATGATGTTTCTCCTACATGAGAAGTAGGCCATGCACGCTGTAAATCATCAATATTTTTTGGGTCTGGATAGGACATTCCAGGTTGAGGAAGCCAAGCATCTGGAGGATGATATATCCAAAATGGTTCGCCAGTAGCCGCATCGAGTGCGTACATAAATCCATTCTTACATCCTTTGAATATAGCTTTCTTGCCTTCTACTTCACCAAGAATTGCATTCCAAGCACAATCGTAATCCCACATATCATGAGGTACGGTTTGATACCACCAGACAAACTCACCAGTTTTTGCATCAAGTGCTACGATAGCACTGCCATAAAGATTAACTCCAGGTCTTCTTAATGCATTAGGATATGGACCACTTTCACCAGTGCCAAGATAAACAAGACCAGTTTCTTGGTCAATTAAATAATGACCCCAAACAGTAGCAACAGAACTAGCAGTATGAACCATTCCACGTGAACTTTGTGGATTAATCCAGTCGTTCTTAAGATTTTCTTCTGGAACTTCGTTACATGGAACACCCAATCTACCAGTGTCTAACCACTCAGGAAATGAAAAGAAATAACCTATATCACAATGATGTAAAGCCCAATCTGGATCTCCTTGAGCAGGTGGCATCAAAAAGGTTTGCCAAATTCGTTTTGGATTATCCATATCACTTACATCATAACCTGCAATGAATGAACGTCCTCCGTTACCTGAAGATCCCATAACAGGAATGACCATTATATCGTCATAAAATTGTGGAGGATGAGTTCCAATACTTGCATAGTAACCTTGATTTCCCCAAGCTTGAGCTTCTTCCTCAGTTCCACACATTTCCATTACGGAGAAAACAACATCTCCTATAAGAGAATCATGTCCGTCAACTTGACAGGATTGAAGACTTGGTATAATTATTCCTTTATCATCATAATAATTTACTGCATGAGTGTGAGGTAACATTCCTTTGACATGAGGATATGTTTGTTGTAAAATATCATTGTCGTATGCGACAACTTTATTCCAAATTAAACTTCCGCTAGTAGCATCGACAGCGACTAAAGCTCTTTGGTTTGTAGCAGAATACGCAACGCCGTCAACAATTAAAACAGGAGAACCTGAACCAGCATATGTTTTAATTGAACCAGGAATTGTTGGATAAGTTGTTGGTGGATAAGGATAAATCCATTTCATCTCGAGATTGTCAGCATTATCCTGATTGATAATTGATTGAGGACTGTGACTACGACCATATTGACCATAATTAATCATATCCCAATTAGACATCGCTCGGGTCAATTCTTGACCTGATGCAGAAATAGGAGTATCGTTAAAATTTAAAGGAAATGCAATGGATGCAACTAATAAAATGAATAATACGAATAGTTGGATTTGTCTCACGAAATGAATTATTCAAAGTTATTAATAGGTTTTATCAGAAAATTAAAAATTCATATATAAATATGTCTAAAGTTTGTTCGAATAATGGCAACGAACGCAAATATATCAAAGACTATATATCACAATAATATTACTAGATAAATATTGGAGTCAAAAAAAGGAAATTTTAATTTTCCAATTATTATAATAATTTTTGCAGTAGCAATCGGGATACTATATTTATTCAATGTTCCAGCTCCCGTAGAATTAAATGTAGAAGAAGAGATAGTACAAGAAATAGAAGAAAAGGATCAAGCAATAGAAGCGGAAGAGATTGAAGAAATAGTAGTTAATCCAGATATCCCAGTTATTGAACCAGAATTACCAGAAGTTGTAGAAGAGATAATT
>CAZKFJ010000010.1:0-27208 GCA_964552125.1 uncultured Nitrosopumilales archaeon | reverse complement strand
TGGTTGTCCCCGAAGGGACAACTAAATTACTAAGTAGCTCCTGCCTTTGATCGTTGGAATAGAACGCCAGCGACTACGATAAGAACAACACCAAGTCCAATAGCTACATAAGATACTGGGCTGATGACTTCTTCAGTAGTAACAATTTCTACTTCTTTCTCAACGATGGTTTCAACAGGTACTTCGACTTCAACGACGACCTCTTTTTCTACTTCAACTTCTACTATGTTTTCAATTTCGACTACTCTCTCGACGTTGACTTCAACTTCTTCGATAATAGTCTCAACTTCTGGTAGTATGTCTGGTAGACCGAGTGCGACAAGTGAACCCTCAGTTGCAGTGTTTCCATATACGAAACCACCACCGCCGCCTACGTGCACGAAGATCTTGTGGTTACCGTCAGAGTCAGCGCCAATTGTTGGCATTACACTAACAGGTACACCGAAGAATCTTTTGTGAACGAGTTCACCAGTGTTTGCATCGAATATGTATAGATTTCCGTCACCGGCATATCCATATACGGCTGAACCTGTGGACATTAATCCACCACGGAAGCCTACGTCAGGAATGAATGCACTCCAATCAGCTTCGCCTGTGTTGACGTTAACTGCGTAGATTGTGGTATTAACAGGGTGTCCGCTTGCTTGGATGTTACTAGCTTGGTTGCCAAAGTCGACAACGTTGCCAGTGGTTGTCCAGCGTGCATCATTGTAATTTGCAACGAATATGTATTTGCCATTGTAAGACATATCAGATTCGAGTGCTCCTGCTAACCATGGATTCCATATAACGGGTTCTGTATTAGGTGCGTTTAGCCAATCTTTGCCCATATGTTCTTTTGTCATACGACAACAGGCTTCACCGTCTTCACCAGCGTTTCCGAATTGATCCATACCGTAGTTTGTACCAGGTGCAGTTCTCCAAGTTGTTGGAGCTTCCCATACCCATACAGGTTCACCAGTGGCTGCATTCAATGCATATGCCATTCCGTTCTTACAACCTTTGATTAAGACTTTTGTTCCTTGAGCTTTGGCCATTATGCCACCCCATGAACAGTCCCAATCCCATAAGTCGTGAGGATTAGAATGGAACCACCATTGGATTTTACCAGTATCTACTTGAAGTGCAACGATAGCACTACCAAATAGGTTAGGTCCAAATCTGTATGATGCATTACTATAAGGTCCTACATCTCCAGTTCCGATATATACTAAACCGAGTTCCTCGTCAATTGGATAATTACCCCAAACTACTGACATTGCGCTAGCAGTGTGGACTTCGCCAAAATGAGGAGTTCCTTCTTTCATGTTAATCCAGTCGTTTTCAACTGCTTCGTCTGGAACTTCAGTACAGTTTACTGCAAGTTTTCCAGTTTCAAAGAAGTCAGGTGCAGAGAAGTACCAACCATTTCCGTTTGCTTCAGTACAAGCGTCAATAGCCCAGTTTTTCTGTGTACCACGATTATCTGGCATCAACCAAGTGTTCCATAATTCAATAGGATTACTTGGGTCAGTCATGTCAAATGCTTTGACAGAAGATCTTCCTCCTCCGCCACTGGCACCCATGATTGGCCAAATCATTGTATTACCACTAAATGCTGGTGGGTGATTGGATTGGCCTGAGATTCTACCTTTGCTTCCTAAGCTTCCTATGATTCCTTCATCAGGATTTCCATATTGGGCTACAGTACCACAAAGATCTTCAACGCCAAGTTGCCATGCTAACGAACCGTCAGCTGCATTCCATGCACTAAGTAGACAAGGTTGACTACTTGTGATTAACCATCCACTGTCACCAAACTGTCTATAATAGTTTAATGCGTGAGTATGGCCCCATGCACTTTGAAAGAATGGATATTCTGCAGTAATTGCAGGTCCATCCCATAAGTTTGCTGGTTCATCAGTAAAGTAAACTTCTTCACCGGTCTTTGCGTCAACTGCGTGTATTGCACGTGAGTTTTTACCTACATATGCAACGCCATCAACGATTAGAACTGGTGCGCTTGAACCAGCTTGGGAGTTACCCCAAGAGAAGTCATTGGTTGGGTATGGAAACAACCATTTCATTTCCAACCATTGAGCATTTTCATTGTTTATTTCGAATTGCGGGCTATAACTACCACCAGTAGGTTGATAGTTAATGAATTCCCAATTACCAGTAACTACTTTTGGTACACCACCACCGCCTGGAGGACCTCCAGGGTCAAATGCATTAGCAACTAATGCAAATGAAGATAGTGCCAAAATTAAAGCAACTAGTAACCCAACTATAGTTATGTGTCGAGTCATGCGGAATGTTGGTAAATTATTTTATATAAATTCGCTGTTAAATTAAAAATTTATTATAGAAATATAATCAAAAAACTAATATTTTATTCATATATGATTAATAATTATGAGACTGGGCTATATTTTAATTATTGTATTTATTTTGATTCCCGGAATAGATGCAACAAGTAAAGAGTTTACTTCAATATCGATATCAGTTTCAGACAATAATTTGCAAAATAATATTGTAGAGATTTCCGCAAATTTACAGAACAATAATGCACAACCAATTAGCGGGCAGATTTTAGTCTTTTACATTAATGATAGAATATTTGCCAACGGGATTACTGACGAAACGGGGTCATCAAATATTCAATTTCAAGCTTTGGAAGAATTGTACAAAGTACAAATAATATTTGAAGGATCGGAATTACATCATGAATCAGTAAGTGAAATTGTAATTGTTGAAAAAAGAAATCAAGAAGACGAAATGGGACAAGATATACCAAGTGAGTTGTTAATCGTATTAGCAGTTCTTACATTAGGAATTGTAGGATCTGGAATATTATATTATTTGAATAAAGTTTCTAAGAACTAGGTAGATGCGTCTTGTCTATTAAAGAGAATAAATGAAATGACAACTGGAACAATAACCCATAAGAGAAGTACACCAGTAAGAATTCTAGATGCAGTAATTGAACCGTAATTCTGTAACAAGTATGATGCTTGTGGACCAAGTTCACCTCGTAAAGGACTTTCGGCCATATGCATCAATGCAAGTATTCGAGTAGTTTCAACTGGGTTTGCCAAAGTTAGAGGAATCAATAATGAATCGGCATCTAGTGCAACGGTAATTACACCCAAGAAACCGCTATCATAAATTACAACTAAAACGAACCATAAGAATAGACCTGTACCAATAGCTGCAGCACGAGTTTTTACTGAAACTGAAACAATAAATCCTAATCCGACTGCGGCACCAGCGAGTAATAATGAATATGCCAATGCAAAGATGAATGAGGCTATAAATTCTGGATTAGTAGAATAAACAATTAATTCTGCACCTCCATATCCAAGGAACATAGCCAAAGTAAGAGATGTTACAAGTCCAACATATTTACCAAAGAATACTTCAGCTTTTGTAGCAGGTTGTGCAAGAAGATATTCCATAGTTCCTACTTCTCGTTCGCCAGCTATAGTAGTAGAAGACATAGCTAGAGATACTAATGGGACAAGTGGAACAGCAAGCGTAACAAGTGTTCCGACAACCATACCAGGATAATCGCTAGGAAGTAATCCACCTGCGCCAAGAATAATATAAGGTACACCGAGTGCTAGAAAGAAGAAAGTTACACCAAATGTGATAAGCCATTTACTTTGCAGTGAATCTTTCAATTCTTTTCTTAAAATCATAATAAACGGATTAGTCATTAGTTACCATCTCCAGCTGTAATCTTCTTAAATGCGTCTTCCAGATTAGGTTCTTCAATTTTGAAATCAGTTATTTCGCATTCTTTCGCTCTCAAATTATTAAGAATTGAGATCTTTTTCGATGGGTCTATTCGCATTTCATACCAACTGCCCTTAACTTCAATATCATTTGCGCCTGCTTTTTCAAGAGCTGAAATTGCATCTTGTTCCTTTGAAGTATCAGGAATTTCAACAAACATTTGCGACGTTAAATCCAATTGTTTGAACAGATCAGCGACTGAAGATTTTACAACTAATTTGCCTTTATTCAATAACATAATTTTTTCTGCAATGTGATCAACATCACCTAATAAGTGAGTAGTAAGGACAACGGTTTTGCCTTCCTTAACAAGTAAACTAATAAGATTTCTAAATTCAACCTGACGATTTACATCAAGGTTTGCAGTTGGTTCGTCAAGAAGAAGTACTGGAGGGTCAGAAAGTAATGCAATGGCAAGCATAAGTCTTTGTTGCATTCCGCCAGACAATGCGCCAACTGGCTGTCTAGCCCATAATTCAAGACCGACAAACTCAAGAAGTTCACGAAGACGCGAACGTTTTACATCACGCATATCTCCAAAATATCTCAATGATTCTTGTACAGTCATGTCATTGTATAAAGTCGGATGTTGAGGGACATATCCAATTTGGTGTTTTGCTTTCTTAGGATCTTTTTGTATATCGTAACCATCAATTTTTATCTGTCCAGAGAATTGTTTCAAACCTAAAAGACATTTCAAGAAAGTAGTTTTGCCTGCACCGTTTGGACCTAATAATGCCCAGACACCACCGCGTTCTACTTGAAGTGACAGATCTTCGAGAGCTTTAAAATCACCGTATGCTTTTGTGACATTAATAGCATCTACAATAATATTTGTTGACATAAATCTCCCCTAAGAATGCAGCAAGGTTGAAACTATTAAGCATTTCTTTATAGAATAAATTAAAATCTACTCAGAAAGTAAATGGTCCGACAGTATCTGCACGTTTTTGAATAATATCTAAGGCATCTCGTGGAGAAAGGTTTCCTCGGATAACTTGATTAAGTTGGTTGAGCATTTCTCCTTCAATCGAATCCCATTTTGGAAATCCGGGTTTAATATTAATCTCCTCTCGATCAATTGCATTTTTAACAGTGTCAAAATGTCGTATAGTACCTTCTTTAACTAATTCTTTAACATTTGGATCTTCAAAAACAGATTTTCGAGTTGGAGTTGCAAGAGCTAATGGATCCATAGCTGCAATTAATTGCATGGAAGCAACAGTAGCCCATTGAATGAATACCCATGCAGCTCCAGGATTCAATGAATATTTAGGAATAGCTAAACCTGCACCGGAATAATGATGTGATGCACCGGCGTCGCCGACAGGATTTCTAGCATAACCAACATTCCTAACTACATAAGATTCACCAGGAATATCCATAAGAGATGCAAACTCAGTGAGATTGATACATGTAGCAGCTCTTCTTTGCGACATTGATTCAGCAGCAGGGGCCCATCCATAAAATGCGGAGTTGGGTTCTGCATATTTACTAACTTCAAGATAATGTTCTAATGCGGCATGTGCTTCGTCGCTGTCTATATCTGCATTAATTGTACCATCTTTTTCAATATTCCAGAGTTTACCTCCAAATGAATACAGCCAATTATGAAACTCCATAATTATTGATGGGAATTTAGCAGCCATGAGTACAGTACCGAATCTAGTTCTAGAAGGATCATGAAAATGCTTTATGTCGTCAAGATATTCATCCCAAGTTACTGATACTTCACGGCCTTCTTCTGAATAAAGATCTTTTCTGAAGAATCGAATCATTAAAGGAATTTCTTGAGGGAATTGTGTAAAAACTCCATTATAATCAGTGTTCCAAGGTGGGCCAAGAGTAGGCGGATAAGTACAAGTGAAATTTTTTACTGGAGCAACAAAGTCGTCAATATTGAGGCCAGGGTATGTAAGTTCAGGATAGGTTTCCATTAGATGTTCGATAGTTAGAATATGAGGAGCGAAACGGCCCACTTGAGAAACATCTACGTTCATTATATCAAAAAGTGGCGATTGAGTAGATACTGCCAATAAACATTTAGAGAGATTATTTTTGTAAATATCAAATTCCATATTCAATTCCATGCCAGTAGAAGAAGTAAAGTCAATACGATTACGGTGAAGTGAACGAGGTCCTACTTCAGCTTCAATAGCAACTCTTAATTTAGTCCCGGAAAGTTTGTCAGAGATTGATTCAAGCCATCTAATAAAATCAACATAATCATCAGGAAGATAATTTTGAGGGTTTTTTGGCAATGCAAGACGAGTGTATCGATCAGCAAGACCGGCAGGTTGATCAACAGGGGCAGGGGTTTGAGTTAAATTGTTTAATCCATAATAACCGGCTGCTCCTAAACCAACAGCGGCGCCTGCCAATCCTAAAAATTTACGTCTGGATACATTAGATGACAAATGTAAGTAAGTCAGCTTAGTTTAAGATAAACATTGTTCTAAATATGAAATTATTAATTAGTTGCAAGGTATATTACAAAATAACTTAGTGATTATGTATGACGGAACTTGTTGTCAAGGAATTAACAAAAAGATTTGGGGAGAACCTAGTTGTTGATAACATTAGTTTTACTGTACCTAGTGAGAAGTTTGTTACAATCTTAGGCCCTAGTGGATGTGGAAAAACAACAGTATTACGATGTATTGTAGGAGTTGAAAAGCCGGATGAGGGAAGAATGAATTTAGGGGATAAAATACTATTTTCGAAAGATGAGAATCTACTAATCCCAACTGAAAAGCGAGGAATGGGAATGGTTTACCAGTCATACGCATTATGGCCTCATATGACCGTCTTTGACAATGTCGCATATCCTTTAGAGATTAGAAAAATGGATAAAAATGAAATTAAAAAGAAAGTATTGGAGATATTGAAATTGGTAAAACTTAACGGACTTGAAGATAGACTGGTTCCTAACCTTAGTGGAGGCCAACAACAAAGAGTTTCATTAGCAAGAGCATTGGTGTATAATCCAAGTCTATTGTTACTCGATGAGCCATTAAGTAACTTAGATGTTGTTTTGAGAGATGAAATGCGTACTGAATTAAAGGATTTGCAAAAAAGACTGAAATTAACTACAGTCTATGTCACTCATGATCGCACTGAAGCGCTGTCATTAAGCGATCACATAATTATCATGGACAAAGGAGTAATCAAAGCATCAGGAACTCCAATAGAACTATTGAGAAATCCTCCAAACTCTTATGCTGGAATTATATTAGGAGATATGTCATTAATCAAAGGAAGTGTAGCTGCCAATAGTGAAAAATTAACAACTATCAAAATTGGCAATGAAAATATTACTTGTAAAAAAGAGAAGCAATGGGAAAAAGATGAAGAGATTGGAGTATTAATTAGGGGTACAGAAGTGATAATTCATAATAATAAAAGACAAGTGGAGAATCTTGTTCCGGCAAAAATTAAAAGTGCCACTTATGCAGGACAAATTGTTGAATATAAGATGATTGTAGACAATCAACTCATTAAAGTTCCAAAGAGCATAGAAGAATTCATTATTCCTGAAGAAGGAAGTAATACCACAATACATTCCCTTCATGAAAGTGGAGAAGAAGTATTTATCGAAATACCAGAATCAGCATGTCATCTGGTAAAAGAATGATTAGAGAAGGACAAGTGGCCAAGTTAGAATAATTCTACATATAGTGTTTTAAATTAAATTACATTGTTGGTATGCATGAGTCAAAGTTCAGAGCCAAAATGGCTTCAAGAATTAGAAAGAGATGCAAAAGCGGACGGAAAATTAATCATATATGCCTCTTTAAGAGGAGTATTACAGAATTCTGTCAAAGCTTTTCGTCAGAAATATGAGCACCTAAATTTACACGTTGAATATATTTCATCACATCCAGTGCCAATTGAAAGAAGAATTGAACGGGAAGCAGTATTATTCAAAGATCTGCCAAGTGATGGAGATAACAGGCATATCGAACCAGGTACTGCAGACGTAGTAATGATGCCGCAATTCATGTTAATACAAATGACAAACAAAGGATTGCTAAGATCTTGTAGACAAGAAATTAAAAAGACGCATCTAAAATTATGGCCTGATGTAATAAAGAATGAAGATGCAACATGGGCTGCAATGGCAGTTGAACCAACAGGCGTGGTTTATAATGATGCATTATTCAGGAAATTATACGGAAGTTTAGATCACTTGCCAACTACTTTTGATGAATACATTGATCCAAAATGGGGTAAACACGATGGACAAGTTGGAGTAGCTGGACAGAAAATTCAATCAAGTCATGCAATTCAATCACTTGTAAGATTCCCTGAAGGAAAGATGGGATTCTTCTATCTGATCTCATTAAAAGAGCATTTGGGTGAAAGCAAATGGACTGAATTAATGAAAGGTATGGCAAAGAATGTTCCACCAAGTACTTATGAATGTCTATTACACATGACACACAACTTAGGACTAGGTCAACATCTTTTCGGTTTACCAGCAACCCTTCGTAAACAAGGAATGGGAGATGACTATTCTTACATGAGAGAAGGAGGTTTGAAACCATTGGTATTAACAGACGTTCCTCCATCGGCTATCGCACGATGTGCAGGTTTAACTGAAGCAGGCAAGAATAAAGCAGCTGGAGAGTTATTCCTCAATTTCATATTCAGTGATACATGGCAGAATGAGCTTGGAAGGACATTAGACGGAATGGTACCAGCAAGACCTGGAACAGTTACTGAATATTGGGTCAGTCAAGCATTGGATAAAGGATTTATTCACTATCCAAAACCTGAACATGTAGCAAAAGAAGCAGAATACATCGAGGAATTCGAAAGCCTAGGATTAGGTAGTACACTACCTAAGGGCATCGGTTAGTCCAAAAATTCATATAATAAATCGATAAGCATCATTATGATGCTTATCCAATATTTTTTTTCATTTTAGTCATGAACCTACTAATTATAGTTAATAACTTTTTAGAAATTTTTATTAATGTTTAAATCCATGTAAAATGAATAATAAGTCTAATGATTGTCAACAAACATTTCTATGCAATTTTCATTTCTTTATTATTATTAATCACTAGTATTCCACTAGTAATTTCACAAGATGCAGACCTAAATTGGATTAAACCTGCTGCAGATGAACAAAACACAAATTTCCATCCTCAGGAAGATATAAACAAAGATAACGTAGACAATCTAGTTCTTAGTTGGATATATCAAGTTCCAGAAGATCCATTCAAGATTCCATATGTAGCACCTGCACTAGGACTTCAAACTGCGCCGTTAGTTGTAAGTGGAATTGTATACATTGCTACGTTTTACAACAGAATAATTGCAATAAACGCAGAAACGGGTGCCGAGGTTTGGCAATATCAAGTAGACGTTATGGAATTTGTTGATGAAGAATGGTGGTGGCCGGTATTAAGTCAAAAAAGTGTAACATATCATGATGGAACAATATACTTCATGGCATCAGATTGTAGAATTATTGCATTAGATGCTCTTAATGGTGCAGAAATATTTGTAATAAAAGATGTTTGTAAAGACGTAGAGGGAAATACAGGTCTGTACTTTGGAGAACATGCTCCAATAGTTTTTGAGAACTTGTTAATAGCAAGGCCTTCTGTGCAAGACGGTGGCGGAAGAGGATTTGTTGTTGCTTATGATATAGATACGCAAAAGGAAGTGTGGAGATGGTTTTCCGTACCTCCATCAGGAGGAGATCCTGAATGGGGATTAAATGACGTAAGTAAGGGCAATATCAATCCATATCCTGGAGATTGGGGAAACACTGATTTGATTGGAGGAGGAGCGGTCTGGAGTATGTTTGGAATAGATCATGAAGATAGAGTAATTTATTTCACAACAGGAAGTAGTTCTGGAGTATTTGACGCAGCATTAAGGCCTGGTCCAAATTTGTTTGCAAGTTCAATAATTGCATTAAATGTAGATAATGGAGAAATGAAATGGTATTATCAAGTTGCACCTCACGACATAAATGATCACGAAGTTGGTTGGAGTGTAATTCTTGCAGAAACAGAAATTAACGGACAAATGAAAAAAGTTGTAATGGCAGGTTCAAAAACAGACCATGTTTTCATTCTGGATGCAGATAATGGAAAGCCATTACATACGCCCCTTATGCTAGGAAATAATGCTTTCAATGTACCAAATGATAATGCAGGAAATAACGCAGATTTAACAATATCACAAAGATCGTTAGTAGGCAAATCATTTTGCCCTGGAGGCAATGGAGGAATAGAACATGCAGGAGCTTTTTCATCAGGAATATTATATTATGTAAGTCAAAAAGTTTGTTGGACAGTAACCGAGGGACCTGTAGATTACAAAGGCAAGGATATTCAAGGATTCCTTTATGGATCGGTGCCTGGTGAGAGGCAGAATTCCACACTATTTGCAATTGATGTGAATGACATGAGCATTGATTGGACATTCGAAATGCCAAATAGATATCAGAGTTCGGGAGTCATGGTTAGTGGAGGCGTAGTTTACCTAGTAGATAGAGCAAGTGTAATGTATGCTGTAGACGTAGAAACAGGAAAAGAATTACGTAGAATACAATGGGGAGGATTAGGAGCTGGTACTGTTACATTAGGTGCTACGGCAAGAGGAGATATGATGTTATTTGTTCCTTCAGGAGGAGGTCAAGTAGCTGCAAACACACCAGGGATAATTGCAGCTTTCAAGCTTCCTGACGATGTATCTGGACAAACAAGCATAGTAGGAGATCTTCAAGAGAATATATTCATACTGATTGCATTGGTAGCTGTAGGTATAGCGATTTATTCGGTATACAATAACAAGAACAGAGGTTGAAATGCACATTAACGTAATCAGCAGTTATGGCGAAGCTAGGTTTTTTAGTGCTCGAATAATTCCGTTTGTAGTTTCGGCAATTTTACTATTCCTGTTGTTGCAGATTGTACAAAGTGCAGGGTTATCAGAATCACAAATTGGAGCAGAAGAAGAACAATTTGGTAATAACGAGGTGCCTTCAGGATTTGGTGATGAAAATTTGTACACCTTAGAAGTAAACGTGATTCTCAGAGAAGAAATAGAGCCATACTTGCAACCAATAAACGCACAGTTAGTAGAGATATTCTGGGACATGAGAGATATAGAAACACAGGAAATGAAAGAGTTTACACTTACAGCAAATACCGACATGGACGGAAAAGCAGTATTTGATCTGTTTCCAGGACAGTATACATTGCGAATAGACTTTAATGGGATTACGAAAAATGAAACAATTGTAATTATTCCTAATACTGAGAACAATATAGATTGGGTAATATCAAAATATGCAATCGGAGAATATAATTTAGAATTCAGAGACAAGAATGGAGGAATAATTTATCCTGAAGAAACAGTCAGAATGATATACAGTGGAGCTCCACAACTGATTGATCCTTCGTCTATTCGACTTTCTTCTGAATCAGGAGACATCAATCTTGTACTAGATGTAAAAGAAGTGATAAATAGAGCTGAGATTTCAATAATGGAACTTAGTCCAGAAAATAGTTTCGTTGTTGGAAGTTTTTCTCCAGACAATCCTCCAAAAGCATTAATCTTTTCAATTGATGTAGATAAAAGGGAGGGACAATAGACATGGAGATTATTTCTAGTACTTTGCTTATTCAATTATTGATTGGAATTTCAATATCACTAGGAGTTGTAATCGCATGGGGATTATATTATCCGCAGATGAAATTACGCGCAATTAATACAAAACCAGATAAAAATGCAGAATTTGGCAGTAATGAGATGTTTGAACAATTAAGTTACTTTAATGATAGAGGTAACTTTAATGAAGGGATAGTGTTTGCTTATAATCTATTGAGAAGCAACCTATCTAATATGGAAAAATATCCAAATGACGGATCTTTAACTGAATACGAGGCAATAAGAAAGACAGTAAGTGATATTCCAGAATTAGCAAATATCTCAAATTTGTTATTATCTGCATATGACGAATATGAATTAGCAAGATTTAGGACAAAAACAGACTCTGGTAACTTAGACAACATGAATAAAATATTAAAGAACATAACCAAGAACAATAATTTCATATTGCAGAGGAGTGCTCAATAATGGATTTCTACATAATTTTAACAATATCGTTATCAATTGCAGTAATAGGATATTCATTTATCAAAAGAAGAGACATAGACTCGCAAATTCGAAATAATAGAAATAGTTTCACGTATGATGCAGTTTTGGATTTGAATGGAACAAAGCCAAACTATTACAGATTAACTCAAATATTGTTACAAGATTTGGACAATGTTAAGTTACGTCAAGAGATAATTAAGAATAATGATTTACGTACGATGGACAACTCAAGAAAGATGATGGAAAAAGGATTTGTGGATGAAAGAATGTTCAGCAAAATCAAGTTTTTACATTCAATGTATACGAGGAATTAAGAGGGGACATAAATGTTAGCAACAGAGATACATGAAAAAATTAACCAAGAGATATCAGGAAAAATTATAGGAAAATCTGCGGAAACCAGATTACTTACAATTGCTCTATTAGCCCAAGGACATGCGATTATCGAAGGAGTGCCAGGAATTGCAAAAACTCTATTAGCAAAATCATTTGCAAACATTCTAGAACTTGAATTCAAACGTGTGCAACTCACATCCGATATGTTGCCTTCCGACATAACAGGAACGTTTGTATTCAATGTAAAAGATCAAGAATTTTTCTTTAGAAAAGGTCCATTATTTTCAAACATAGTATTAGCAGATGAAATAAACAGAGGAATACCAAAAACACAGTCTGCATTATTAGAAGCTATGCAAGAATACCAGGTCACAGTAGAAGGTCAGACGGAAACACTGTCACAGCCATTCATGGTAATAGCAACGCAAAATCCTTTAGAAATGAGAGGTACATATCCCCTACCTGAAGCACAATTAGACAGATTTATGTTCAGAATAATAATGGGTTTGCCTAATAAAGCAGAAGAATTAGAAGTATTAGACCGATATGAAAAAAACTCTGAGAGAGACCTTGAATTCAACAGTATTAAAACAGACTTAGTAGAAGCAAGGGAAGAGATCAAAACAAAGATAACAATGTCTAGAGAAATTAAAGAATACATCATAGCAATAATGAATGCGACAAGAAATGAATCAGAGAACGTCACCCTGGGTGCAAGTCCAAGAGCATCATTACATTTAATGCGTGCATGTAAAGTAAATGCTGCATTAGATGGTCGTGACTATGTTACACCAGATGATGTGAAATTATTATTATTCCCTACATTAAATCACAGACTGATAATAAATCCCGATTTCTTATTACGAAATACCAAACCATCAGAAGTTTTCAACTATTCAGCTATAGAAGAAATAATTAACAAGGCAGTGAATAGTGTAAATCCTCCAAGATGAGTAAATTGATAACAAGAAGAGGATATTCCATTCTTAGTTCACTCTTCGTGTTTATCTCGATTTCTATAATTGCGAGTGAATTCATATTTTTAACAATTTCTATGTTCATATTTTCATTATTTTTAGTTGAATTATTAATATTTTTATTTTCAATTAGAGAACTATCATCACTAAAAATTATCAGAGATGTTTCAAAAAGCAGATTGTTCATAGGAGATACATTATTTTCTTCAATCGTGATTCAAAATGATGGATATAGAACTATCGGATTAGTAAAATTATCAAAAGATATTCCAGAAGAGTTTCATAGTTTAATAAAAAATCAACCATATGCAATTAACTTAGTTCCAGGAGATAAGAAAGAGATAAAATATGAACTTGAAGCTAGGCAAATGGGAAGAATCAATCTTGGAAAACTAGAATTAAATATTTTTGATAAATTCGGATTATTTTATAAGACGAGAGCTATCGATACTGAAAATTACGTATCGATATTACCAGACATAAGGATAGGAAGAGGGGTAATAGACTCCAGTATGCAACTAGGTTCACTTTCATCAACTACAAAAACAGATCCATTAGGTTCAGATTATGCAGGAATAAGAGAATACAACCCTGGAGACGACTATAGAAGAATATCGTGGAAACATATGGCAAAGTCCTCTAGACAGGAACCAAGAATAAAACAATTTGATTTGGATCAAAGAATCGACGTCAATTTAGTAATAGTGAATAGTGGGTCTATGAATGACGGGTCAATTGGAGAAAGAAAGCTAGATTCAGTAGTACAGACCGCAATAACTATTTCATCTGTCGTTGAGAATGCAGGAGGAAGTTTCAAAGTAATATTCTCAGAGAATGGAAAGCCAAAAACAATAAGCGGAAATCAATATGAATTATGCAATAACCTGTACAGAATAAAATCAGAGAGTCAGATTAATCAAAAGACATTAATCAATCACGCAATAACTTACGGCGATTCATCGTCAATATTCTTATTCGTCTTAGATTGTCCATTCCCCGAGAAGATAGAAACGGATGATTTTAGAAATCTTTACAATAGAAGTTTAGTGAATTTATTTTTATTAGACACTACGTCGTACATACCAGAAGAAATAATTAAGAAATCGCAAGGAGGTACCACAGAATTATTCCAGAATGAAAGAAATCATTTACAGAATCAATTAGAAATCATGAAACAGAAAAAATTCAGAGCTGAATTATGTACAAAGGACAATATAACGAAGAATATTCTAGATAGTTTTAGCAGGATTCAGATTTTAATAGAGTGATTGAGATGGATGTAAAATATAAATCATTAATTTTATTGGGAATATCTCTTCCATACATAATTCAATTCTATTATGTTGATTATTATCGATTTATATTTTATTTGATAAATACCGTAACAGGAGTAAGTCTATATTCATTTTCTGCTTTAATGGCAATATTAACAATTTTTGCCCTAGTAAACAGAGTCATCAAAGGTCCAGGGTCGCTGCAGGATTCATTAATTATTACTACATTGACCACTCCCGTAGTTTTTCCGTCCTTAATCATGCTAGTATTATTAATAACATCAATTGGAGACTCGTCGCCAAGTAGGTATTTTGGAGCTGCGGCAGATTTATACTTGGTAGGTATTGCGTCACTAGTAATAGTGTTACCAATATTAGGAATAATTGTTCAATGGATAGGAATGATTAGATCTAGAGGGTCGCCTTTCTCTCATATATTGTATACGATGATAATATTCAGTTTAATGAATTTTGTAGCGTTTAGTATGGCCTCAGGGGAAACTATTAATCAACAATTAATTCAGCATGGCGCAAATATTGTGTTAAACGCAATATTTGTATTTCAAGTAATAGTAGCCAATATAATCCAATCAGAATTACCCATGGCGCCAGCAAGTTTGAATTCATTCAGTTCATTTATCTGGGCAATCCCGATTAATACAATTTTTGCATTATCTTCAGCTCTTTATATTTATATCAGATTATTTGGAAGGCATACAATCGATAAAGTAAGTATGGATGGAAATAATTTGGAGACTTTTTTGAACATAAATAATTTAGGGAGGATAAGCATAACATTCATCTTTGCAATTTTGTTGAATTTTGTATTAATTTTTGGAATGTCAACAATGATTGAATCAGTAGGTACTGTGATAAAAACGGTAAATCTTTTGATTGTATCATCTTTTGTATTTATAATATTATTTTACAGTTATCAATGGAGGAAAGAGATTTGATGAGGATTTACGTCGTAGTTTTAGCGCTATTATTACTGACAATTCCTTTAGCGTCTTCTCAAGTAGACAATTCAACGAGTTTTAGGATAGGATATTCGCCAGAGAAATTATTCAACAGTGAATTAGGAATTCCTTCATATTTACGAGGAGAAACAATTTGGTTAAATCTGCCAGAATCTCATGAAGTTGAATTACAAGACAGCAATATGAATACAATTATAAGACTACAAATTGACGGAGGTCCAGATTCGATATACAGGTTTAAGGAATCAGACATATTGGGCACTTGGAGATTAATTATCGACGGCAGAATATATGAGTTAGAATTAGCAGATCAGAAATTACAAGTAGAAGAAGATTCTATAGGCTTTGAATTGGTGAATAATTCTTTAATGATTATAGGAGAAATTCAGCCTAGATTCACCGATATTCCTCTAGAATCAGAAGTAATAGTAGCAAAAAATAGGAAAACAGATTTGATCACTGTTCAGACAGAATTACTTATTGAACAAACAAATACCAATATCGATATAAAATATGAACTAGTCGGAAAAGAAACCAAAATATTCATACAGCCATATATTGAGAATGTTAGAAGTCAGGGAGAATATTCAGAGATCGGTGCCCACAACATATATGCTTGGGCAGAATTAACATCAGAAATTGCATTAGTAAAGAAAACCGATAATTCCAGATTTACAACCTATGTAGATGGGTCAATTGTTGAAACAGATAGAACTTATTTTGAAATAGTTGATGCACCTAGAAATGGATTGAACATGACCATCCCAGTTCCAGGATTGACTGATAATCCTTGGACCGTGCCATTGAAATATGGTAGAGCGTTATTATCAGTATATTTAGAATTTGAAGGGAAGATATTTGTAAACAGAATACCGGTCGTGATATTAGAAGATAAATTAATAATCAACCCTGAATTAATCATTCCAGTAGATTCGTTTACAGAAAAAATTGAATTTAGAGAAGTAATAAAGATAGAAGACAATATGGAATTAGAAATTCTTTTGATAAGTAAAATAAATGGTATTGACAGAATTTTTTATGACACAAATAAACCTGAAATAACAAAAATTAATGTCGTCGATAGAACGAATAATGACATATTGGAAAAATATGAATTAGTATTTGAGAATGATATCAAATCAATAAAGATTGATGAGACTACGTACGTAATTGGAAAAGAATTGGGAATGTCAATAGATAATTTCAATACTGAATTGTTTATCAATTCGTTCAGAGTATTTGATCAGATTATCGATACGAGAATGAATGAAGATGGAATAATCGAGATATTGACAGATATTGGAATGGCAAGAATACAGGTAATTGATTCGACAGGGTCTATATCAGGAAATGGAGAGATAATAATTAGAAAATTAGATACAAACAATGATGAATTTCTAGTTACAGCGTGGAATGGTAGTGACGTGAGCATAATGTTACCAGAGGGAAGGTATTCGGCAATCTTGGAAAGCGAGAACATACAAGGAGAAACGGAATTTGAGATATTTGGGGATGAAAAAGAGGTATTGATTGTGGTCGATTCGGTCTACGGTATGTCAACAAACATGTGGATTTTTGCATTAGCGACCATAATTACTATTGAAATAATAATAATATACTCGATTTGGAAGAAGAATATTAGGTTAAGTTAACTACCTAGTGTTGGATTCTACATAAGAACGAGGTGAATAGCCTACATATTCAGCCCTAGGGCGAATTAATCTATTGTCTTCTAACTGTTCCAAGATTTGTGCACACCAGCCAGATACTCTTGAACAAGCAAATAACGGAGTGAACAAAGATGAATCAAGATTGAGCATAGAATATACAGAAGCAGCGTAGAAATCAACATTAGGTTTTAGATTTTTTTGCTCAAGAACAGTTTGTTCAATTTCATAAGATAAATCGTAAAGGTTTCCACCAAATTTGGTTTGTAGATCTTTAGACATTTCTCTAAGAACAGTAGCACGAGGGTCTATAGTGAGGTAGACTCGATGGCCAAACCCCATAATTTTTTCTTTGCGAGAAAGTTTGTCAGAAATATAAGTAGATACATTTTCTACATCTTTAATTTCTTTTAACATCTTAAGGACTGATTCATTTGCTCCACCATGTAGAGGGCCTTTAAGAGTGCCTATGGCAGAAGTAATAGCAGAATGAACGTCAGACAAAGTAGAAACAGTAACTCTTGCAGAAAATGTAGATGCATTAAATCCGTGATCTGCATGGAGAATAAGACATTGATCTAGACATTTAGATGCAAGTTCTTCAGGTCTTTCTCCTGAAAGCATGTATAAGAAGTTAGAAGAGAAATCAAGATTATCATCAGGAGGAATTATTTCAAGGTTATTTCGTATTCGGTGGAAATAAGACAACACAGTAGGCATTTGTGCAAGTAAACGAATAGATTTGTTCATATTTGCTTCAGGTGAATGATCGTCGGCATCAGGATCAAAAAGAGCCAGATATGAAACAACGGTTCGCAAGAAGTCCATAGTGTTTGAATTTGAGGGGAATTCCTTGATAAGATTAGTAATTTTATCAGAAACGTGACGATTGGAATATATTAGATTTTTATGGCTGGATAAATCAGAATTGCTTGGAAGGTCTCCATGAAAGAGTAAATAGGAGAGTTCTTCAAAATTGCTGTTTTTAGCTAAATCGGAAATTTCATAACCGCGATGAAAGAGTTTTCCAGACTGGCCATCGATTGAAGTTATTTTTGTTTTAGAGACGACTACGTCGGCTAAACCTTTAGAAGCTGAGTCATTTGCCATGCAAATAAATAATTTTCATCAGATATAATATTTCAGTTTAAGTCTTAAATATTCAGATTATAATATAAAAAACAATGGAAAAGAAAATCCAGCAATTAATAATTGATTTATCGATGTTTGCAGTTGGCTTAGCGCTAACTATTGCAGGATCCATATTCGTAAATGGAGGATGGGTAATGATTTTAATTGGATTAATACTCGTCGCAATACCAATTAAGAGATCAAAAGGCCTTGGAAATTTTTCGAAAGTTAGTGGAATAAATGAAAAAAACATTGGTGTGGAAATTGAGAAAGAAGCATGTATGGGAGTAGGAAGTTGCGTTGCTATTGCACCGCAGGTTTTCAAGATAGATGAAGCGAGTTTGAAATCTTCATTTATGGCGTATGCGCCACTTGAATTAGTTGATGAAAAAGGTGCAAGTAATCAAACTATATTAGAAGCTGCTCAATCATGTCCATATAAAGCCATAATTATACAAGATAAGGATAAGGAAGAACAAATATTTCCATAATTAGGTAAAATTTCACTACTAATATTTAATGGTTGAACCCAAGGTTTTTATTGTTACAATGTTGAGATTTAATGTGGTAAATGTAAATGTCTAATCGAGTAGAAACTGAAAAAGTAGCAACATGGTTTGTATATGCTGCAGTAATTAACACAATTTTATCATTACTATATGTTACAGTATTTTTACTTCCAGATACAATTGGAAATGGAAACATTCCGCCAAAAGGAGATTTATTTTCATTATCTACGGCAGTAGCAATGTTTCCTGGAACTTGGCTATTAATTGCATTCCTTGTACATGTTACAGTAGGAATATTGGGAATGGTAGGATGGGCAGGAACATACTATATTTCATCAAGGGTAATGAACAAGAAAACAACTAACAAACTATTAGCACGAGGTCACCTTTTTGTAACCGCATTGGGAGTCTACGTTACGACAACTTTCTTTGCATTAGCAGGTTTTATTGGAGGAAGAGCAATGATTCCCGAAACAGGATGTGTAGTACTTGTTGATCAATGTATGGGTGCTGGAGTTGCTATCGTTCAAACTTTAATTACATTCACAGTAATTCCAACAGGTGCAGGAATGGGATTGGCACTGACTGGAACAGCAATCGGAATATTAAACATTTTAGTAACACTTAGACAAGAACAGTAAATTCGCATGTCCGATTTAATTGAATCAAAATTAGTATCAAAATATTTTCTGATACTGGCTTTGATAAATACAGTTGCAGCAATTTGTTTTACATTACCAATACTGATTCCAACGTCAGGTCTTCCTTTGATTATAGGTGCGTTTCCTGGAACGTGGTTAATAGTAGGATATTTTGTATTTCTCATAGTCGGAATTATGGGAATGCTTGGATGGAGTATTGTTTATGGTTCTTTATCATCCATGTTTAACAAAAACGAAACTTCAAAAAGATTGGCAATAATTCAAATTGTATTTATTGAATTATCAATATATGGAGTGGCAACGACAATTTCATTTATCGGATGGCAAGGAGGTCAAGCTCTAAGACAAGGACTATCAATTGCATCGGTAGGATTTTTAATAGAACCTTTCGTATTGCCTACGGGAGTATTTGTTTCATTGGTTTTATTAGGACAACTAGTTGGTGTAATGAACGTATTTTCAACAATTAGGAATAAATAATCATTTACCCTGAGTTTTGGTCTCATGTATGTCATCTATTCTTAGAATAGAATTAGCAGCTTCAGTAGCAGTAATTAATAGTTGTCTTTTCATAAAAGCCGATTCAATTATTCGTGAATTCTTTCTATTAGATAATTTCCTATTCGAATAATCAAGATGAATATAGCGATCAGGAGATGGTTGAGAGTTTCTTATGGCAACGATCAAGTCAATATTGTTAAAACCTGCATTCAAACCAAGAGAAATAGGAAGTAATTCAATAGCATTGGAATAGGAATGAATTGCCAATTGTGAAAGTCTATTATTGGTAAGGGAAAAGGAACGAAGGCGATTAGAAAGGATGAATTCGAACCAACCGCTTCCATAGACAATATACGGATTTACCATAGAGATACGAACTAGTGAGAGTATACGATGAAGAATATCTTCGTACAAGTCGCTATATCTTTGGGTTTCAGTTCGAATCAGAATAGTATTCGATTTATGTTTAGAACCATGATCTAGAACAAACCAGTTTTTATCGTACATTTTCATAGATGTAAGATTTGAGCAATAACCGATTGTTTTCTTAGATATTTCTTTAGAAGTATTAACAATAATGCATCCAGTAGATCTTTCAATTTGTTCAAGAGATTTCATAGGAACGCGTTTAACAGCTAGTATACCCAAGGAATCAAGTTTGGAGATTAATGAATCATCTATAGTTTTATGACTGAATAGAACATTAATTCCATTGTTGATCAATGGTTGAATGTTGTCGGCTAAAATTTGTTTTTCTGTCTTTTTGAATTCATTAAGAAGCTGAGGTTCGTTAATTGTAATTTCTTTTTTTAAACCTTCATCAGAAATTGATAAAGAAGATGAGATAATTGCAAGCTTGATGTCAGTTAACGGTAGGAGTTCAGATTTAGACAAGGGATCAGCGTCAAAAACAATTCCATCGACCAAGTTACTATTCAGAGTCGAGTCTCCACCATGACTTAGAACAGTAATATAATCAACAGTGTTAGGGTCAGAAAATAAAGGATCAATATTATGAATTGAATCTACGGTTAATTGGGAGATTTTTTCTGATTCCAAGGTTCCGAATTTTGATGAAAGTGAAGAATAGACAAGATTTTTCCATTGAGATTTATCTTGTATCGAGAACTTTATAGAATCAAGTAGAGAAAGAGAGAAATCAAGAGACTGATTATAGCCATCGATAATAACATTTGGATGAATTCCTTTTTCTAAATTTATACGTGCTTGTTCAAGAAGAAAGGAGGTCAAGAGAATAGCAGAAATTGTGCCATCGCCTACGTTCTTAGCCATGGTATCTGAAACGTCCAACAATATCTTAGCAACAGGATGGTCAAAATCTGATTTCTCTAGAATAGATTTACCATCACGAAGAACAAATGCATCCCCATAGTTGTTCACAGTTAACTTTTCCATGCCAAAAGGGCCAAAAGTACTCATAGTCATTTGTCCAATCAATTTTGACGCAGTGAAGATATTCTGCTGAGCTGAATTTAATTTAGAAATGGAGGGGGTTTTTACGGTCATTTATTTCCACGGATTAAAGCTATGAAGATTCCTATAACTGCAATAATAAAACCAATAAAGAATGCTTGACTAAGACCTCCGACATATTCGACTACAGATATGGATCCTCCCACGCTATAGATATCTTCGGAGAGAAATAGTCCAACAGTAGATGCACCAATAGCAAGACTTAGAGATTGGCCAAGATGTCTCATAGTTCCCAACATACCGTTTGCCAAACTACGATCTTCTGATGTTACAGATGAAAGATTTGCATTAGTATTAGGAGCGGCAAATAATGAAAGTCCAATACCCATAATGATTAATGAAACTTCTATAAACAAAACAGAAGATGTAACAGTAAGACGGCTCATAAGAAGGAGAGAAATTGCAACTATCGCCATTCCCAGAGCGCTAAGTTCTCTAGAAGATACGAGTTTTGAATATTTGCCAACTGCGATTGAAGTTACTACAACAGTCAAAGGGAAAGCAGAGAGCATAAAAGCAGCTTCAGTAGGATCAATAAGACGGATTAATTGCAGGTAAAAAGAAATCATAACAAGGGCATTGTAATGAGAAGTGTACATAAACAATGCAGTAAGATTAGTGGACAAGAATAATCGATTTTTACTTAGCATTCGAAGATCGAGTATAGGGTTCTTTGCTTTATACTCAACAATGACAAAAATTATCAAGAATACAAGTGAAAGTAATGGAAGAAGCAATAAAGGAATAGATATGGCAAAACGAGACCAGAAATGAATATTTCCGAACATTGGAAGGAAAATTTCTTCAATATACAGATCAATACTTGTCCAACTTTCTTTTGGTCCAAATGTTATAGCGACAAGAAGGCAGGATAACGAGGATGCAAAAAAGAATGAACCAAGCCAATCCATAGATTTATTGAGAGATTTTGCACTTTCTTTGAGCTTAGATGAGACAATTGGGAGAAGAACTAGTCCTAAAGGAACATTAAGAAAGAAGACATTTCTCCATCCAATATATTCAGTAATAACTGCACCCAGTGCAGGTCCAGTAGCTATTGCAAGGTATATCACAGTAACATGAATACTCATTGCTAATCGTCTTTCCTCAGGCGGAAATGCATCAGTAATTATAGCACGACTATTCACTAACAATAGTGCAGCTCCTATAGCTTGTATAATTCTAAAGATTAGCAATTCGGCAATAGTTTGTGACATGCCGCTGAAAAATGAACCAATTACAAAAATACCAAGGCCTACTACAAAGTATTTTTTTCTTCCATGAATATCAGAGAATCTACCAAAGCTTGTCATGAAAGTGGTGAGTACAATTAAATATATTACAGAAACCCAAATAGCAATGTCTATACCAGTTTGAAAGTCCCGAGCAATATTTGGTAATACAAGTGCAACGATTCCGGTATCTAATGGAGCAAGAAATGTAGCAACATTTACTACTACAAGAGTCATCCATTTATATTCAGAAAGATAATCTGAGAGAGATTTAGACATAGACAATTACAATAGAATATTATAAAATATAAATCAAGTTTTTTCTGATTGTTCACGAATTTCGTTTTCTGTAACAATCAAGATGTCTATGCCATCACCAGAGGCAGCATCACGATTTACAGCAGAACGTATAGATTTAATAGCTAAATCAACTGCTTCTTTTTCACTAAGGTTTTTCTTGTATTCAGATTCAACTACACCAATTGCTAATTCTGCTCCAGTTCCAACAGTAGCATATTCATCAGGAATAACAGATCCCAAAGGATCAAGAACATAAACTGCGGGTTTCTTATTTTCCATACCGGCAAGTATAATCTGAGTCATCATAGGGAAGAATTTTTGTTGATACATTATAACACCCATGAGTTTAGCGATAGAATTTGGAAGTACAGGTTGATTAGTTTCTAATTGTAAGATTTTTGCATGTGCAGTTACTTCTCTCATCAGGATATTCATATCAGAAATCATGCCAGCAGCGACTGCTCCAACAGTATCAGTAAGCTTAAAGACTTTCTTTCCCGAACGACTAACGAGATGGGTTCCATATGAAACACGTTTTTCCGCGGCTAAAACAACTCCGTTGTCAAAAGTTATGCCAACAGCGGTTGCTCCAGGAATTTGATAAGGCATCGCCATATGACAGGATTAACCATTATCCTTTTTAAGGATTGATGGAAACTAAATAACAAAATTTATTTTTTTTGTTAATTATATAATTCATTCCGGTAATCGATTTGCATAAATCAAGATTAGTTTGTAAATGAGAACTAACATATGATGTAGTGAATTGAGATGAAGACTTTGAAAGTGAGAGAAATGGAATAATCATATCGGCAAGATGATGATCAACAGTACAGTTAGATGCATATTCAGAAAGAAATTTTTTAGAGCAGTTTTTTCCTAATGAATTTAATTGTTTAACATTAGTTTCTAAAATGTCAGATCCAATGAAGCAATTTTGAGAAGTACTGGAAATGCAGATTCCTGATGAAAAAGAGCCTGAATCATGTGTAGAAGTATTTATAGAGTCGATGTTGAGTTGGTGTTGTTCTAAGAAGGTTTTTGCATATAAACACTGTTCGTCAATTTGAGATTGGGGTTTAGAAATAGAAGAGTCCGAAGTGATTATGCCGTCAATGACCAAATTAGAATATTCAGGTTCAATAATAGAAATAGGTTTTATCTTTGTGGGCGATTTAACTTTAAAAATAATTTTACCAGAGCCCTTAGGGTAAAAACCACGTTTAATAATGGATGAAGTAATTGAAAATCCGAATTTTTCAAGCAAGGGAATTACAATTCTACAAAGATAATCAGCAGAAGGACTCCAATTTACATCAGTTCCTCCAGTAATAGTAAACATAAACGTTTTACCAGAAATACTGATTGATTGTAAAAGAGATTGAACTAGAAGAGTAATACTTCCTGCAGTTCCAATATTAATGTCAATGTTTTTTGAAGATATATTATTCGGATGTAAAGAAACCTTAGTAGAATTAAGATCTAGGCCTTCTGTAGTAGAATTACTTAATTCTGCAATTGTTTGAATTGAGTGTAAATGTTGAGGCCGAAGTCCAGGTTTAGGCCTATTAGAACGTATATTATCAATTGTTATAGATTCTCCAAGAGCTGCGGCCAGAGAAACAGAAGTTCGAAGAATTTGTCCTCCGCCTTCTCCTTGCGAACCATCAATTTTTATCATTAGAACATTAAATACAATGGGGATTTAAATAGAATTTCTATGACTAGAATACGGGATATGAAAGTAGGAATACTAATAGGAAGATTTCAGCCTCTGCACAAAGGACATGTAAATGCCATAGAATTTGCAAGAGATAATTCAGAAAGATTATTCGTAATTGTTGGGAGTGCAGAGAAAAGCAATCAGGAAAGGAATCCATTTTCGTTTGAAGAAAGAAAGAGAATGATTGGTCTAGCATTAAAGGGAAAAAAATTACAAGATAATATTTCTATTGTGCCCATAAATGATGCAAGGAATCATACAGAATGGATAAAATCGATCAAGAATACGATAGGAGAATATAATTTAATTTTCACAAATGATGAATTGACGGAAAAATTGTTCAAAGAAGATGGGGCAGAAGTATTGAATGTGCCATTACAAGATAGAAATGAGCTATCTGCCACTGAAGTAAGAAAGAGACTTGAATTAGACAAGGAATGGGAATCTCTGGTCACGCCTGAGATAGCTCAGTATCTAAAAGAAATTAATGCAGTAGAACGAATGAAATCTATAGTTTAGCGAGATTTTTCAATGCTGCATCGATTGCTGCGTCAGTATCAGCCTTGAATCCAAGACGGTTCAAGTTATTTGCAATTGAAGAAATTGTAGTAAGGACATAAAATGAATTAATCATGCCGAGACTTCCAACTCTAAATATCTTCCCCATCATCTCTCCAAAACCTCCAGCCACAACTACACCATAGTTTTTAGCTAATGAACCACGAAATTCTTTATCGTCAATTCCTTCAGGATATGCAATAGATATAACAGTGTTAGAACGAGTTTCTGGGGAGCCAAAGAGTTGTAATCCCATTGCCTCAAATGCATCGTAAAATGCTTTACCACATACTTGATGGCGGACGTATCTATTTTCCATTCCTTCTTCAACCATAATATCATATGCTTTGTTCAAAGCAAAGTAGACAGGCAAACACGGAGTGAAAGGAGTTTGTTTTACTTTATCGGACATTTTAATAAAACGCGGAAGGTTTAGAAAATGAAGTTTCTGTGGATCCTTCATCATTTGTTCTTTGTATCTTTTACTAAGCGCAATCATAGCTAGTCCAGGAGGTGCTGCACAAGATTTTTGACTGCCAGTAGCAATAAAATCAATATTATAATCCTCAAGAGGCATTTTATCTGCACCCCAGTTAGAAACTGCATCAGCTACAAGAAATGCTCCATGTTTTGAAGTTAAATCTCCAGCTTCTTTGAGCCAATGACACATTGCTCCAGATGATGTTTCATTAGTTACGATGTATGCTGCTTTAGCGTCAGGGTGTTTTTCTAAGGCACGTTCAAAATCAGACAAAGAAGGAAAATCACCGTAATCGGCAACTAGTTCGATAGGAGTGGCTCCGACACTAGCGATTTGTTCTGAGACCCTTCCACCAAATTCTCCGCATACAGTAACTATTGCTTTATCATCTTTTCGAAGAATGTTAGTTATACTTGCTTCGACTGCGGCAGTACCAGAAGCAGATAAATGAATAATATCTTCTTCACATTCAAATAGAATTTTTCCCTTACGAATCATTTCTTTCATGAGGGAGCTAAAAGTGGCCGTTCGGTGACCGATACTAGGGGCGACCATTGCTTGAGTTACCTCTATAGGTACATTAGTTGGTCCGGGAAGCATAATCAACTTCTGATATGTAGAGTCGTTTCCATTAATTGACATTTAATTTCAGGATATTATAATTAATAGAGACAGATAACTTTTTCTAAGTTTCGTTACCACTAATTTATTTTTATACTTGCAGTGTAAGATAATAATCTATGAATAATGGAGACTTAATATTGTTAGATTTTACGGCCAAAGTGAAGGATACAGGGGATCTCATAGAGACGACAATCGAAGAAGAAGGCAAGAAAATTGGCGATTTTGACGAGGATTTTGTGTTTAAACCTCGGTTAGTAGCAGTTGGAGACAGTTGGGTGCTAAAAGGCTTAGATGAAGCTCTGGCAGAAGCTGAAATAGGAAAACAAGTAAATATCGATATTCCACCGGAGAAAGGATTCGGAGTAAGAGATGCGTCAAAAACAAGTTTGTTTCCTCTAAAGAAATTCAGAGACAAGGCAGACCAAATCAGTGTTGGGTCAGAAATTGAGATAGATGGAAGAATAGGAATAGTGAGGTTTGTAGGTTCAGGAAGAGCGCAAATTGATTTTAATCACAGATATGCGGGAAGAACTTTAGAATATAATTTTACTGTTGTCAAGAAAATTGAAGACAATAAAGAAATGATAAATGAAATTATCGAAAGAAGAATTCCAAATAGCATCGAGAAGATAACAGTCGAAGTAGAACAGAATATTGCGAATATAAAAATTCCAGATGAATATTTCTTATTAGAAGGTTTACAAATAATCAAAAGAGCCGTAGCAAATGAAATTATGAAATATGTAGAAGATGTGAATGAAGTATCTTATACTGAACAATTTAAAGATACACAGAATAATGACAAAAACAAAGTAGAAGAATCTGCTGAACAAGAAAAACCTACAGATGATTCAGAGA
>CAZKFJ010000009.1:33711-36539 GCA_964552125.1 uncultured Nitrosopumilales archaeon | reverse complement strand
TCAGGTCAATAAAAGTAATCAGGTCAATAATGTAATTTCTGAACCTGAAGAGGAGAATCAAGTAGACATAATATCAGAAATAGCAGATCCCTTCGATTCATGTCAATTAGTTGATAAATGTCTATCTCCGAGTGAAGAAAGATCTTCAAGAATAATTTACTATATATTCGTAATTTTAATAGCAATTCTATTGATTGCTATAATATTTACGCTGATTTCTTTGTATAGATATACAAAACTAGATAAAAACAAAGACTAGTAAAGGATTTCTTCGGGATCGAAATAGTCAGTTTTACGTGTTGTTCGTGTTTTACCCAATGTTTTTAATTCTTTGAGAAAATTAGTACGAATATTAGATTTTATCTTATCGATTTGATTATATTTAGTTGTATAACAAATTAATTCGAGAGTAAATTCATCACCATGAAGATCGTCAATTAGAACAATAGGTCGAGGTTTAGAATCAACATAATTAGTTACACTGGCAGATTGGATAAGTATTTTCCTAATTTTATCCGCATTATGAAAATTACTTGTTTTATAAAATAAATTAATCAAATAATTTTTACCTGAAGAAATTGAGACAGTATTAGAAATCAGCAAGTTATTAGGAACAACAGTAACATTTTGGTCTTGATCAACTAGTTTACTGAACATTAAACCAATGTTTGACAACAGGCCAGAAATTTGTTGTTCATTAATTGAAAGAAAGTCACCTTGTTTAAATGGTTTCCAAATAAAAATAATTAATCCAGCTAAAAGATTCCCTAATGTATCTTTAGCAATTGCAAAAGAAAGAACTATTGTAGATAAAACGAGAATGATTAATAATAAATTATTTTCGACATCATAACCAAATAATCCAATAATAATCCAGAATGAGATAAATCCAATTGAAAGTGTTGACATCTTTTGTAAGATACGTAAAGAAAATACATCCATCTTCCTTTTTACTGATGAATCGGCTAATGACGATTTTGAAATACGATTAAGAAGTATGGCGGCAATAACTATCGTAAAAATTTGAGATAATGTTTGTAAATAAGAGATTTGAGAAGAAAGTAAATCAATATTAAGATAGATGATGAGATTTAAGCCCAAGCTAATAATAAACAAGAATATAGGAATACGTAATGGGGCATTATCCTTGGTTTTAAAACGAAGAATAGTTTTTCGAGAGTAATAATCAATGAAATAAGCAGATACTATTGAAAAGATAAAAATAATTCCTGGTAGAATTAAATCTTCGATCGGAATTAGAAATAAAGAATTAGTCAACTATATCACAAGTAATTAAGCAAAAAAAGATATATGTTTAACTGAAAAAAATGGCGTATATTAAAGAAAATACACAAAAAGATTAAGAAAAAAATAATGCGGGCCCGGAGGGATTTGAACCCACGACCTCCGGCTTTCCCCATAATAGAGGGCCGATGCTCTAATCCAAGCTGAGCTACGGGCCCATATTTAGATTAAATTAATCAGATATAATTATTACAAAATAGAGACACATGAAACAGAATTATGATAGAAAAGGGTTAATATAATCAACGATATTATCGATGCATGGAACAAACAGGGTTGGCGTTACATATTGCAAAAAGTGGCAGATTAATTATCCAGTGCAAATCTAAGAAAGTAAATGGAAAAAATGTTTTTGATCAACGTGGAAATAAAATAGCAAAAATTTCCGAAGTAATAGGACCGGTTAAATCTCCGTATATTTCTGCAATTCCTTTAAATGATAAAGCTAGAAGAGTTATAGGTAAGAAAGTGTATATCAAGTAATTATATAACTTGACCATTCAAAATAGTGAATCAGTTTTTTGTAACTCGTGTAAAACACCATTGATTGGTGATATTGAAAGAGGAGAATATGTTTGTCCTGGTTGCGGTTTAGTTGGAAATGATAGAATAGTAGATACTGGACCCGAATGGAAAGCAATAGATTCTGATGATAAAATGAAAAAAGTAAGAACCGGTGCACCGACTAGTTTAGCACTGCATGATAGAGGTTTATCAACTCAGATAGGAGATATTGTAAAAGATGGTAATTCAGCAAATAATAAATCAATGGAAAGAATGAAAAAATGGCAACAAAGATTAAGAACGTCGTCGTCACAAGAAAGAGGATTAGCAAATGTATTAGGAAGAATTAGTGAATTTTCAAGACTTCTAAATTTACCAGATTCTACTAAAGAAACTGCAGCATTAATTTATAGAAAAGCTTTAGGAAATGGAACGGCAAAAAGTAAATCAATAAAAGGAATGGCGGCAGCGTCAATTTATCTTGCTTGTAGAAAATGTGGAACAAGTAAATCAATGAGAGAGATATCCGATGTTTCTGGTCTTCCTAAACCTACAATTGCAAAATATTACAGGTTAATATTAAGAGACGTAGAACAAGAACATGTTCCACTTCATCCACTACAAGGCTATATTTCAAAATTAGTAAACAAAGCTGAATTAGACCCAAAAATACAACTTTGTGCAGTAAAAATGGCTAATCAGATAAATGATACAAAACTTACAAGCGGTAAATCACCTGCAGGCATAGCCGCGGCATTTGTATATATATCGTCAGTAATGTTGGGTGAGAAGATACCACAAAGAGAGATTGCAGAATATGCGGATGTAACTGAAGTTACCATCAGGAACAGAACAAGAGAGATTTTAGACAGATATACAATAAGACAAATAATTAAAACAAAATAATTATTAAAGACAAGATTACGATATTAGTATTACAGAAGTCCTATGATAAAAGAAAATAACAAATTAGAAAATAAAGAAGAAGTTAAAGAAACTAAAGAACCTGAAAAGAAAAC
>CAZKFJ010000009.1:0-33611 GCA_964552125.1 uncultured Nitrosopumilales archaeon | reverse complement strand
AGGGGACGTAAACCAAAAGTTAAAGAAACTAAAGAACCTGAAAAGAAAACAAAACGTGGAAGAAAGAGTAAAATTGAATTTGCAGATTTGACAGCAAGAGTTTATGAAATAGTAATTGAAAATGGAAGGGAAGGAATACTACAAAGTGAGCTTTGGAAGAAATTAGGTTTAAGCAGTAGAGAAGGTTCACGGTTAGCGATAAAATTAGAAAAAAGAAGAATTGTTGATCGGCAAAAACTTTTGGAGGGAGGAAGATGGACGTATAAATTAACACCTGTGAAGTTTCCAGTAAAGGTTGATTCAATAGAAAACATTCCATGTATAACCTGTCCTGAAGAAGAAAGATGTGCAGATGATGGAGTGGTTACGCCGTTTGATTGTTTGTTCATTGAAAACTGGGTATTAACAGAACAAGATAAGATTAAAAAAGAATAGAACATCATAGTATTATATTTTGAGATTAGAGGATGCTAAGAAGGATCATTATAGAAAACTTGCAAAAGAACAAGGGTATAGAAGCAGATCTGCATTTAAACTAATAGAATTAAACAAGAAATATAATCTAATCAAATCAAATGACAATATATTGGATTTTGGAGCTGCGCCAGGAGGTTGGCTGCAGGTAGCATCTAAACTAGTAATGCCAAAAGGAAAAGTAATTGGAGTTGATTTACTTCCCATAGAACCAATAGGTGGAAACGTTACAATATTTCAAGGAGATATCAGAGACGAAAAGGTTGTAGATAATATATTAAATAAAGCAGGAAGGAAAGTAGATGTAATTCTTTCAGACATGGCTCCAAATATATCAGGAATTTGGAAGATAGATCACAACAATCAAATAGATCTTACGAGGTTGATTATAAACAGGTTTCCTGATCTATTAGAAGAAAACGGTCAATGTTTATTAAAGGCATTCGATGGACCGATGTTAAAGCCATTAGAAAATGAATTAAGAAAGAATTTCACAAATGTTAAATTAATAAAACCAAAAGTAAGTAGAAATGCAAGTAGTGAATTATATATTGCTTGTAGAAGTTTTAGATAATAGTGAATTAATTTCTTCGATATTGGCGTCGGTGCGAAAACCGGTAGAATGTAAAACAGTTTTAGAAGAAAGAAAGTTATTTTCCTTTAATCTTGATAAAATGGTTTCAACAGGAAAGGAGGAGATTTTAAGATTTTGAGAGATATTATCTGTGACATAATATAGAGGGGGAAGAGAAGATTCTAAAAGTGCATTTTCATATAATTTGAGTAGATTTGAATCATCGGTATTATTTATAGCGATGTTAAGAAAAGATTTATCGAAGATATTTCCAGTCCAGATTGGACCGGCAATCTTGTTATCCGAAGAACAAAGATTGCAAGATAGAACTGGAAGTTCTGAAACTACACGATTTTGACAAGTAAAACAATGTCCAAGGAAACCAATTTTACCTTCAGTATCAGATATAGAATCAGTGATTTGAACGTAAGCTTGGATATAGTGTTTATCGGTATGACAGAATAGAGGTTTAATTCCAAGTTCATAATGAGACGATATAGAAGCTAAAGAGAAGAGCAATATACGTAATGCAGTTTCATTGAAGTATTCTGTATTAAGAGAAATGCTTCCATATTTTCGTAGACAAACTTTTGGATATACGCCACAAAGAACTGCTCCATCAGTAGCGGTAAGAGATATCACCCCATTAATTTTTAACGCTCTAACAGCAGAATCAATATATTGGATAGGAGAACCAAATGGATCAAGATCAATAAAATCAAATCGAGTATCTCGATTAGTAAAATTGGACAGGAATTTATTGGCTTCGTTTATAGAGACTTCGGTAGATGAATCTAGACAGTTATAGTTAATGGATTCTTGTAATAATTCAGACGCATTAACATTAGCGTCATTAAAGTAAATCTTTTGAACATAATTTGATTCATTAGCTAAGCGAATTCCGGTTGCTCCAACTCCTGATAATGTATCGGAAAAAGTAAGTTTATGACCAGATTGTGACGCGTAACTGTTAAAAATGGAGATTAATAAGTTTCGTTTGAATTTCGCCATAGTATTAAAAAAGACAGGTGTGCGTGGAGGAGGAGTTTGGGTGAGACTGTTTTTTGGAACATAAAATTCAGTGCTACCTTCGAGGAACAATGTAGTCGAGTCAGAGAGTTTAGTAGACATGAATGATCATTTAGGAGACTTTTTAGATTCGCCTTTAACTATAGTAAGCATTTTTGCCAAGTCTTGAAGGACAGTAGATTTTTTATTCTTTTTATCGATAGATATGTATCCAGAATTAACAGATGATCGTTTAGGATGTATAACTTCATGACCAACAGGATTAAGATTTAGACGTTTTGCAGCTTCAAGAAGATCAGGTAAAACAGGATTTTTTATAGAACGATTACGAGAAACACGCCTACCTTGAGAGCGTGAATAAGAGGAATTGAAATAATCCAACCAAATTACTTGTTTTTCGTAGTCTTTCATAAGAGATTACACCAAGATGATTAAGTATTGTAAGTAGAATAAACGCGCGATAGTTAAGACTTGGATTGTCTTCCCAAGTACCACCACATAAACCAGAAACCAAGTGATAGTAATAAAACAACAATACCTACACCCCAAGATACTGCTTCTTGAAGAAATGGATTAGAACCAACAAATACTTGTGCTAAAAATTTCATATTTTAAATCTCCAATTATTCACTAATAAGTATTCCATTAATAATTCCTGATTGGCCAGGACGTGACAGCACACGTACTTTACCAAGTTCAGTGTCAAGAATTGCTCCTCGAGTAATTACACGACGTCTTTCGTAATCTCTATTTGAGGGATTTTTGAGAACACGAGTAATAGCAACCTTTTTGATACTATTATTTGATTTATCAATTACATTAACTGAATTATCCGAGACAAGAGATACCTTGATATTTCCTCCACGTGAGTTTTTAACACGAATAGAATGATCGCCTAATAAAGTATCAACAGAGAACGAGTCTTTTTCATCTGAACGTCGGCTACGGGTATGCTTGATAAGGCCGCCTGTATGTTTACGTTTTCTGATATTTTCTAATGATTTTACCATTTACATCATATTAGATATCTCAATCTTATATAATTTTATGGTTTATTTGGAGAAGGCTGAATAACTTGGGCTTTTTTCGGTTTAAAGCCGTATTTTACTAGTTGTTGTTTCAATATAGCAGGATCATTGGCAATTCCAAAATATTCCGCAAGTCTGCTTGTTGTGCTGAAGATTTTAGTACGTCCACTAGGTTCAGATTTGATAAAGCCAAGTTGTTTGAGCGTCCTTACGTGTTGATAAGAATTAGGTCCACGTCTATCGGCCAAATCTTTTCCAGAAATTGGCTGGAAATAGACGATAAAAGACAATGTTTTCAATTCGGCAGTAGATAGCAAGGGTCTTGAAGAAAATTTTCTAGCAGACGTAGTGAAATCAGATTTTAGTTGGATTACAAATCGTTCTCCTTCAAGTTCAAACATTTGTATCGCTTCAAATGTTGAATTTATTTTCGACATAAGATGTCTAGCAATATTTGATGATTTGATGGTAGAAGTAATACCTGCTGCTTTAGCTAGTTCAAATTTAGATAAGGGTCTTCCAGCAGCATATAAAGCAGCTTCAATTTTTGCTTGAAGAAGTTTGTCATTAGAAATAGATGAAGTGGTAGAGTTAGTCATCGTAATACACGTGTTATTATAATATCAGAGTCAAGGGAATCTGGAGATTCGAGTTGCTCTAAGCTAACCACGTCATCGACTGCAACGAATAATAATAACAGAAATGATCTAGCTTTTTCTATTGCGGATTTATCTTTGATAAGTTCACTAAAGAGCATTTTATCGTTATCAGACAATTTAGTAATAAGTTCTGTTTTGAAATCTTTTGCAAGTTCTTCAAATTTTACAACATATTTATCAAAATCAGGTTCTGAATCAGGAATAAGTTGAGATGATTTATCTTTTCTTTCAATATCTTGTCTAGAAACATCTTCTAAAATCTTTTCTAGGTTTATGATTAAATCGTCAATTGATGTAGAATATAATTCGTAACGGAAAGGCAATACAATAATACTAGGCGGGCCACTTCGAGAAATCCTAGGGCGTTTGACTTTTAGTTTTTCAAAATAAAACAAAGTTTCCACTTTAAATCGATATAATACGGCCGATGAGAGTGCAGCAGTTCCACATAATCGTAAATCAGGGTTATTTTTGGCAATTATTTGCTTCAGGAAGATGTCAAGCAAGTCTGCAATGTCGATTTCCCAAGGTTTTCCTTTTCGTGCAGTTTTAGGATTAACTAACAGGTTCAAGGGTGCTTTTGATAGTTGGTTAGAATCTTTCATCGGATTGTTATTCCTTCGCTATATTTGAAACCTTAATTTCTTTAGGTTTGTTTTCTTTAAGTTTGTGTTTAACAACTTTGGTGATACTTCGTTCATGGTATACGCCATACATATTATCAACACGTGAAAGTATTGTGTCTTTAAGAGTAATCATTATGACTTGAGATTTGGAGGTTCTGTTTTCTAGTATTTCAGCCAATTTGGTGGAATTAACAGCGTCAAGTGCGGCATCTATTTCGTCAAAAACATAAAATGGAGCAGGTTTGACGCCCTGAATAGCTAGTATCAGACATAATGCGGCAATAGTTTTTTCACCTCCACTACAAATTACAATATCACGTGGAACTTTGTTTGGGAACGTGGCCATAAGTGTAACACCGGCACTAAAAATTTCGTCAGGATTATCTAATTCAAGCCATGCATCGCCGTGTAGAATTCTACCTGGTGGGCAATTATCATGATTGCAGTGTCCATCATCACGCGTAGTAAGTTGTGCAAAGATACTTCTAAATTCTTTATCGATTTTTTGGAACGCGTCAAGAAATGCATCGCGTTTTTCAGAATCAATTCCTTCAATAAACTCTACAATAGCAAGTCTTTCTTTTTGGAGTTGATTTTTTCTTTCAGAAAATCCTTTATATCCAAAATAGATTTCTCGGTATTGTTCGTCGGCCAGAAGATTAACACGTGTTCGTAGATAATTATATTCTTTATCGAGTTCTATAAGAAGAGTTTCTGCACCTGAAAAATATTCTATTAATTTATTTGTATCCAATTCATTCAAATTGTGTTGGTAGGTGTTTATTGAATCAGATAAACGAGAAGTGTTGTTTTCAGTATTTTGTGATTTTGTTGTATTTTCCATCATATGTCTTTGAATTGATTCTTTATTTTTAAGATGGGATTTTATTTCCTTGTCCAGAGCGTCGAGTATTGGTTTCATTTTTCTTGATTCGTCAGACAATAATTTTTCTTGAGATGTAAGAGATTCAACGTTAGTTTTAAGGTCTGAGAGTTCCTCATCACTAGTATTGAGAAACACAGTTTTATCTTGTAATTCTTGTTCCAGAGTAGTAATCTCTTGAGTCAACTGTGATTCTTTGTTTTTTAGATTGTGTTCAAGATTTGCACGTTCTTTAGTGACTGTAGATTCATTATTACGAATTGTTTCGGACAATTCATCAATTGTATTAGATAATGTAGTCTTTTCATCGTCAAGAGAATTCAATTTAGTTTTTTGCGAGTCTAGTGAAGATCGAGTGTCAACTTTAGTTTTTTGTTCTTTGATAAGAGTATCAACCTCAAGAAGATTATTTTCCTGAGTAGAAATGATAGAAGAAACAGTTGTAAGTTGATTATTAAAATCAACAACAGTTTTATCAGTTTTTTCAATAACTTTTAGATAACGGTCTTTCATATTTTGTAGATTCTTAAGTTCTAAAGTTAATTTTGTAAGGCCTAGATTCCTTGTTTGTTGATCTGACTCCATTTCTTTGACTTTAGAATTTAGATTAGTGATTACTGATTTACGTTTTTTGATTGACTCTCTTAAATTATTAACACTAGATTTGATTTGAGAAAGGGATTTAGAATCAAAAAAGAGATTTGCAAGTGGAGAGATGCTGCCAGTTTCAAAAACAGAACCTCCTGGTTCAAATAAATCACCAGAAATACTAACAGTGCGATACCCTTTTTGAGATAATAGATAGCCGGCTTTAGCGGAAGAAACGAGTAGTGTATCGCCAAAGATAAAATTCCTAATTCCGAGATATTTGGTATCGACTTTGATAAAGTCTGCCAACGAGCCAAGAACGTCTTTGTTTTTAGGAGTTTTAGCTTTTTCAAAATCTATTACGTCGGAAAGAGGGATTAATGCAACTCGTCCAAGTTTATGTTGTTTAATTAATGTGACCACTTTGAAAAGAGATGACATATCTTCGACGAAAATTGCGTTAGACCAACGTTTAGAAGCAGCTTCCAGAGCAGTTTTGTGTTTATCAGAATAATTAAAGACGTCCTTAATACCTCCCAGATAACCAGGAACGGAATTTTCATCTACAATTGATTTAATTTTTGCCTGAACGTTCTGTTTAGATGTTATTTCTTTAGCAGCTTCAACTTTTGATTCATGCTTAATGACTTGTTGAGTAGCCTTAGTTAGAATGTCAACGGCTTTGGATAGTTCAGATTCGATTTGTGCACGCCGAGTAGCCAATTTGGAATTAGAGTCGTGTAAATAAGTAAGGGATTCTTCTTGGCCGGACTTTAGAGATTCTAATTCATAGACAGATTTAGAGATCAAATTAACAACGGTTTCTGTTTCTGTTTTCTTTTTCTGATTATTAGAGATTTTTTCGTTTAGAACTGATTTTTTCGCATTTGAATCAGAAAGCAATTTATTTAATTTATTTTTTTTATCGAATGAAGTGCGAAGCTGTTGATTTATATTTGATAGTAATTTTTCTTCTTCAATTATGGATTTTCGGAGATTGTTTCTTTGTAAATCACAATCTTTCATATTTTTGTTTAAAATATCAAAATCATTCTTATCTTTAACAAGGGTTTGGGCAATTGTATTAATTGTAATTTCAACTTGACCGGCAGTTTTAGTATTTTCCGATAGCATCGCATTGAGATAGGGTAATGAATCATTAATTTTCTTTGTAGCTTGTTTATACTCGTCTATCTGATTTTTAAACTTGGTAAGTTGATCTTTTTTAGTTGAGAGATTAATCTGTATATCCAATAATTCGTCAGTTGCTCCGCCAACTGCCTGTGATAGAGTTGATTCTTTTTCAGTTTCTAAATCTTTAATTTTTTGGCTGATTGAATCTAATTCTTCAACTAGTTTTTCTTTTTCTGTTGATAGTTGAAGGATTAAGTGGTTATTAGTTTCAATTGATTTTTTTGTGTTATCGAGTTTTTGATCAATAATGGAAGATTTTAGATTGTTTCGTTCATTTTCTAAGTATTGCAAGCGTAATTGGTCGTTTCTTTCACCCTCCAAAGAATCGATTTTTTTCTTAACCTCGCCGATTTTTGCCATTGCAACTTCAAGTTTTCTATCAGCAATATCAAGTTGTTTTAATGCATCTTCCTTTTTTTCATCGAATTGAGCAATACCAACGACTTCCTCGATTAACATTCGTTTTTCGTCTGAGTCTTTATCAGCTATACTTGTTACCATGCCCTGTGGGACAAAATTTAATCCATCTGAATTAATTAAAGCTAAACGTAATAATTCCGACAATGTGCCTTTTTGCACTTTTTTACCATTCAATAGGTATATACTGTCTCCACCTGAACGAATTTCTCTAGTTATAGTTACACGGTCATTGTCAACTGAGATTTCACGGTCGGTATTATCAAGAGTGATTGTGACACGAGCAGAAGTAGAAGGATTTTGTCCAGCGCCATCAAATATTAGTCCAGCGAGTTTTGGAACTCGCATCATACGAGGTCGATTTTCTCCAATTGCAAAGAGGATGGCATCAATAATATTACTTTTCCCAGATCCGTTTGGACCAGTAATACCAATGAATTGACCTTCAAAATTTACAGTAACAGGTCTGGAGCCAAATGACTTGAAACCTCTAGTTTCGACTTTTTTAATATATACCATTTACATCAGTCGGATTGACACTATAATATGTGTTAATAGTTTTTACAAATATTTCATATATAAATCCGGACAATGAAATAATATTTACTGAATAGAAAGGAAATTGAATTATTTTATACAATATCGAATGATTTAGGAATAAAATGTTATTTTGAGTGTTTTTTAATGAGGATTTTAAGATCTTTAATGAAACTATCAATGTGTTTGCGATTTATGTGTGGCATTAAGACAAAGCGAATGTGCGTTGGAAATATAGAAATCGACCAGCCTTTTTGTCGAAGATCTTTAACAATTAAGTTATGATTAGAATTTATTTTGAATCCAACAATATTGAGAACGGGTTTGTTAATTACTGAAATATCGTGTATTTTTAATAATTCATCAAAAAGATAGTTTGTATTTTCCATGCAACGAAGAGCGATTTTACGGTAACCAAGTTGTCCATGTAAATTCAGAAGTGTCCATAGAGTAATAATTGATGCACCAGGACTTGTGCCAAGTAAAGTAGGTCTAGGTTCGGATCCACCAGATAAATAACCAACATTAGTTTTTATATTGTTAATTAGATTTTTGTTACGAAAGAGAATGCAACTTGATGGAATAGGAGCAGATCCCATTTTATGAGAATCAAGACTAATAGAAGTAACTCCAGGAAACTTGAAATTATAAAGGGGTAGACTATATCTGGTATTTTTAAGAAAAGGGATTATAAATCCTCCAAAAGAAGCGTCAATATGAAGTAATAAAGAATTATCACGTGCAATATCAGATAATTCAGGAATCGGATCAATCAATCCAAGTGGAGTAGTACCTGCCACACCAACAACCATGATTGTATTGCGATTTATTCGTTTTTTAACAGAATTAGAGTCAACAATACCGTCAATACAGGGTATTTTTATCAATTTAATGCCAAGAAGATTGGCAGCTTTATCGAGAGAATGATGAGAATGAGATGGAACTAATACTTCAGGATTAATTTGTTTTGAATAGTTTCGAGCAGACCACATAGCCATAATATTCGCTTCAGTGCCTCCGGAAACAACAAATCCACTACATCGAGAATAGAAGAGTAGTTTTCCAATTTGATTGATGATTTGTTTTTCTAGTAATAAAGTTCCTTTGAATAAACCGGGATCACCGATATTCTTTTCAAGAAATTTAGAATAAATATATTTAGAATAAGAATCAGGTTCAGTGCACATGGAACCGATGATTTTTCCTGAAGTAAACGTTTCGTCAATAGATAATAAAGAATATAATTTTTTAGATATTTCATTTTTAGTCAGGCCATATTCGTTCATTAGTATCACATGAATTATAATTTATTTTTTTTAATTAAACCAAGATATTTTTGTAGTCTTTTTAGTTCAGATGACTCCATAGACCAAGAATGTTTAGAAGTGGGAAATTTATTTGAGTTAATATCATCTTTATAATCACCAAGTGCTTTTTGTGTTTGCGTTTTTAAGTCAGCGTATTGTTTAACGAATTTAGGATTTAATGAGTCATTAAGATTTAATAAATCATGTAGAACAATAATTTGACCGTCACAATAACGACCAGAACCAATACCAATAGTAGGAATTGATAAAGATTCAGAGATGATTTTCGATACTTCTTCAGTAATCATTTCAAGAACAATGCAAAAAGCACCAGCTTGTTCAAGTTCATGTGCATCTTCTATCAATTGCTTTGCTGAAGAATAATTAGATCCATGGACTCTGTATCCGTCCCAAGATTGTGCCATTTGTGGTTGTAGGCCAATGTGTCCCATAGTAGGTATACCTGCTTTTGTTATTGCGCGAATTGTTTTTGCAACATGCCTGCCTCCTTCAATTTTAACTGCTTGCATTCCTCCTTCTTTTATAAAACGACCTGCATTACGAATAGCATCGTCGACAGAGGCATGATAAGACATGAAAGGCATATCGCCGACTAGAAGTGAGTCACTAGCGCCACGTGAAACTGCTTTAGACATAAGAAGCATTTCTTCCATAGTAGCAGGAGAAGTAGTTTCATAACCAAACATGACCATTGCTCCAGAATCCCCAACAAGAATAATATCAATTTCAGCGTCATTAGCAATTTTAGCAAATGAATAATCATAAGCAGTAATTGCAGAGATTTTCTGAGAATTTGCCTTCATATTCGATAATTTATGGACATTCAACAGTGACACCCGTAAGTTAGTATTAAGTAGACAAATCTATTAATCTTTTAGACATGAATTTGAGAATCAATTGTAATTGTTTTTGATTATTAAAGTTGGTCACTATCTTTTGGAGATCGGTAGAAGAGAAATTTGACATATTTTTTGATTGTTTAATCATTTCAGGAAGTACACGAATTAAGTTGTCAATAATACTAATGTCAGACATAATTGAAGTGCGTGAAAGCGGGTTTAAATCAACGGTAATCACGGTTTTATTCATTTTTTTCAAGAACTCGGTTCTATCCCCATCTTCTAAGGGGACAAAAATTACATCGGATGAAAATATCCCTCTTTTATCAATAAATTTTCTGTCGCTTTTTAGACCAGGAACATGAGTAAGGTATTTTTTGTTTTCGCCATAAATATCAATAGCACCGTGTTTTTTTAATAATTGAGAGATTTTTTTTACTCTAGTCGGACTTTTATGAAATAGATTAATTTCAATTTTAGAATTAGTTAATTTAGATAACTTAACAATTTCCTTAGAACATAAAGCGGCAGAGTTTCCATTAACAGAAATCACAGAATCAGAAAGTAGTAATTGTGCAGTGGCAACACGAATTGTTTTAAGTGAGATTTTATTGGTGTTTTCTCCAAGAATATAATCAAATGCTTCGCCACGTCCATGAGCAATTAAACCATTTTGAGACAAAATACCAGATTTAAAAGAATCAGACATCTTAGCACGTATCTTAAGAGAATGAGCTCGAGGATGCTCTTTAGGAATATTATGTCTAGTCAACGAGTTTAGCTCCTGAATGATTAATGGGGGAGAACATAATATAACCTGGTAGATTATATTTGAGAAATAAATTATAGAATTCATGTGTTTCATTAATGTTAAGAATGGAGAAAAGAGAATTACCGAATAAATTCATACTACAAGTCATATTGAATCTATCAGCAAGTTTCATAAATTTATAGAATTCAGACGGAAAGAAGTTAATTTGTAAAGAGAAGTTTCTAGATAATTCTAGAAACTTGTCAGGACTAGGGTCGCTAGTTAAATATTTTAAGGAATTTTTACCAGCAGTATTAATCAATTTAATCAGCTTCTGGTTATTGAGAATATTAGAAGTTGGCAATGGTCCTGAGGTAAAAGAAACCACTACTTTATCAGTACCAATAGGAATTTTCGTAACTTTGCCAATTCCTGGTGCACCTGGATGTGATCGAATTTGCACGCCTCCATAATATGTTCCCAAAACAGTTCCCAAACCGGTTTTACATTTAATTTCAGCAATGTGTGCTTTTTGAGCCGCTTCAATTTTAGTAAAACCAAGATCAAGTAATTCGTTAAGTGCATAAGAAAGACTCAGGGCAGATGAACCACTAGAACCATATCCAGATAGAATAGGAATATTAACAAAATGATTAATTGCAATTTCATGTTTGCAATTGGATTTGTTAATCATTTGATCCACTACAGATTTAGAAACTATAGCGTTTGGATATGGAATTCCATTAATATTTATTTTTAATTTAAATTTTTTAGAAGGTAAAATATCAACAGTAGTTTTAATACCTTTTTCTAGACAAACACCTGCTCCCGTTGAACCAGTTAATAGTTGATTTTTTGAATGATTTACTTTAAAGAAGCCTGTGATGTAGCCGGGAGAAAACGAAGTAACCAAGATATAATAATAATATACAGAGGATATTAATTAAAATTAATCAAGATTTGGTTGTATTTTCGAAAATGTTAAAACTAATAGTAGTTATTTCCTAATATGCAGACTAGTAAGCAAAATTTGGGTCGACAAAAAAAATTCATATTTGTTACTGGCGGAGTACTTTCCGGGATTGGAAAGGGAATTGTTACAGCATCTATAGCAAAACTACTTGATTTATACGGAATATCTACGACTTGTGTGAAAATTGATCCTTATCTAAATGTTGATGCAGGTACAATGAATCCATTTGCACACGGTGAAGTATTTGTGACAGACGACGGTGGAGAAACGGACATGGATATAGGAACTTATGAAAGATTTTTGAATAAAGAATTATCAAAAATCCATAATCTAACTACAGGTCAGGTATACTTGGATGTAATTGAATCAGAAAGACGAGGTGATTTTCTTGGTGAATGTGTGCAAATTATTCCGAATATCACAAATTCAATAAAAGAAAAGATAAGGCGCGTTGCGGAATTTCAGGAAGATGGAATTGTTTTAGTAGAATGTGGAGGAACTGTAGGAGATATTGAAAGTTTGCCTTTTGTAGAGGCGATAAGACAATTAAGGTTAGAGATTGGTAAAGAGAATTCAATATTTATTCACGTAACGTTAGCGCCGATAATGGGACCCGTTGGAGAAGAAAAAACTAAACCAACACAACACAGTGTACAAGAATTAAGAAGAATAGGTATACAACCAGACATAATTGTAGTAAGAAGTGAGAAACAATTATCAATTACATCCAAAAAGAAGATTTCATTATTTACAAGTGTAGAATTAGAGAGTATAATTTCCAATCCTGATGCGGGATCAATTTACAGTGTTCCTGAAAATTTGTATAATGATGGAATAATAACATCAATTATTGATAAACTAAAATTACCGTCAAGAGAGATGAGTTGGAAGGATTGGAAGGCAGTTTCTAAGACATTTAGTAAGAATAAGAAAACAATCAATATTGGAATGGTAGGTAAATATGTATCATTAACAGATAGCTATGTTAGTGTAAATGAAGCTTTATCGCACGCAGCGGCTGGAATGAATTGTAATATTAAGCTGGAATGGGTTGAAAGTGAAGATTTTGAAAATGATAAAGAAAATTTAAAGAAATTAGACAAATATGATGGAATTATTGTGCCTGGAGGATTTGGAAAAAGAGGAACTGATGGAATAATGTTAGCGGCAGATTATGCAAGAAAGAATTCAATGCCATTTTTAGGTCTATGCTTTGGGTTCCAACTAGCATTAATTGCATTTGCAAGATACGTGTGTGGATTAGAAGATGCAAATTCGATAGAATTAGATCCTAAAACAAAAAATCCGATCATCAACATATTGCCATCTCAAAAGAAGATTAAAGAAAAGGGTGGAAGTATGAGATTAGGAGGACATGATATAGAATTAGTAAAAGGTACGCTTGCGCATAATATTTATGGAAAGGATATGATTCGACAACGACATAGACACAGATTTGAATTTAATAAAGAATATCAGAAATTATTTGAAGAGAATAATATTACATTATCGGGTTTTAGCGATGATGGAAGACGTACTGAAATATTAGAGATTTTAGACCATCCATTCTATATGGCCACCCAATATCATCCAGAATTTCTAAGTAGGCCAGGTGAACCTGAACCAATTTATAATAATTTCATTAAAGCAGTAATTGAAAAGAAGAATTCGATTAAGAAATAATCAGTCGGTTGCAGAATCAAGTAAGATAAACAATTTGCCGTAATATCCGAGGTTAAATTGGATTTGATTTCGAAATTCATTAATGTAGCCTTTTTCCAATCTTATTTCAGAATTTAATTTAATTTTTTCAATAATTGAGCCCCATATATTAACAGGAATAGAGCCAGAATCGTCTTGGACAGTTATAGTTGTAACTTTTTCTATGTTACCGGATTTTAATGAAACATCACGTGTTTGTCCAACATATGTTACAACTCCTCCAATGTTTACGTTTTTTTGTTCGTTTTGAAGTTCAGAAATTCTCACAGTGTTTCTCGAACCAATTCAATAAGGTATTTATGAAATATCACGGTGTTGGAAAGCTCTGGATGGAAACAAGTTCCAATAATATTCCCTTGTTTAACGGCCACAATTTCATCGTTCAACTTAGCGAGAATTTCGACGTTTGAACCAATATTTCGTATTCTAGGTGCACGAATGAACACACCTGTGAATTTGTCCAAACCAAATTTTGGAATTGGAAATTCAGATTGAAAAGACTCGTGTTGCCTGCCGAATGCGTTGCGTTCAGTTTCTATATCGAGAGAACCGAGCAATTTTTGAGAGGTATTTGAAGAATTTTGAACAATTTGGTTGGATAAGAAAATTAATCCTGCACAAGTACCTAAAACAGGCATGCCTTGGGTAATTTTCTTTTTAATAGAAGAATGGAAATCAGAAATATTAGATAATTTGCCAATAGAAGTACTTTCGCCTCCAGGAATAATTAACCCATGTATCGAGTCGATTTCTTCAGGATATTTGATTACACTAACGATTCCATCAATAGTAATCTCACGAAATGCAGATTTGACAGAAGCAACGTGTTCTTCAATATCGCCTTGAATACCAAGAATGCCGATATTAATTTTTTTCATCATATGCCACGATCCTGCATTTTGAAATCTAGATTATCTCCAAGTCCAATCATGGATTTTTTTTCGTCAATCATTTCTTGTGCTTCGGCAACAACTTCAACTTTATCATGAAAAGTAGTAGCAAGTACAATAGCAGATGCCCGTTCCAAAGGATCAGAAGATTTGTAGATTCCTGAACCAACAAAGACTCCATCACAACCAAGTTTCATCATTAGTGCTGCATCAGCAGGGGTTGTTATTCCACCTGCGGCAAAATTAACAACAGGTAGTCTACCAAGACGACCAGTTTCAGCAACTAGTTCATAAGAAGTATTGAGTTCTTTGGAAATACGAAACAATTCTTGTTTATCTTGTTGCTGGTAGAAATAAGATATTTTTGCAATGTCTTGATTAATTGCACGCATATGTCTAACAGCTTCAACAACATTTCCAGTACCTGGTTCACCTTTAGTACGCATCATAGATGCTCCTTCTTCAATACGACGAAGAGCTTGGCCTAAATCTTTAGCGCCATCAACAAATGGAGTGGTAAAATCCCATTTCCAAATATGAGAAGATTCATCTGCAGGAGTTAAGACTTCTGATTCATCAATCATATCAACACCAGAATCTTCAAGTATGGTAGCTTCAGATATATGACCTATTCGGCATTTAGCCATAACAGGAATAGAAACGCTATTAACGACATCTTTGATGATTTTCATGCCTGCAGTTCGTGCCACGCCGCCAGATTGACGTACTTCAACAGGTAATTTATCAAGAACCATAACAGCTACTGCGCCAGCTTCTTCGGCAATTTGAGCTTGATTGACATCAGTAACATCCATAATAACTCCATGTTTAAGCATATGAGCAAAACCACGTTTCAATAAAATAGTACCAGTCTGAGAATCAAGATTATCAGAAAGTTTTTGAGCCAATAAAGGATTTTGTGGTCCAACTAATGAAATCATACTTATTCAATATTCTATGGACATAATAAGTAAAAAGTATTTTTTGGTAGTAAACTGAATGACTAACTTAATTAGAATTTTTCTGTTTTTTCCCAGGGGACATTTTTATCACCAAAATGTCCATAAACGCAATTTTTTGAATATTCTGTAAAATTGAATAAATCAAATTTTCGAATAATTCCAAGAGGCGTTAGATCTTGAGATTTGGTAATCAAATCAGAAATAGATTGATTGTCTCCATTAGAATCAACATAGAGTGAAGTAGGTTCTTTAACACCTATAGCGTAACTTAATTGTATACTGCACCAATCTGCGAGTTCACTTAAAACAACGTTTTTGGCAATCCAGCGAGCCATATATGCAGCAGATCGATCTACTTTAGTTGGATCTTTACCTGAAAATGCTCCGCCGCCATGGGGTGCATATCCTCCATATGTATCTACAATAATTTTTCTTCCAGTAATGCCAGAATCACCTTGAGGACCGCCAATGACAAAGTTGCCAGTAGGATTAATTAAAAATTCAGTACGATTGCGGTCAATGAGATCACCGCATGCTTCCAGAATTGCGGTTTCAGCATGTTCCTTTGCAGAGTTATTTGCATTGTTAGAATGTTGAGTTGAAACTACAACTTTGTCGATGTATGCAGGAACGTTATCTCTATAAACTACACTTACTTGACTTTTAGAATCAGGACCCAAGATGTCAGGGTTTTTATCTCGAAGAATTCGAAGATGTTTCAATATTTCATGTGAATAATGAATAGGAGCAGGAAGAAGAGAAGGTGTATCCTTGCATGCATAACCAAACATTAAACCTTGATCTCCTGCTCCGAAATCATCAACTCCCAATGCAATATCTGCAGATTGATTATGCAGTCGGTTATCAACTTTCAAATGTTCCCAATGAAAACCTTCTTGTTCATAACCTATCTCGCGAACTTTGTTACGAATGATGGATTCAACTTCTTCATTATTGGGATTAAAGTTTTTAGTTTCGCCAAATACAAGTACATAATTAGTAGTATTAGCAGTTTCAATACCGCAACGAGTAGTTTCATCTCCTGAAGATAATGCAGCGTCCACTAGTGCATCGCTGATTTGATCAGCAACTTTATCAGGATGACCTGAAGATACTGATTCAGAAGTAAAAGTAAAATTATTAGTCATTGTAAAATAATGTCACATCAAAATATCAGGTCGGATATTGATAAACAAAACATTATTTCCGCGTATAACAACTTTACCAAAATTTGCAGATAATGATCCATCGGCAAATTCTTCGGCGTCATTTAAAATAACGTTCATGTAAGCATCAACATTAGTCATTTTACCACGATATTCAATGTCGTTTTTTAATCGAACCATAACATTTTTGTTAACAGATCTTTGTAACTTGTGAAGTGGCTTGGTTATCTTTGTATCCGAATTGTCATTAAAGTTATTATTCATCTAAGAAAAAAGCACGTAAACAAAAATAAAAAGCTTGGTATTCTATACATATTGTATATTTAAGGAAGATTCAGATGAATGACTATTTTACCAATATTAGTGGATTTGAATTATTAGATAAGGAAAAACAAAGAAAGATAACAAGCCATGAAACAGGGTTAGAGGAACTTGATTTGGTTACGTATGGTTTTCCGACAGGGACAATTACAGATTTGTTTGGGCCAAATTCGTCAGGTAAATCGCAGATTTTATTCCAGACAGCAGTAAATACATCAATCAAGAATAACAAGGTTCTTTTCATCGATTCGTCTGGAAATTTTCGGCCCGAAAGAATCGTTCAGCTTAGTACAGCAAAAAATCATGACTCTAAGTTAGTCTTGGATAATATTTACACATACAGATGCAATTCGTTAGATAAACAATTAGAAACGGTTCCAATGATTAAAGAGTTCATTGATAAAAATAGAATAACATGTGTAATGATAGATGATTTAACAAGAAATTTTACCGAACATAAATTTGAGTTAAAGAATGAGATGCATGACATATTAAGAGGTTATATTAGAGAATTATCAGATTTAGCATGGAACAGAAATGTTGCAATAATAACTACCAACACCATACGAGCAAGAATAGATGATTCAAATATGAAAGAACGTGAGACATATGATTTTCTAATAAATAGATTAATTCATCTAAAAGTGAGTTTAAAAAGAATGGATAACTTATGGTTAGCAAGAAATAATGATGGAAAACAATGTATTTTTAATATTTCAAAAGAGGGAATAGGTAAAGTCTAATGGTAAAAGAAGCAATTAATGAATGTGTGGAAAAAATCATTGCAAAGGATTTTATTCGTGCGAAAGCAATAATATCTGAACATCTAAAGAATTCAACAAATGAGAAAATAATAGGTTCTACTTTTGCATTAGAGGGTATAATTGCAAAGTATTCAAATAAAAATCAGAACATGGCGGATTCAATAGAAGATTTCAAAGTTATGAAAAAAAGTATTAATTCAAAATTATCATCGGTGTGGATAGATGATTTTGAAAAGGGTTATTTTTCAGTATGGAAAGTATTTACAAAAAATGCAGTAGAAAGGCTAGAGAAAGAAAGTGTTATAGATAATCCAACTGAAGAGGAACAAGCCGATGAAGCTGCCGAGTCCAGTAGTAAATAGCTTAAGACGTTCGCCTTCCTTAATTTTTGATAAAAAGATTTGACGGACTATAGCAGTACTAAGTAGATACATAGAGATTCCAAAAAATATACCCATATTAGCGTCAGGGTTATCAGATGTAAAGCCAAGAAGGCCAGCAGAAAAACCTGAAATTACACCAAAAGCGACTCTGATCCAGAAAATTACATTAAATACAAAGTTAGAATTGGACATATCAACAATTTAATATAAAAATACAAGGAGATATAAAACTATATGAATAATATTATTTGGGATTCGAATGGAATTATCATCAATCGAACTATTCAAGATAATTTCTGTATTGAATAAGGAAATAGAATCAGATAATCTGTATCTGAACAATATCTACCAAGTAATGAATGATTCATATTTATTTAGATTACATCAAGTAGGAAAATCAAAAAAATATGTTATGGTAAACCCAAAAATTGGAATATGGGAGTCGAAGTATGATATAGAAAAAGATGAATCAACAGGATACGTAACATCTCTTAGAAGAAACTTACTGAGGGCGAGATTAATCAAATTTGAGCAACCTCCAGGAGAAAGAATATGCATAATGCATTTTGAAACGAAAAAAGGAAAAAGAAAAGTAATTTGTGAATTCTTTAGAGAAGGAAACATAATTGTGGTAGATGAAAACAACAAAATTTTATCGTGTTTAAGAAAATTAAAGGTTCGTCATAGAGAAATATTTCCTGGAAGTACATACGAGTTCCCTCCATTAAAAGCTGCAAGCATAGAGAATTTTCAGAAAGAGGATTTAGAAAAAATTCATGAGAACGATTTAGAAATAGCAAAATGGATTGGAAGGAACTATTCTTTATCAAAGAAATATATTGAAGAAATACTTGAAAGAATAAATATAGATAAAGAAAAAGAGTGCAATAAACTATCAAGTAATGAGATTAAAAAATTAGAAAATGAGATATTAGAATTAGTTAAAGTAGTGAAATCTCATGATTTAGGTGTCTGGATTGCAAAAGATGAGAATTTAATTGAAGATATTTCATTAATAAATTTAGAACATAGCAAAAAAAGTGAGTATCATAAATCAGATTCATTGATGGATGAATTAGACAATTATATAACCTTGAATTTATCAAAAAATCAAACAGTTACCAAACAGGAACCAATTAATAAGAAGATAATTGAGTTAGAAAAATCAATCAAATTACAGGAAGATGCATATAAGAAGAATAAGAATAAAGCAGTAGAATTAAGAGATTTGGCAGTAGAACTGAGTAAAGCAAATTCATATAATGAGATTTTAGATGGAAGAGAGATAGAAATAATCAAACACAGGCACAATATAATAAAGATACCATTTATCGATTCAGAAATAGAGATAGATAAAGAAATTTCAGCCATAAAGTTATCGTCTTTGTGTTTTGATCATGCCAAAAAATTAGAAAGGAAAATTGGATCAATAGAAATTGCTTCATTGAAACTAAAATCAGATTTAGACAAGATTAGAAATAAAGTAAATAAACAAGAAGAGAGTAAATCGTCAATAAAAATAAAAGAAGAGACATTGTGGTTTGAGAAATTTAGATGGTTCGTCTCATTAGAAGGGGATTTAGTAATTGGAGGTAGAGATTCGCAATCAAATGTAAATATTATAAAGAAATATGCAAAACAGAATGATTTAGTTTTCCATTCAGAGATTGTTGGATCCCCATTTTTCATCATAAAAGATGGAGTAAGTGATACAACTATAACTGAGACTGCTACAGCAACTGCATCGTTCAGCAGAGCATGGAAGTCACAGAGTTCTGTTGATGTTTATTATGTCAAATACGAACAAGTAAAGAAAGGAGCGCCCAGTGGAATGTCTATGCCAAAAGGCAGTTTTATGATAGAGGGTAAGAAGACTATATTAAAAAAAGTGAAATTGGAATTAGCAATAGGTGCAGTAATGCATAACGGCAAACATACAATCATGAGTGGTCCGATAGATGCAGTAATGAGAAGGTCTTTATCACATGTAATAATACGACCAGGAAAACGAAAAGCTTCCGATATTGCAAAGCTAATAAAAAATAAACTTATTTTGAAATTAGATAGTGATATATCAGAAATATACAAAGGAAAATCAATTGATGAATATTTACGAGTATTACCGCCTGGAGGGGCAGAAATAGTAGATAATTAGGAAGGAAATAGACATGGATATGAACATAATAAATGGAAGGGTGTGGATAAACGGAAATCTGGAAAAAACAAGTATATCAATCAATAATGGAAGAATATCAAGACTGACAAATCAGGACAATATTCAAGAAGCTGATGAGACAATTGACGCAAAAGAGAATATAGTTTTTCCTGGATTTGTGGACGTACATGCTCATCTAAGGGATTCAAAATTTTCTTATAAAGAAGATTTTAGTTCAGGAACTAAAGCAGCAGTAGCAGGAGGATTTACAACAGTTTTAGATATGCCGAATACGGACCCACCCATAACTAATGTAGAAGAATTGAACAATAGGCAGAAACTAGCAAGGAATAATATTTGTTGCAATGTGGGATTTTATTGTTCGCCCATAAATGCAAATGACATAAATGAATTAAAAATAGCAAATGCAATTGGATACAAAATATACTTGCATAAACCATTCGAAGAACAAGATTTATCAGATAAAAATTTGATCAAGATTATGAAGAAGATAAAAGAGAATAATGGAATATTAGCTATACATGCAGAAAACCATGAGTTGTTTGATGGAATTGTTCATACTATTGAATCAGAGATTCAAGCAATAAAGAGAATTATAGATTTAGCAAAAATAACAGAATGTAAGATACATTTTGTACATGTTTCGACAAAAGAGGGTTTGGATATAATAAAAAAGAATAAAATAGATTTAGATATTTCGTGTGAAGCAACTCCACATCATACAATTTTAAACACGAATGATATAGAAAGTACAAGATATTATTGCGAACCGCCTTTAAGAGACAAAGAGAATCAAGAATCAATACTCAACAGCATGATAAAAGGAGAAATAGATATGATGGCTACAGATCATGCGCCACATTCAGTACAAGATAAGGTAGATGGGAAACCGGGTTTTTCAGGTTTAGAAATAACCGTGCCTGTAATGATTGATTTATACAAAAGAGATAAGATTACTTTAGAAAGAATATATGAAATTTTAGTGTGGAATCCAATTAGAAGATTTGGAATAAAGAACAGAGGTAGGATAAAGGAAGGTTATAATGCAGATTTAGTAATCATTGATGAAAACAAGGAACAAGTAATTAATGTTAACAAGTTCTTTTCGAAAGGAAAGAATTCGCCATTTGACGGGATGAAAGTATCAGGATCAATTACAAAGACTATAGTAAATGGCAAGATTGTATTTGATGGAAAGGATATAATTCATTCAGATATGGGAAACATATTACAAAATCAAGTAGATTTTCAATAGATTTGTTTGAGTGATTAGATGAGGAAAAAGAAAGTATATTTTCCAACATTCGGATCAGGAGTAGGGCATGCAAGTAGAGCGTCTATAATTGCGAGTTCTTTAGAAGAGGATTTTTCATATAGATTTAGTTCATTTAAAGATGGTTATGAATTTCTAATGGCGAATAAATTTCAGTGTAAAAAGATCTATCCTTTAGACATATCATGGAAGAAGAATGGAACAGTTTCAACAACAAAAACAATGATTAGGTCTCCATTTTTATCAGGAATTTTTTTATATCATCTTAAAGAAGAGTATAAATTTTTAAAAAAATATAAACCAGACGTAGTATTTAGTGATTCGAGATTATCCCCAATATTATGTGCGAATAAACTAAAAATTCCATCAATAGTAATTTTGAATCAGATTAAGCTATTAGTAGAAATTAGAAATAAAAGAAGAGAAAGATTAGAAACAATTAATGGTCGGCTTTTAGGAAAGTTGTGGAATTATGCAGATGAGATATTTATTCCAGATTTACCGCCACCTTATACTATATGTAAAGAGAACATACAAGGAGTAGATTCAATAAAAGATAAGATAACATACATTGGATTTATAACAAAACAACGAGAGGGTAAAAGGAAATTTTCAATAATCAATGAATTAGACATAGATAAGGACAAGAAAACAATATATGTACAAGTAAGTGGCCCAAGACAATCCAGACTTAATGTATACCATAAAATTATCAAACAGATGGAACCAGTGAAGGATGAATATAATATAATAATTTCAAAGGGAGATCCAAAGGGCAGGTCAATACCGAAAAAGAAAGAATATTGGACAGAATTTGAATGGTGTCCTTGGATAGAGATGTTTGAGTTATCTGATTGCGTAATAATACGAGGTGGTCATTCTAGTATTGGGAATGCAATATCAGCAGGTAAACCATCCATAATAATTCCAATAGAAAACCAGAGTGAACAAATACAAAATGCAATAAGAGTGAATGAGTTAGATTTAGGAATTTATATGAAGAATAAGGAAGATTCCTTGGTTGGAAATATTCAATCAATACTAAACGAGAATAAATTTAAAAACGCTATAAAGAAGTTCGAAGGATTATCGAGTGAATATAATGGAATAGAAATTTGTAAAGAGAAAATTAGAGAATATTCATAATTATTTTTTATTAGAAAATTTTTTTTCTAATTTAATAAAATCATCGTAATTAACAATTTTATTAAATTTATCAAAAGTTACTAACTGATCTTCAATTCCAACTGAAGTTTGATGTTTTTTAAGGTAAGACAAGGAATCAAACATAGCTTTAGTAGAGGAATATAAGGATGTTAATGGAAACAGAATGATTTTAAATCCAATCTTTTTTGCTTGTTCCATTGTGATTAATGGAGTACGTCCTCCTTCGAGTTGATTTAACAATAAAGGCAACTTGACTTGTTTTGCAATAAGTTCAAGTTCGTCGATTTTATCAGGAGCTTCTATGAATAACACGTCCGCGCCTGCTTTATGATAGCGTTTAACTCTATCAATGGCTTGATCAACACCTTCGATGGCAAGACTATCAGTACGACCTACAATAACCAAGTCAGATTTTTCTTCTTTACGACTTTGTGATGCAGCTTTTATTTTAGATTCCATTTCATCGATTGGAATGACTGCTTTACCTTTCATATGCCCGCATTTTTTTGGCCATACTTGATCTTCCAGAATAAGTCCAGAAGCGCCAGAACGAATATAGTCTTTAACAGTTCTCATGGTATTCAAAGAATTTCCATATCCAGTGTCAGCATCAGCAACGACAGGAATGTCAATGGAATTACAAATGTTAGAAACTCTTTCTTTCATTTCAGAGAAGCTTACCAAGCCAATGTCAGGAACGCCGAGTAGAGTTGCAGCAGTGCCATAACCTGTATGAAAAACAGCCTCAAATCCAACTTGTTGTGCAATTTTTGCACTTAATGCGTCGTATATTCCAGGCACCAATATTGGTTTGTTGGTTTCAAGAAGTTTACGTAAAGAGGCAGGTTTACTCATAACCTAGATTAACGTTGGTCACTATTAATTATAACATATATTAAACTAATATTTTATAATACAAGGAGAATATCTAGATAGTTATGGAATTCAATGGAGATAATAATAATAGGAAATTTAGCATCCTACAGACTTCATGGACAATACGATTCATAGCTATAGCAGTCGTATTTTTTGTATTGCAGTATATTCTTGGGCCAGAGATTTGGGGATATTTTGCATTCTTTCCTGCATTAGTAATAAAATGGCCGTGGACTTTAGTAACATCAATATTCCTCCATGCAGATTTTAATCATTTATTATTCAATATGTTTGCATTATTTTTCTTTGGGTCTTATCTGGAAAGATTACTTGGCAGTAATAGATTTTTAGTAATATTCATAGCAGCAGGAATAGTCGGAAATCTAGGATATTATGTTACTGCGCCCGATAACATGATTCCTGCAATAGGTGCGTCAGGTGCAGCATATGGATTAATGGGAACATTGGCAATACTTGCTCCATTTATTCGGGTATATGTTTGGGGACTTTTACCAGTACCGATGGTTGTATTGACAGCAGTTTATGCATTGCTTGATGTAAGTGGATTATTCATTTCCCCAGGTTCCAATATAGCTCATGGAGCCCATCTAGCAGGATTATTAGTAGGGTTAGCATTTGGATTATACTTACGTCCTTATTTTGGTTACAGAAGACAAACAGATATAGACTTGTAATTATTTCTTCGTATAAGATCTATCTCGCCAAATGAATTTAGAATTTGAGTAAATTTTGAATACAGACATAATCATACTAAAAAATAAAATAAGATTAGTAAGGGGTTGAAACAAAACATAAAATTTTGAATGATGTATATCCGCAAATTCAATTAGATAAGACATTGACATGAATACAATTGTTAAGAGGATAAGAATTGAATAAGGAAATTGAAGAGAATTTATGAAAATAAGCAAGAAATAAGGTAATACAAGGCTAGTAAATGCTAAGAATATTGAAAGTAAACCAATAATGAAATGCGATTGAATAAATGAAGCAGAAGTAGCACGCTGTATTGCATTGATGTTATTAGAGTAACCTATATTAGAATAAGTAGTGACAAGATTGTTGGAACGTACAAGTTTCAGATTAAAACCGGATTTTTTAATACGCTCACCTAAAGATTTGTCTTCTACAAAAGATGATTTAACACTTTCATGTCCACCGACTGAGTCATAAATTTGTTTTTTAATTAGGATAAAACCACCAACAAGATATGCAATAGGAGTACGTTTTGAATTCAACAACAATGGTGAATACAGAATATTGATCATAGAGATCAATATTGGAAGAATAATTTTTCCCCAGAAGTCCGAACATATCAATTGAGGAAACATAGTAAGTACATCAAGATTGTTTTGTTGCATATATGAAAAAGATGAGATAACAGAATCAGGATGATGTTCAGTGTCTGCATCAATGAATAATAAAATAGAGCCATTAGAATTTTTATATCCCTCATGGCATGCGTAATTTTTTCCAACCCAACCTGGATTGTCATGATTTATTTTTATAATAGTGAATCGATCGTCTTGTTGACAAAATTGTTCTGCAATTTTATATGTGTCATCAGTAGAATTATCATCAATAACAATGACTTCGAAATTACTATAACTTTGATTTTTTATAGATTGTAAACAACGTTTGATGTTGAGATGTTCATTTCGTGCAGGAATTATGATTGATATCAAGGGTTGAGAGAAAGGTTTGTCTTTTAAGTTTAGTTTATCAATTTTGAAATAGCTAAATATTCTAAAAAGAAGAATAGCGAACCAAGATAATGCAACTATAGGAATAACAATTTCAACGAATGTAGATAGTATCACGTTATTATCAAGAATTTGAATTATTTATCTAACAAGGTTTATTTGTTACCATAGTACAGTGGTAATTATGAGTGAAGAAAAATTTCCAGTATCTGGAATAGCATGTGATTTACAAGGAACTATAACTGAGTTCGGCAAAGGCGCTGAAGAATTATTCGGTTATACGAGAGATGAATTAGTAGGCAAAGGAAATGTCGGTATGTTTCATATAGAAGCAAACTTACAGACTCTAGTACCGTTATTGCTCCAAACCGCCTCAGAGAAAGGCGAATGGGAGGACGTAGTAGAATTAGTACGAAAAGACGGGTCACATTTCAAAGGAAGATTAAATGTCAAGCCATTAATGCAAGATGGTCAGCAAGTTGGCTTCATGGGCAAAACAGAATTCGTTGAAAACATCTAGATAAGAACAAGGTGATTGATTGAAACTAGAAGTCTGGGCAAAAGAATTAAGAATTCCGTTTCTCAGTCTTCCAGCAATTTTTGTGCCACTAGGAATAACTGTAGCTTTACTGGACGGTTATTTCAATTTAGTTTATGGTATACTAACGTTGATTGGAGTTGTATGCATACATGCAAGTGTCAATGTCCTGAATGATTATTTTGATTTCAAGAGTGGAATAGACACAACTACAACACCAACACCGTTCAGTGGTGGAAGTAGAGTATTACCAGAAAAACTTTTAGAGCCAAGGAGTGTTCTAATTGGCGGAATTATTTTATTGGCAATTGGATCATTAATAGGATTGTATTTCCTATATGTATTTAATTTCCCACCATTGCTAATTGCTCTTATTGCAATTGCAATTATTACATCAGTGGCATATTCACCACTGCTATCAACAATCGGATTAGGAGAAGTTTTTGTATTTTTGAATTTCGGTCCGTTATTATTTACAGGTATATATTACATTCAAAGTGGTGGCTTAATCACTACAGAACCAATTATTGTTGGATCAATTGTAGGATTAATGACTACAGGAATACTTTACATTAATGAATTTCCAGACACAGATGCGGATAAATCAAAAGGAAGGTTTCATTTAGTTGCAAGGTTAGGAAAGGAAAGAGCTGTAGGATTATACAATATCATAATGGGACTAAGTTACGTCATCATAGTTATAGGAGTAATTTCATCATTTGTAATTGGAGTAGGAATTCCACCTACATGTATTATAGCATTAATCACTTTTTCATTAACACCAAAAGGGAATTTTCGAACCGCGTCAAAAATTTTAAGTAAAGAATATGATAAAATAATGGAATTAATTCCTGCCATGGGAAATACTGTAATGACAACAATACAAACTGGAGTACTGTTATTGGTAGGTTATTTAATTTGGTATTTCTTATCAATTTATTTCCCTGGAACAACAACAATTCTTCCTGGAAACATTAGCTAATTTTCTACAAAATTAACAATAAAGATTATATCGAAGAAAGCGTTTCTAATTACTATGAGGCAGTTTAAAATTATAGCAGAGCAATCTAAGAAGGCATTTGAAGAAGAATTAAATAAATTATCTGAAGATGGATGGGAAATAAGCCATTACGGAAGTTCAGTAAGTGTCGGTTCAACACGTTCCAATACGGTAGTGTTATTTAGTGCGGTATTAGAAAAAGAAAAAACCGCATCAACAAAGAGAAAGTCTAAGACTTCATCAGGCAAGAAAAAAGCATCTGCAAAAACTGTTAGTGATTCTAGTCCAAATACGAATGAATTTTAATTAGATTAGCCTTCAATAGGAAGATTGTCTCTAGTACTCCAATCGGCAAAGGATCGATCGTAAATTTTGACATTATATCCGCATATTTGTAATGCTACAAAAGTATGAGATGCTCTTTCTCCAACTTGACAATAACAGATTATTTCTTTATCTTTAGTAATTCCAGATTCTTCAAAGAGACTATTCAAATGTTCAATGTTTTTAAAGATATATCCGTCGTCACCTACCGCGGCTTCCCAGGGAAAGTTTTTTGAGTTTGGAATCCTACCAGATTTAGGTCCTGCTGCAATAATTCCGTTAAATTCTTCAGGACTGCGAGTATCAACCAATATAGAATTAGAATCTTTGATTTTAGACAGTACATATTCATGATCAACTTTGAAGTCAAGTTGAGATTGATTAATAACAAAGTTGGAATTTTCAATTGTTTCGACTTTATCAGTTACGGGGTATCCCAATGACATCCATTTAGAGAAGCTAATATCTAGAAATTGTACTGAGAGTCCATAGTATGCAAGTGACCAGAATAGGCGTGCTGCAGTAGCACCACCTCTATCACCACATATTACAAGTGTGGATTCGTTATTAATACCAAGAATACTCAATAATTCCTCTATTTGCTCTTTAGAAGCCAAGTCAAAATATGACGTAGAATCAGTGAAACTCAAGATTTTATCATAAGGAACTAGTCGAGAATTAGGAATATGAGCAGAATTGTATTCACGAGGAGAACGAATATCAAGAACTACAAAGTGAGAATCGTCGAGATTTTCTTTCAACCATACAGAATCCAATAAAATAGACATTATTTTTTCCTCAAAATAAATTTCAAGTGATTGTCTTCTTCTTTAACTTCAATGATTTCATGACCTACACGATTAGCCCATGCTGGAATATCTTCTTTAGATGCAGGATCAGTCGCGGAGATTTCTAGAACTTGTCCACTTTCCATTTTAGAAATGAATTGTTTAGTTTTAAGAACAGGAATCGGACAGACAAGACCTTTAACATCAAGTGATTGATCGATTTTCAAAAAAAGTTCACCAATTAAACAATTAATCGTTGTTATTTTTTATGAAAATTTTGAAGACGCCTTCATCAGTCTCTTCTGAGCTAAGAACTTCGTGTCCATCTTTTTTAACAGCTGAGGGGATGTTTATTGTAGAAGGTAAGTGATCAACTGTAACTTCCAATATGTCTCCTTCGTCTAATTTTTTAAGTTCTTTAACAGTATTAATCACTGGCCAAGGACATACTTGTCCGACAAGATCAAGTTTTTTACTTTGTTGTTGCATAATCATTCATTTCCTATTGTCAATTGATTCAATAGTATATCTGATGCAATCATGTCATTTACGTCTTTCGAGATTTTTACAGTTCCGTTTCCTTTTCCTAGAATAGTGCCAATAACACGTGGATCATAACCTGTTGATTTAAGTTCAGAGCTAATATTTGATATAATATTAGGAGAAGCAATTACCGCTACAGCTCCATTAGTGCCTGCAGTAGCATTATCCATAAGAAAGTTTTCAGTAGCATATTTAACAAATTCAGGATAACGCAAAGGAAGATTGTCAAGAGATATGTCAACACCTGCATTATTAGCATGTTCTTTGAATATCATAATACCAGGACCAGATAAATCGCCAGTAGCTAAAACATGTTCATTAATGTCAAAAGAACTGCCAAATTCAGGCAAATACTTGTTGATAATCTCTGCAACCTTCAGATTAGGTTGATTCATAGTACTAATAACAGAATCTTTGGCATTTTGAACGTCATTAAGGGAATAACCAGTTTTTTCCAAGTCTTGAAGAAATGTTTCGTCAGCAACACATGATAGGAATACATTGATGGGAGCTAAATCTCCGAAAGGTCTAGTAACCAAGATTTGCATTCCAGCATCTAGAAGATTAAGTTTAGTAGGAGGTTCCTTTCGCAGTGTGCCAAAAAGTGTAGCGCCAATCAATAGCTTTCCACGTTGTGGTGATTCTGAAGGAAGTAATTCTATGCCATATTTATTAGAAAAGGTTTTCATATTTTTAGAGATGTTATTTTGAATTTCTTCATTTGGAGCATCGACAACCGGAGAAACTTGGAGTTCTTCGTAACAGCCAAGAGAAATTAGATCGTTCAAGGAATTAGATATAGCTACATTAGTTTGTTGTTCAGAAGATGGGTCGGCAGTTGGATCGATAATTTGAATAGTATCGTTATTAGAGAGGCACCAGCCATCAGATCGCCCTTCTTCATATGAAATAAAATCAAATAATGCGAATTCAGCTTCTGGAAAACCTGTTATAATTGAATGTCCTTTTCCAACAGCAAATTGAACGTCGGATTTAGATATGGATGTATAAAGAGTGTTCAACAATGCTTGGAATTTTTCTTGTTTTTCAGCATTTTTCTGGAATACTTGCAATAAAGAGATAGCACGTTTAGGATTAATTTGTTTCAAGTCGTCGAGATCAATTTGTGGATTAGAAGGATTGTAAATTCTACGAGTTATTGTTGGTCCATCTCCAGTTAAGGGAAATATATCAGCGTCAACGCGCTCGCCTAGAGAGATTCCCATTTGTTTGAGACTAGGTTTCAGATTATGCAAGCTAGGATAAACGACAGTATCAAGATCTACTTTGACAGCACATCCTGCCACCCATCTAAGCGGATCCATGCCCATTTCTCTATATTTGGAGACATTGTCCCAAAATTCCTGTTTTGTACTCATATGTGAAACAATTAATCGGACGTCGAAAGATATATAAATATAACGGCATTATAAAATAACGATATAAAATGTCAGACTCAAACGTAAATCGAAGAGACTTTATCAAATATGTCGGGGGAGCCGCTGTAGGTCTTGGAATAGGAGGAGCAGGTTATCTTTCTGCTAATTCCCAAGTAGGTACAGTAACAAGTGAACTTGAAGAGGTAAAAGAAGAACTTAAAGGACGAGGACATTTAGGCTATGTCTTTGGCGCTGAAGGATCAATTTCAACAATTGACCTAGGTCGTGGAAAAGTCTTAGCATCATCAGGGCCAACTTGGATCGCTGAAGCAGGAAGTATAGATTGGTGTAACCATTATCCTGATGCAAATGGAAACATATGGGGACTAGTAAGAAAATCTGGTCAAATAGGTTCTACAATTGCAGTAAATCCAACTACAAATGAATTAGTTCATGATGTTCCATTAGAAGGAAGATGGAGGATAAGATTAGGAGAAACAGATGAAGAAGGAAAATATGGATATATGTTAAATGGATATATTGCAGACAAATATGATTCAGAAAAGTTCAATGCATCTAGAGATGAATTTGAAATTCCATATAATGACATTGATCCGGGAGAAATTCATAAAATTGATCTTCTCAAGGGAGAAGTAGTCGATGTATTACCAGTTCCAAAATTCTGTTGTGACGTTGCAATAGCACCTGATGGTAAATTGTGGCTTGTAAATCAATTAGAGAGTTTGATTTCAGTAGTAGATACAAAGACATTCACAATTGAAGAGCATTTGGCTCTAGATTATTATGACTATGGTGCAAGTATGATAACAATTTCGCCTAACAATGATGTTGCATTTATCGAAGTAAATTCAGCAGGAAATTGGTCGAATGCAGCTGGATTCAAGAATTTAGATCCAATTGAAATGGTGTGGGATATTCAGGCTAAGGAAATAGTAAAAGAATTTCCATTAGAAGCAGGTCCACGTACTAGTGAGTTTACACCAGATGGAAAATACTGTGTAGTTAGAACTAGACCAGCATCAATAGTATATGACGTCGAAAGTTTGACTGAAGTTACAAGAATAGAGGTTGAAAATACTGGACACCCAGCATTCAGTCCCGACAGTAGTCTTGCATATATACCAAATCCTGGAGACAGTTCAGTGGATGTATTCGAGGTAGGATCTTTCAAGAAGGTCGATAGTTTGAAACTACCTTATTCGCCATCGAAGATTATTCCAGTCAATACAAACAACTACTAAGTGGAATAGTTGTCAAAGCAAGATAATCAAAGGATGCTATTAGTTAGCGCAGTAATAACAGCGCTAACAATAGGTTTTTTGATTGGAGGAACATTTGTTTATCATTCAAATAATGAAACAGAGGTTGAACAATACCAAGCAGTTGTATTCAATACTATAGGAAAAACAGCAACCGTGATAGACAATTATCTTCTTACTAGTTTAACAAACATCAATATTGAAATTGAATCTGGTCAATATGGAGCGCATTATAATGAAAAGAATAACAAACTATATCTCATTCATGATGGCGAGTCTGAATTATTAACGTTAGACCCGCAATCATTAGAAATACAATCAAAAGTTAGAGTTGGTCCAAATTTGCAACATGCAGGAATATTTGATGACGAAGGAGAGATATTTTTCTTAATAAGTCGAGATTCGAATTCCTTGGTAATGATCAATACAACAACAGATAGAATAATATCAAGAATTGAAGTGCAAGAACAGCCACATCACGTAGCATTGTTAGCAGACTCTGTTGCAGTTACAAATACAGAGTCACAGTCAATATCCATTGTAGATATCAAAAAATTAGACGTGGTAAAGAACATCAAGATTGATGCAGATCCTTTAATGATAGTATCAGATAAAGATGAAAGGATTTTTGTGGGAGCAATAAGACCTGCAAAGCTTTTCTTCATAGATAATGAAGAAGTAAAGAATAGCATAAACTTAGAATCAGATCCTCATGGAATGGCATTAACTGGAGATGGAGAGAATATCATTGTAACGTTGCCTGAAGAAGATAAAATATTGATTATAAATATGGATGGAGAGATAATCAAAGAGCTTCAAACAGGGGATTTTCCTCATAATATTGACATTGAACCAAATGGAAACCATGGATATATCAGTAACAGTAATGATGCAACTGTGTCCGTTATTGATTTGAATAAATTTGAAATTATTGCAACAATAGAAACAGGAAATGGATCTCATAATGTACAATTTTATAATATAATGAATAGTAACGCGGAGTTAAATAATGCAAAAGATGATGCAAAAATTGTTAGTGCGAATTTCAATTGTGGAGGTTAGAACATGTTAGAATACAATAATATTTTCTCATTAGGTGCAACTTTGCTTATCGGGCTAGGATTTGGAATACTTCTACAAAAAGGGCGATTCTGTTTTACTAGTGCATTAAGAGATTTCATTGCGTTCAAAGATACAAGGGTACTAAATGGAGTAACTATTGGGATTTTAACTATGATGCTTGGCACAAGTATAGCATATGTATTAGGAGTTTCTAGTTCTAATTTTTGGGTTTCTAATTATGGTCTTTCAAACATAATTGGAGGATTTGTATTTGGAATAGGAATGGTATACGGAGGAGGCTGTGCATCAGGTACGTTATATCGTGCTGGAGAAGGATACATACATTATTGGTTGTTATTAATTTCGGCGTGTGTTGGATACATAGCTTTTGCTGCACTATTTCCAGAAGTCTTTTTACCGTATTTCTTTGTTCCATTACAAATTTTTGATGGTTATAGCGTTATTTCGAGTTTAGAATTATTCTCTCCAATTGTCCCAGTGTTATTGATAAGTGCATCAGTGATTTATCTACGAAGTAAAAACAAATTAGTCATAAATCAAACAATTCAAGGTCTAAAAATATCAAATATTTCATCGCAGAGTCTCAAAGCAGAATGGGATACAAAATTAGTTGGTGTTGGAATGGGAGTATTAGCAACATTGTGGTTCGTAGTTTGGGGAACATTAAGTGTAACAGGACCTCAAGCAAGATGGACAGGTTTAGTTTATAGTGAGATATTTGGTAGAGAGATTCTTCAGAATAATATTTATTGGAATAGTGTTGTATTTCGTGATGGAATTTTTTCAATCAGTTTAGACATGATATTATTTGTAAGTTTGATTTTAGGAGCGTTTATTTCTGCGTATTTGAGTGGAGATTTCAAGATAAGAACAATAAAGAGATCCAGAGTTCCAAATGCAGTGATTGGGGGATTAGTCATGGGTTTTGGGTCAAGGATGGCTCCAGGTTGTAACATCAGTAATACATTTAGTGGATTGGCATTTTTGTCAGTAGCAGGTTTTATAACATCATTAGGGCTGTTATTAGGAGTATATGTTGCGACTCATTGGATGTTTAGAAAATCAGGTTGTGCAATTTAGATTTAGGTGAATAATATGGAAGAAAGAACAGTAAATGATGAAGATTTGAAAGAAATTGAAGAGAGTGCAGTAATGATTGATATGGAGGGAGAAGTATGCCCTTATCCACAGATTATTGCAAGGGAAGAAATTAAGAAAATTGAACCAGGGAAAATTGTAGTAATAAAAACTGATCATGTGATGGCAACAAAAGCAGTTCCTCAATCAGTAAATAATGAGGTTTCTCATTATGGAGTGTGGAAATCGGGTTCAGGTCAGTATAAAATAATACT
>CAZKFJ010000008.1:2185-41145 GCA_964552125.1 uncultured Nitrosopumilales archaeon | reverse complement strand
ATCGAATTAAAGGATGACATCTCAAAACAAATACAAAGAGAATTATTTAATTAATTTTTTTAACAATAATTGATGCAAGAACTCCTGCAGCAATACCAGAATCAATATTGACAGTAGCAATACCAAGAGCGCAAGATTGGAGCATACTCATTAAAGCTGCAGTGCCTTTGTCTCCGTAACCATATCCAATTGATGTTGGCACGCCAATAACAGGTATATCCACCAGACCAGCAATAATAGAAGCCATAGCTCCCTCACGACCAGCGACTGCAATGATTACGTCTACGTCGTCTTGAATAACTGATGAAAGTGAAGAAAATAACCGATGTATTCCAGCGACCCCCACATCATAATATGTAGTATTTTTACAACCTACTTCATCAAGAATTACTTTGGCCTCCTCAGCGACAGGAATGTCAGCAGTACCCGCAGTTATAATTGCAACATGTCCATAAATTGGTTTTTTCTTTTTTGTAGATAAGACAACAGTATTTGCAAGAGTGTTTTTACGAATATGTTTTTTTGGAAAAGATTTAGAAATTGCTGCAAGATGAGATTTATTTGTACGACTTATAATAACATGGCCGGAAGTTGAAAACATATTTTTAGCAATTTTAACAACTTGATCTGGAGATTTTCCTTCGGCAAGAATAATTTCAGGAACGCCTTTTCTGTGTGCTCGACCAGTATCCAGCTTGGCAATATCTTGAACCTCAGAAATTGAATTTAATTGAATTTGTTTTTTTGCAGCAGAAGGAGTAAGTTCTCCAGTAGAAACTTTCTTTAATATTTCATCAATAGTCATTTTTATGAGATTATTTATTTAGATTGCCTGATTTATAACCTGATAGTTCTAGAGTTATGTATTTGAAACCCATAGTTTTCAATTCCTGATCAATTTTATCCATGATTAATTCATCAAATAATAGTGAACGTTCATTTCTACCTACTTCAATTCTAGCAATATTATTGTGATCACGAACACGCAATATTTCAATTCCTGTAAGTGCTTTGATTAAGGCTTCGGCTCTTTCAATTTTGGAAAGTGTTTTGAGAGTAATAGGTTGGCCATAAGCCACACGAGAAGAAAGGCAGGGTGCAGACGGTCTATCTGCAGTAGGTAACTGAAGATGTTTGGAAATATTTCGAATATCAACTTTAGTAAACTTAAGATCTACAAAAGGATGAAGAATTTGATTTTCATTTGCTGCAACTAGTCCAGGTCGAAAATCAGACAAATCATCGAGATTTGTTCCGTCGACTATAACTTTGATATCTTTTTCTTTCGAAATATCAGATAAAGTTGAGAATAATTCAGATTTGCAATAATAGCAACGATTAGATGAATTTTTAAGATAATCGGGATTTTCCATTTCGTTTGTATTGACAACCAAGTGTTCAATTCCAATCGATTTAGCAAGAGATTGTGCATTTTTTAATTCGCTTCTTGGAATACTAGGTGAATCAGCCGTTACTGCAATAGCCCGTTTTCCCAAGCTCATAAAGGCAGCTTTGGCCAATAGCGTACTATCTACTCCACCGGAAAATGCTATTAAAACTGAATCAAAGGATTTAAACCAAGATTCCAGTTCCTGTAATTTTGAATCAATTATACTCTGCAATTCTATAATTTTGTAAACATTACAATGGTTAAAATGTTTTAATTATTAATCGTGATTACACGATTTTCGGTAATAATCAGGTCCATGGGAATGTCGTGTTCTTGGATATCAATAGTATCAATAAGTTGAAAATCAAATGCTAATGCAATTTTATAAATAGAAGGCTGAAGGTTTAGGAATTTATCATAATAACCAGAGCCAAAGCCCAAACGATTACCAGATTCGTCAAAAACAATACCAGGAACAATTACGACGTCGATGTTAGTACAGATTTCTCCATCAACAGGTTCAGGAATATCAAGATGATTTTTCCTAAGGTTCTCTGTTCCGTCGATTGTGTGAAAATCCATAGTTTTAGATTTCCAATCAATCTTAGGCAAACATACATTTTTTCCTAAATCAAGTGTTTTTTGAATCATATTATAAGTGGAAACTTCCGTTTTTAGTGAATAATAGAAACCAATACAATTGCTTTTTTTGAAGATTTGAGTTGAAAATAATTTATCCAGTATAATATTGGAATTTTTATCTATATCAGCGGTAGACTGTAAGTTACGAATATGTTTAATTTGATTACGAATTGATTCACGATTATCAGTCATATGTGTATTAATTATTATCTTTAATCCAGGCAATTAATGCTTTTTCATTAGAATCAATACTATTATCGATTACAGGAACAACAATGTTTTCTTGAGGAGAAGTAATAGTTGGAGTAAAATTAGGCATGTCTGCATATTCTATATCAACCCACAATATACCTTTGTCAATAAATTGTTCTGAAAGTTTATCGTCAATGCCGCTAAAAGTTAGATTCTGAATTCGATAGACAACACCATCAATCCATTTAACATAGGGTGATGCCATTGAATGAGATTGTATAGCAGTTCGTCGGGCTAAATTATCAGGTGAATCGTGTTTAATTAAACTAGTAATTACATATTCTTCTACTTGTTTAGAGCTAACTTTCATCTTTCGCACTTACAGTGAGTTTAAAGTTGTAATACTTAAATGAATAGTGTTAAAGCATCGGGTTCACTAGCCCAAGATAAAAATGCAGAAGCGCCAACAATATCATCGACTTCAGGAATAAGATCTTCTTCTTTGACATCCATGAATCCCATAGTAGGGGAACAAGCATGGAGTTTAACGCCGCTGTCTTTAGCCATTTTAATCATGTCATAAATATTTGGCCAAAATTTTTCAATCTTACTCTTCATCATAGTAGAAGCCATCTTAGTCATTCCAGGTATTATACCAACTATATTTGGCATAGGCATACCAGGATTTCCAACAGGAGCAATTTTTACTGAATTAACACCGTCCTTAGTTAGTGCTTTCAGACCCCAAAAAGTAAAATACATATCAACTTTCATTCCCATAGCAGGCGCTGTAGTGGCGAGAACAAGTGCAGGATAAAGCATGTCTATAGTGCCTTTAGATACGACCAATATGAGTCGTTTCTTAAGTTGTTGATTTTCTGGTTGGATATCGGTCAAATTCATCACTTTTTCTGTATGTGGAATACAAAGGTTTTAGGAGAAGTCTCTTCAACAGTACTTTCAAGCAATATGTTTCCTGTGGTATGAGCCCATCCTTCAAAATCAATTGGGGCTCCAGGATCAGTTGCGATTACTTTAAGAATCTGACCTGAAGATAGTTTAGAGATTTCTTTAGCAGTATTGATGATAGGAAGTGGACAAAGCAATCCTTTCTGATCTAAGGTTTGGGAGATGTTGAGATCTTCAGTCATAGCTTCGTCCAACTCCAATTAACTACGCTTTAGAAGGATCAGCGACAAGACGAATATATGGTTTGACTGTCCTCCAACCATCTGGAAACAAAGATTCTGCCTCTTCGTTTTTGACAGCTGGGACAATTATAACATCGTCTCCTTTCTTCCAATTTGCAGGAGTAGCTAATTTATGGTTCACGGTCAATTGAAGGGAATCAATAATTCTAAGGAGTTCGTGGAAGTTACGACCTGTAGCCATAGGATAAGTAAGTTGCAGTTTGATCTTTTTGTCAGGACCGATGATGAAAACTGATCTAACAGTTTGATTGTCAGCAGCTGTACGTCCAACACAACTACCTTCAGTAGAAGCAGGTAACATGTCGTATAGCTTTGCAATACGAAGTTCAGTATCTGCGATAAGTGGATAATTAGGACGAAATCCTGTAACTTCAGCAATATCATCAAGCCATGCTATATGATCAGAAACTGCATCAACGCTAAGTCCGATAACTTTTGTGTTTCTTGCAACAAATTCTGACTCTAGTTGAGCAAGTGCGCCAAGTTCTGTAGTACACACTGGCGTGAAATCTTTTGGATGAGAGAATAATACAACCCATCCATCGCCAATCCAATCATGAAACGATATTTCACCTTGGGTGGTTTCTACTTTAAAATCAGGTGCGACGTCATTTATTCTAAGAGACATCAGCAGGTCCTCCATTTTCTTTATTTTTTATATTTTGGTTCATTTTTATAACCCCGTTATAATTATAATGGCGTTGTATATATAAAGATTATGAAAATACCGGAAGAAATTAACTAATCCTAGTGATAATTATAGAAGAAATAATCTCATAGATTTAAATGAAGGATAAAGATGATTTGGTATGAATGTCAAAAATAGAAACGTGGATGGAAAGATAGAGCTACCAGCGGAATTCCACGTTGATGTAAGTTTAACAGAATCAAATATTTCTGGAAAGATTTTTAATGATGATCTAGAAATTCCAATTTATATAAAATATGGGGATAAAGAAATTTTGATTCCTGAAGAATTTCAAGATGTTGGAAAAAATGTGAAAATTAATTTTACAACAGAAAATGAGAACACAGTAATTACAACTGGAAAAGCTGAAACCAATGAGATCCAGTTAGTTCAAATATATGATACAGAATTATGGAATAAAATGGCCAATGACAATCCAGTAACAATGTATATCGAAACAATTTAGTAACATGACTAAAGGTATAATATAAGAAATGAAAATACTAGTAACTGGAGCAAGTGGGTTTATCGGTAAGAAACTTGTTCAGTATTTATTAGACAAAAACATGTCCGTTCGAATAATGTCAAGAAGATTAGAAAGTTTGGATGAGTTTGAACATAAAAATCTAGAAAAAGTAAGAGCTGACGCGCAGAAATATGAAGAAGTACGAGATGCATTGAAAGGAATAGATGTCGCATATTATCTTATTCATTCAATGGAAGGTAAATCAAAGGATTGGAAGAAATTTGCAGAAATTGATAAAAAAGTTGCAAAGAATTTTGCAGATGCCTCAACTGAATGTGGAGTGAAGAGGATAATATATGTAGGAGGGTTAGCAAGCATCCCAGATTCCGAAATGTCGAAGCATATGTCAAGTAGAAAAGAAGTGGGTGAGATTCTAAAGTCATCTGAGGCTAAAACAACTGTATTTCGTGCGTCTGTAATACTTGGTAAAGGTGGAGGAGGATTTGAAATGATGAGATATTTGGTAGAGAGATTACCCGTAATGGTATGCCCAAAGTGGGTTTTAACGAAATTACAACCTATTTACATCGACGATGTAGTAGAATATCTCTATGAAAGTTTGAACGTTAAGGAAACTGAGAATCGAACTTTCGATGTTGGCGGTCCTGATATATTAGAATATAGAGAGATGATGAAAGCATATGGAAAAATGAATAATAAATCTATAATCATGATAATCATACCATTTCTAAGTCTAAGATTTACTTCATATTGGGTTGATTTAGTCACTCCAATTAAAGCTTCATTAGCTAGACCATTAGTAGAGGGATTAAAAAATGAATCAATAATGACTGAGAAGTCCATAATGGATTTAATTCCAATTAAATTAAAAGGAGTGGAAGAATCATTAAAGTTATCAGTTTATGAAGATGATAAACAAGAGTTTACCAAAAAAGAAAATTATCTATCTTACTTAGTGATGGCATTGGGTATCATAGGAATTTTGCATTTCCTTGTTGATCAAAGATTAATGATGATGTTGCCAATAACAGGAACAATATCATTGATTTGGTTAGCAATAATTGGAATAGGATATTACTTCATAAAGCAAAGAGCAAGATTAGGATCTTTATTAGCAGGAATTGCTGGTTGGTCTGCTGCACTGTTCTGGTTATTAGATAGCACGTATTTGATTTCCTATTTACCGCAAGTAGGGCCATATCCAGTTAGCAAAGGAATATCAATATTAGGAAACTATCCAGATTCTATCACGTCTATGTTAAACATAGTAGGACTTTGTGTAATTGCAGTGTTATTAGTGGTAGCACACTTTACATTCTACGATAAAGAGATCTACACTAAACAATTATAGGACAATAAGGAAGTATCCGAGAGCTGCTCCATAAATTGCATGGTTTACAAAGCTTCCAATTACTGGAATATTGCCCAATGGATGCTCAAGTGGTTTAACCTGGGTAATAGGTTCATGAATAATCAGTACTACAAGAGCAAAAAGAAAGCCTAAAACTGTACCTGAAATCAAATATGATACTTGGAAGTCAATAATACTAACGACAATTGCAAAAGCAATGCCTCCCAATCCACCGTGAAGAAGATGAAAAAGAAAACTTGGAATTAGTAGTTCTTCAGGATTTTTTTTGATGAATTTGGAAGTGATAACTTGGTTTTCGTGCCATTCAAGGACAGATGTCATCCCCCATTTTCTATACATTGGAACTTGAAGAATAGACATTGCACCTGTTGCGATAAAACCAGCAATTAATCCATTAATAATAAAACCAACGTCCATTTCAAACACCACTGTACAAAGTTAATACTGTATAGAAATCAACAACTGGCACATATGATTGAGCCAAAATGAAACCATAAATCACGTGGCCAAATACGCTAACTAAAGCAGGTTTGTAGCCAAATGGATTCTTGCTTAAAGATTCGCCAGTAATTAATTTGTGTACAGGCAATAAGGTGACAGTCCAAACAACAATAGCATATATTATTCCAAGTAATATTGTTGGTGGAGTATTTGAGAGATTAATGTAAAAAACAAATGGAATTGATAATAATGATCCATTAATCATGTGAGTAAGAAGTCCGAATGAAGAGATTTTATTTTGGAATTCTCGATTTGTCAATTTACAAAACATCATTTCACTTTCATGAAGTTCATAGACTCCTTTGATTCCCCATTTTTTATAAAATGGATATTCAAAAATAGACATAGCCACAGTAGGAAGAATTCCTGCTATGAATCCAGCAAACAAATAGTGTATGTAATTCAATACTCAATGAATATTTTATCATCGTTTATAATTCATACAGAAAAATAATTCATAGTGCCAATAAGTAGTTCTAGTGCTAAATACTATAAATAGTATGAGCGTGATTTAGAGGTATAATGGTCTACATAAGAAATAAACAGGTAAAGGGAATCAGTTATTCATACCTAGTAAGAAGTGTATGGGATAAAGACAAGAAAGCTTCGAAACAAGAAACAATAAAGTACCTAGGTAGAACAGAAAAAATAACGTTAGTAGATATTCCAAAAGACTATGTAGATGATAAAAACATACTCAAGTTTTTTGCAAAAGAGAGTAATGGAAGTAGAAAGAATTACAACGAATATGTAACAAAGGTGCGTAAAGATTTATTCAAGAAATTAGCAGGTCCTGGGCCAATAAATTTAGCAAAAGTATATGATGAATACAAGGATGATTTTACGATACTAGAATTTTATGACAAAATAATCAAACATATCTTATATGATGTTGGCGATCTATGGAGAAGAGATGAATTAATGATTGGAACAGAGCATGTAGTAAGCAACAGATTATTAGGAATTATCAGTGAATTGAATAAGAATCAGACAAGGAAGAAAAAAAGATCAAAATTACTTATTTGTAATCCTTCAGGAGAACGGCATAACATTGTATGTAACATGCTTGAATCTATTTTAACTGACAGAGGTTATAATGTATACAACATTTCTCCATCAACTCCAAGTAAAGATGTAATTAAATATGTAACTAATATTAATCCAGACATGGTAATGGTTTCAATTACTCTACCCGCAAATCTGCAGAGTGGGATTAACCTGGTAAAGAATATATCAAAAGATTACAACAAGCCGATTGTTGTAGGTGGACAGGCTATAACAGAATCAAGTTCTAAGAAATTCATCCCAGCAATAGTAATGCCTAATGAAAATACATTAGTTGAGAATCTTAAAGAAATTAGAACTCTAGTTCCAACATAAAATTACAAGGAAAAGAGGGAAAAGAATGGGGACGGCAGGATTTGAACCCACGATCTCCCGGTCACTGCTGCTCCAAAGGTACATCATCCAATAAGTCAGTTTTCACCTTAATCATACATTAGCTTCTGGAGCCGTTAGCGGCACAAATATGTGCTGACGCCATAACCGAGCTAGGCTACGTCCCCCCTTTACCTGAATTAATATTCAAGTCATAATATATATTGAATGTAGTTTTTAAATTAAAGAATTCCCGTTAGAATCAATAATTCCTTTCTTAATACGCGTTGTAGATATCGGGAGGCCATCTTTTGCATTAATAAGTTCAATAATTTCTCCATGAAGTGGCTTTAAGCCATTAGATTGTCGAGTGTTATTTAAAGAGTCCAAACGATGAGAGTTTTCAGATGTAAGCACTATTACGTCAATATTTTCAAGAAAACTAGCAGGCCCAAAATAATCGTCAAGTTTATAGACATCATATTTACTATTGGGAAAAGTTGAATCGATAAAATCTCGAATATTGTTTGTTCTTGCATCGTAATTATTAAGAACTGTTTTATTCAGTTTGTTCACAAAATTATCCGAAGTAACTCCAATTACTACTTCTTCAGAGATTTGAAACGAGTTTTCAAGCAAGTGTTTATGACCTATATGCAAGATATCAAATGTTCCGCCTACTGCGGCACGTTTGTATTTACTCATTATATTATATAGAACATAATTGGAATTTAGATGTATCTTTATAATCTAAATAGATTTTATATTGAAGAAAATAGATTTAGAAATAATAATGGATAAATTAGAAATAGATGAGAGATTTATTGAGGCAGGAAAGATTGCTGCCACAGTTAGAGAACATTTCAAGAAAAAGAATCTCGTTGGAATGACAGTGACGCAACTTTGTAATGAAGTAGAAGGGATGACAAGAAAATTAGGTGCAGAACCTGGTTTTCCTTGTGGAGTATCAATCAATAGTGTTACTGCACATTATAGTGGAGAATTATTTGATGATCAAACAATAAATGACGATGCAGTAATTAAATTAGATTTAGGGGCGCATATAGACGGGTATATAGCAGATACGGCAACGACAATTTGCTATGATCCTGATTATCAGGAATTAACATTGGCTACAGAGGCTGCATTGAACAATGCAATAAAGGCTGTAAAAGACAAGATATCTTCTTCGGACATAGGAAGGGTAATATCTGATACGGCAGAGAAATTTGGATTTATACCAATATCAAATCTTTCTGGACATTCAATTGAGAGATTTAAAGTACATGCAGGAGTCTCTATACCAAATGTGTGGACACCGCTAGGTTCAAGTTTAAGAAAAGGAAATGTATATGCAATTGAGCCATTTCTCACAGTAAAAGATGGTTCAGGTCAAGTAGTAGATGGAAAAACAAAAACCATCTATATGTTGACAAGAAGGAAAAAAACTGGAGATAAAAAAATCGATGAATTAATTAAGAAAATATGGGATACAAGAAATACTTTACCATTTTCCCCAAGATGGTTTTTGGATGATTATAAAAAGGAAGAATTGGATAGGATGTTAGACAAATTAGTTGCAAAAAAAATCATAAGAGTATATCCAGATTTATTAGAAGCAAATAATCAAACAGTTGCGCAATTTGAGCATACGATAACTCCAACAGAAAATGGAGCAGTAATTTTAACTAAGATTTAGTTCTTTTTTGGTTCTTCGCCATAGATTAAAGAAATCATAATATTCTCATTGCAATCTTTACATTTGCCGAGAATTTTATGTACCAAATCTCCGTCTTTGAATTCGCGTTTATCGGGTTTTTTGCATTTAACACATTCTTCAATTGTATAAACAGTGAGTTTCTTTGCTTTTTTATCGGGGGCACCCATAATTGGTAACGACATATCTACTGAATCACTCCTATTGTGTTTCCAACACCAACAATAATTATCTTATCGTCAGGATTTGTTCTTTCTTCAATAATTCGATTAATTATATTATGGACGGTATCAACGCTTTCGGCAATTTCTTTAGTCATTAAAGAGATTGCTTCAACAAGTGACTGTTTGACAACTATTGCATAAACAGGTAAATTACTATTAGTAGCGGCTTCTTCAATTTTGAATTTATCGACACCTATCCCACCTATAGCAGCGCCAATTCCTTCGGCAACTTCACCTGTTTTTTCACCTTCTAACTTTAGAGCAGCGTCAATCATAATCAGAAGAGATGGATTTTCTTTATTGATTAACTCTTGAACTGCATTACCAGGTTGACCAACAGTTCCTGCAGGGCCTTTTGCTGTAACGAGAATGGCCTTACGACCTGAGATATCTGATTCAGCATAAACAGTATCAACAGCTATATCGTGTTTATCATGTTCAAGCATCAATTTACCAACAATCATTGGGCCTATTGCATCACCAATAGGTTGATTCTTTTTGAATGTAGCCATTGCTTTATTTAATGCGTCGGCTTGTAACATAAGAAATGGAATAATCATTTGTAGTTGTGCAAGAAGTAAGAAATTATTTGTTTTTTTACCCACTAAATAAAAATGACGAACAATTTTATAGACAAAGTTGAATGAAGTGGCAATCTCAATAACATTTTCAATAGAGTTTGCTTTAAGTTCGTCAAGATCAGGAAAGAGCTGTTGGATTTCACTTTTCATTCTCATGTCTCTACTAGTCATAATATGATCAAGTTTGTTTATTACACCTGCAGGATCTAAATCAACAGGCATTATAGTAAAGTATTCGAGAAATGAATCAAGACGTTTTATTGTTTCTTCTTTATTATCCATGCCTTCAGTAATATGCGCAATTGTTTCATCTCGAGATTTATCTCTCATTTCTTTTAGACGTCCAACAGTTTTTGATAAGTCATTAGTGATAAGCCAAGTTTGTAATTTTTGTCCGTATAATATCAAAAGAGCTAGAGGAAGGTAAATTATTGCAAGATTAAGAAATGGATTACTTGTAATTTGTGTGTTTCCAGCTCCAATTATAAATATTAAATCCATAAAATCAACTCAATCAAGACAGATATATTATAACTAGAAAATAAGCATTATTGGATAAAATAAAGTGCCGGCACCATTGCTTCCCGAGACCGTTGGGACCTCAGTAACACACTGGCGTCGACGGTCTTAACTTCTGGGTTCGGAATGGGACCAGGTGGAACCCCGTCGCTATGGCCGGCAACAATAGATAATAAAAATTACACATAGATTAACTTTTGCATTATTTACACGCCAAAATCATATTAACGAAAGATAACTTACTAAATGCAGGTATAAAATTGGCAGATTATTCAGTAACTCCATGGGAAGTCAAAGGAGAAGTAGATTATGACAGATTGGTAAGAGACTTTGGTACTTCGTATATTAATCAATCATTATTGGATAGAGTAAAAAAACACACAGGCGAACCACATTTTATGTTAAAAAGAAAGGTGTTTTTTAGTCATAGAGATTTCAATTGGATTTTAGATAAATATGAGAAAGGAGAGAAGTTCTTCTTATACACTGGTAGGGGTCCGTCTGGAGACACGCATTTAGGTCATCTATTGCCTTGGATTTTTACACAATACTTGCAAGAGAAATTTGGTGTAGAACTATACTTTCAAATCACTGATGACGAGAAATATATGCACGACAGGTCGTTAACAAGAAAACAAGTATCGGAGTTTGCCTATGAAAACATACTAGATATAATAGCATTAGGTTTTGATCCAGAAAAAACGTTCATTTTTAAAAATACTGAATACATAAAAACTATGTATAAAATTTCAACAGACATTGCAAAACACATTACATTTTCTACTGCAAAAGGTATATTTGGTTTCCAAAATAGCACCAACATAGGAATGATTTTTTTTCCGTCTTTGCAAGCTGCAACATGTTTCTTGCCATCAGAATTAAAGGGAAAGAACATTCCATGTTTGATTCCTGCGGCAATTGATCAAGATGATTATTGGAGGGGAGTTGCCAGAGAGATTGCACCAAAATTGGGGTATTACAAACCTGCTCAAATACATTCAAAATTCTTACCTGCATTGCAAAGAGGAGAAAAAATGAGTGCGTCGAAACCAAACACTGCAATATTTACAACTGACGAACCTGAAGTAGCAGAAAAAAAGATAAAAAGTGCATTTACAGGAGGTAGAGATACAATAGAAGAACATAGAAAACACGGAGGAAATCCAGACGTAGATAGTGCATTCCAATATCTTTACATGATTTTGGAAGAGGATGATAAGAAAATATCGGAAATTGAGGAGGATTATAGAGCAGGAAATCTATTATCGGGAGAATTAAAACAGATTGCAGCGGAGAAGACCAAGGTATTTCTAAAAGAACATCAAAGAAAAAGAGAGGCTGCTAAGAAAACTTTCGATAAATTTATTTTGAGAGATTAAGTGGTAAGATTGGCAGATATGAATACAAATAATTTGCATTTGTTAGAAAGAAAATTATTACAAGTAATGTCGAATAGAAATGAGGCAGAACTAGAGGATTTAGTGAACGATTCGGGACTTACTGTGGATCAGATAAGAAGGTCTGTAGAATGGCTCAAGGAGAAGAATCTAATCGAAGTAAAGATGACAGAAATGAAATTAATTTCATTAGGTAAAGAAGGCGAAAATATAAAGCAAAAGGGATTACCTGAAAAGAGACTAGTAAACAAGTTGAAAACTGGAGAAGAAATAGAACTATCAGAATTACCAAAAAAAATAGATTTGAATCAAGATGAGTTATCGGCGGCATTAGGATATGCAAGAGCCGAAAAGTGGATTACGATATTTAAAAAAGACAACAAAGTAATGATAAGAAGAGAAGACAAAGAGTCAGAATCCAAGATAGAGGGTTTATTGAATAAAATTTCAGAACCGTTAGAACTTTCTGAGTTTTCTTCAGAAGAACAAGGAATTTTACGTTCTCTTGTAAAAAGACCAGAATATATTTCCCATGAAGTAGTAAAGAAGACACGTATAAAAATAACGAAAAACGGTTTGGAAATTTCCAAGAACATCAAAGATGACAATTACATCGACGTACTAACGCCTAAGATGTTGGAATCTGGAGAATGGAGAAATGCATCATTGAGGCCATTAAATGTAGAATCGCCAGCCCCAACAATTTACTCAGGAAAGAAACATCCAGTAAGAATATTCATAGATGAAGTAAGAGAGATTTTTGTTTCGTTAGGTTTTCAAGAAGTGGAAGGTTCAATTGTGCAATCCTCGTTTTGGAATTTTGATGCCTTGTTCACTCCCCAAGATCATCCTGCTAGAGAGATTCAGGATACATTTTATATTGAAAATGAAAAGGCGTCACTGGAAGTAGATGAACAGATATTGAAAAATGTTGAATCAGTACATAAAGATGGAGCTAATACTGGTTCTAAAGGTTGGCGTTATCAATGGAATATAGAACAAGCTAGAAGAATGGTTATGAGAACACATACGACGTGTGTTTCAGTAAAAAATTTGGCAGACAATAAACCAGATGAGGCAAGAGTATTTTCAGTCGGAAGAGTGTTTCGTAATGAGAAAGTGACTTTTAAGAATCTGGTTGAGTTTCATCAGATAGAAGGAATAGTAGTTGGGAAAGATGTGACTTTAAGAGATTTAATGGGACTATTAACTAAATTTTATAAAAAATTAGGCTTTGAGAAAATTAAATTTTGGCCTTCGTTCTTTCCATATACAGAACCATCACTACAATCAATGGTATATCATGAAGGTTTAGGAAGATGGATAGAACTTGGAGGAATGGGCATATTTAGACCTGAAGTTACAAGGCCACTTGGAGTAAAGAATCCAGTATTGGCATGGGGAAGTGGATTAGAACGATTGGTTATGCTTAGATATGGAATAGACGATGTGAGAAAATTATATGAAAATGATCTTGATTGGTTAAGGGGAATTCCATTATGCCCGTAGTTACAGTTTACTATGATAGAATGTTTTCAATGTTGAAAGATAAGATTTCAAAGGATCAGTTAATCGAAAAGATTCCTTATCTTGGTTTGGACATAGAAGAAGAAAGTGATGAATATATCAAAATAGAATATAACCCAAACCGCCCAGATTATTCAACGGATTACGGAATTGCAAGATCTTTGAATAGCTTCTTAGATTTTGAAACTGAATATTCAGAATACGATATTCATGAAAGTGAATTTGTCATTAATGTTGATAAATCAACGGAACAGGTAAGACAATACATCGTAGCTGCTGTAATAAAAGATGTAAAACTAGATGACGAGACAATTAGGCAGATAATTACAATGCAAGAAGATTTGCATAACGGTATTGGAAGAAAAAGGAAGAAAGTTGCCATAGGAATTCATAATTTGGATGTTATAAAATCACCTTTGGAATATATTACAGTCGATGATTCATTTTCATTTATTCCATTAAACAAAGATTCGGATATGACTGTAAAGGAAATATTGAATTCAGAAATAGGAAATCAATATGCAAGTATACTTTCGGGACATAATCGATATCCGATAATAAGGGATGCCAACAAACAAGTTTTGTCGTTTCCTCCAATAATCAATGGAGATTTAACAAAGTTAGACTCAAAAACAACTAATTTATTTATCGATGTGACGGGAACGGATTTAGATGCAGTATCCAATGCATTATCAGTACTGTTTACAACTCTCAATGATGCGGGTGGGAAGGTACATTCAGTAGAAATTAATGTTGATGGTTCCAAAATTAAGACGCCCGAAATCAAAGATGACGCAATGGAAGTTGAGACAGAATATGTCAGGTCACTTCTTGGACTAGAAATATCAGACAAGGAAATCATAAAATATTTACGTCGATGTAGAATTTCAGGAGAAATATCAGGTAACAAAGTAGTAGTAAAAACAGAGCCATTCAGGTTTGATTTAATTCATCCAGTAGACGTAATTGAAGAGATTGGGTTAGGATATGGAATACATAACCTTGAACCAACACTTCCAGGGTCAAATATGACTGGTGGGTTTGATGAGAAACAACGATTTTTAGATAAGGTAAGAGATGTATTGACCGGTCTAGGATTAATTGAAATAATGACAATCGGGTTAATCAGTGAAGATATGCTCGAAAAATCAGAAATGAGTACAAGTGAACTATTGAAAGTGGTTGATACAAAAAGTATTGAGCATGAAGTGTTAAAGAATTCCAATGTTCCTGCAATTTTGAAAACGTTTTCGAAAAACATACACAAGAAATACCCACAAAGAATTTTTGAGGTTTCGAAGGTTTTTGGTAAGAGAGATAACGAGATACATGAGAATTATCAGCTTACTGTAGGCTTGGCTCATGCAACAGTGAATTTTACAGAGGCAAGTTCTTATCTCAATGCATTCGGCAAACAATTACTTGACATAGATTTATCAACGAAAGCTAGCGAGAATGAAATATTCGTGAAAGGCAGAGCGGCAGAAATAATTGATGAAGAAGGAATCAAGATTGGAGCAATAGGTGAGATTAAGCCACAGGTCTTAGAGAACTTTGCGTTAAGAACTCCTATTTCATTATTTGATATAGATTTAGATCAGTTGATGAAAAAGAGAAATTCTAAGAACGAATAGTAACCTTCATAGTCACTTTTTCGCGAGGATTGTCATTACCGTCTTTTTCAACATTTACGATTTTATCTGCAACTTCCATTCCTTCAATTACTTCGCCAAAGACAGTATATTGTCCGTCCAAGAAATTTGAATCAGCTACTACAATAAAGAATTGAGAACCGGCAGAATTAGGATCTTGTGCTCTAGCCATCGATAATATACCACGTTTATGTGGCTTGTCACTAAATTCAGCGTTGATAGTATATCCAGGACCTCCTTGGCCATCATTGCTGCGATCGTCATCTTTAGAATTAGGGTCTCCTCCTTGAATCATAAAGCCGGGTATTACACGGTGGAAAGTAGTTCCATCATAAAATCCATCTTGGGCTAATTTAACGAAATTTTCAACATGCCCTGGAGCTACGTCAGGAAACAATTGAATAACTATAGTACCAAGGTTAGTTTCAATAACTGCGATTTGTCTATCACTCATATTATCTGATGAGTTAGAGTTACTATTAAATGGATTAAATAAAAAGATTCCAACTGCAAGTAGAATTACGACACCAACAATCGCTAAAGTTCTGTTATCTAAGCTTGACATTATAATTAGAAAAACACAGGTTTCTTATTTATTTCTTTAAAAATAGATAAATCAGCAAAACAATGCATAATTGTGGTCATAAAGACATTGTGACGGCCGATTATGAAGTTGTGTGAATAATACTTTGATGATTTTTTGGCCACCCAGCGATGTGACAGATCACATATAGCCCCGAGTTAAGAGGAGTGGTAAGTATGGCATTACGCCAAAACAATGACCTATTTCAGTCAGAGGCGGGGTATAATTTACATAGTGTTATTAAATAGGGTCAACTTTTAGAAATATAGTCCAAGTATTATAAAGAATGAAAAAGGGAGATGTATTATTGAACCGAGAAGAATTAATTAGGGAATTAGAAATTAGATCTGAAAGCTACATAGTAAGATTTGATAAAGCACTAATCAAAGTATTTGATAACCATCAATGGTCTAGTTTCCACGAACCGTTACTTTATGCGACGCATGGAGGCAAGAGAATTAGGCCTTTGATTTTAATGCTTGCAGCTGAAGCAGTGGGTGTTCCATCTACTAAAACAGATTTATCTTCAGTGGCAGTAGAACTTTTACACACAGAATCAATCATTCACGATGACATAATTGATGAACAGATAAAGAGACGTGATAGAGATTCATTTCATAAAAGATATGGAAATAATACATCAATTTTGACAGCTGATTTTGTTTTTGGTATAATTTTAGAGATTGCCTCTAGATACAATGATCCACGAGTAGCAAAAGAGCTCTCGCTTGCGGCAATTAAGATGTGTGAAGGAGAACAAAGAGAACTAAGTATGAATTCAAGAGAAGTTCCATGGGTAGAATATTTGACAGTTATTAGTGAAAAAACTGCTGCTTTATTCCAGACATCGTCAAAATTAGGAGCAATCATAGGTGGAGGAAATGAAGAAGAGATAGATGGTCTAGCTGGATTTGGTGTAAATCTAGGAATTGCATATCAAATTCATGATGACATACTTGATTGGGAAACTGATAGAAAGTTTTCAAATGACATGAACGGGGATAACGAGATTCAAGAGAATGAATATGTCACACTGACAAAATTAAAAGAAATGGCAAATGTGTATGCAGAAAATGCAAAGAACGGTTTAGATGTAATTAAAGATTCGGAACAAAAAGAGTTCCTGCACGATTTAGCCGATTTTACTATCAGACGGGATTATTAGATAAGAAAGACAATGTAATATCTTCTGAGATATTATACAAAACATTTGGAAGTAAGCCAGTAACTACGATTATAGCAGAGGCAAACAAAAGAATTGAGATAAAGATGAAAGGTTCTTTTATAGACTTGAGTGTTGTTTCGTCCATATACATTCGTTTTATTACTAGTAAATAATAAGCAACAGAAATTGCACTGTTAACAAGTCCTGCAAGAGCAAGCCAAGTATAACCTCCGTCAACTGCTGCGGAAAACAACACCAACTTACTCCAAAATCCATTTAATGGTGGAATTCCAGCTAGGCCTAATAATGATAATGCTAAACAGAATGAAGTTATTGGCATTACTTTAGAAAGACCGTTATAACTATCTAATGAACTACTAGAAGTTTTTAATCTGACTAATGCAACTGCCAAGAAAGCAGAAGCCTGTAAAATTGCATGGTTAAAAGAATGATACAATAAACCAAGTAAGCCAAGATCAGAATATGGCAATACAACTAGACCAATGAGAAGATATCCAGCTTGTGCAATACTAGAATAAGCAAGCATTCTTGTAATGGATTTTTGGGTAAGTGCGGCGAGATTACCAAGAGTCATGGTCACTAAAGCGACAATAGACAAAGCGAGTGATAAATCAAAATAAAATAGCGGAAATATTACTGCAAATATTCTTATTGCGGCGGCGAAACCAGCTTTCTTGGTAGCGGCAGAAAGCAATGCACTGATAGTCGTTGGAGAACCCTCGTATGTATCTGGAATCCACATATGGAATGGAACGATTGATAATTTCAAGCCAAGACCTGCAAGCATAGAGATTGTAGAAAATACGATGAATGGAAGCATGTCTGCAGAAACAGTAGGGAGAGTCTGGGATATAATTTCAAGATTAGTAGAACCGGTAATTCCAAACATTAATGAGATACCGTAAAGAAGAATTCCTGACGATAAGGCACCTAGAATAAAGAATTTGACTGCAGCTTCGTTGGAAAGTTTATCTTGTTTATTATATCCTGCCAAGATGAATGTAGGAAGACTCATCAACTCCCATGCGACAAATATAACAAGAAGATCTACTGCAAAGGAGAGCATAGTCATTCCGATTGCTGTAAATAACAGCAGTGAATAATAGATATTTTCATTTGAATTACCTTTCATGTAGTCAAACGAGGTTATGGTAACAAACAATGTTACTAAGATAACCATGAGACTGAAAAATGAACCAAGAGTGTCGTTGCGAAGAAGGTGGGGGACAGTAGATTCCTGGGGTGTAAGAGACAATGTGGAATTAATCAATAAAACTAAAGAGACCAACAATGAAAGTGTAGTAATATATTGAACGTATTTTATGGATTTTTTACCAAATATTATTCCATATAGTGGAGAGGTAACTGCAACAGAAGTTAAAATAATGAGTACTATGATTGGAGTATCCAACTATGCTGCGCCTCCTGATATTAGAGATGCGTAGAAAGTTGATATTGGGTTTGCCACATCCAGAATCAACCAAGGAGCAATAAGTGTAAGAACTAACGGAACAAGATACAATACAAGAGCTAGAGTGGAAATATTACTCAAATCCCATTTTTTGGTACCTGGTTTTATGTCTGACATGACGACACGGCGTAACATCCACAGGAAATAGCCGACAGTAATAGCAGGTACAGCAACAATCAATGCATAGATTGCATTAACCTGAATTGCTCCGAGAATTACCAGATATTCGCTTATGAAAGTACTAAAGATCGGAATACACATAGCCGCCATAGAACCCAAAATTAAAAGAGTGGCCAATCTAGGACTGGAGAATTTCAATCCTTTAATGACAGTGATGTTACGTGTGCCTGTAGCTTCGTGTAGATATCCAGACAGCATGAACATAATTCCTACTGCAGCAGCGTGAGTAAACATTTGGAATATTGAACCAGAAATTCCGAAAACAGTTCCAGTAAATGCGCCGACCATAACAAATCCCATATGGTTGACACTAGTCAATGCAATCATTTTCTTGATGTCAGTTTGAACAATTGCGACTATTGCACCGTAAAACATAGTAATTATTCCAACAAGAATAAAGATCCAAGCGTATTGAGCTGATGCTTCGGGAAGAAGGCCGATGTTGAAACGTAGGAATCCATAACCGCCCATCTTCAACAATAAACCTGCAAGAAATACACTAATTGGAGCAGGAGCTTCAACATGTGCGTCTGGAAGCCAGGTATGGAATGGGACTACAGGAAGTTTAACGCCAAAGCCAATGAAGAAAAGTACTGAAGAAATGACTTGAAGGCTTAATGGGATTTTTCCAGCAACTTCAGGAATGTTGAATGAATGTGGCGCGACGTTGAAATAAATGAGAATAAATGCAAGAAGCATGAAGATACTTCCTACGAAAGTAAACAAGAAGAATTTCATTGCAGCATAGCGTTTACGTGGACCTCCCCAGATTCCTATAAATAGAAACATTGGAATCAATACTATATCCCAGAAAACATAGAACAGAATCATGTTTAATTGAGTGAATACACCCATTATCGATCCTTGGAAAATGAAAATCATAGAATAGTAAAGAATCTTACGATCTTTGATTAGATCTCGTGAACCGAATAAAACCAACAAAGTCAAGATTGAAGTAATGAGAACAAGTGGTCCACTAAGACCGTCCATACCAACGTAATAGTCAATACCGAAATTACCTATAATTGAGACGGGTCCCTCGACAAAATTATATTCACCGCCACTGCCATTTGTTAGAATTAGTCCATAAGAATAGAAAGTAATTGCTAATTCGATTAATGCAACTAGAATGGCATAATGAATTATGTATTTTTGTGAGTTCTTGAATAACAGTGGAATAGCAAGGCCGGCCAGAATAGGCAAGGCAATAAGAACAGAAATAAGTGGAAAACTAGCATCTACCATCATAATCACCCGAGTAATATTATCAATGCGATAATTCCCAATGTAAAGACGAAGACATATTGTTCAGCAATACCTGTTTGAAGTTTTCTTATATTATGTGAAAGGAAAAGATTCAGATTAGCAATTCGTGTAGCAGTTCCATCGACAACATATCGATCGAATCGGCCTCCAAGTTTTGAAGAAGAAATGGAATAATCAGGAACTACGGTATTGAGTTTAGATAGAATTCCTGTTTCTATATATTTATCAGTAAATTTCGATAGTCTTAACGAACCGTTGATGAAAACAATGTAATATAGAGAATTAATATACCAACGATTTTCGAAGAAAGTTTGTAATTTAGATAGAATCGGAATACTCGTTATTACTTGGTTAGGAGACATTCTGTTGCCTATGTAGAATAGATAACTAGATCCACAGCCGATTATAACCGCAATAATAGAAGTAGAAACTGCTATACGATTAAGAGAAAATTCGTGGTGTTGAATTTCCATATGAACTGAATGTTCAAGATGATGAGCTAAAGAACCCTCAAGAAATCCTTCAACAGTTGGACCAGTAAGACCAATACCAAGAGTGATGATTGCAAGAATTACATAAGGAGCATACATGATAACAGGAGCCTCATGAACATGTTTGTCACTAGATTCCATTTTCTTGATATGGTTACTTGGTTTTCCAAAGAAGATCATTCCAATCATTCTGAAACTATAAAATGCAGTCATAACTGCAGTAATACTTGCAATAGCATAAAGAGAGATTAGTGTAAGAGAGCTTTCTACGCCAAGTATAGAAGCTAATATTGCATCTTTACTCCAGAAACCACTAAGGAAAGGAATACCTGCTAAAGATCCAGCTGCAATAGTCATCGCAACAAAAGTTATAGGCATTTTAGTTCGGAGGCCTCCCATCTCAGTCATGTATTTAGTATGCGTGCCATGAATTATTGCACCAGCTGCCATGAACAATGCAGCTTTGAATATTGCATGGCTGGTTAAATGGAAGAATCCGGCAGTATAAGCAAAGATGAAATCACTAGTCAATCCTGCGACACCGAATGCCAACATCATGTAACCAATTTGAGAAACTGTTGAATAAGCAAGAACTTTTTTGAGTTCTTTAGAGACCATAGCTTGAGATGCAGCTAAGAATGCAGTGATTGCGCCAATCCAAGCAACAAATTCAAAGAATGGCATTATCGTAGCAACGTTCTCTACAGCAGTTACAAAGATAGGCCCTATACGGGCAATTAGAAAGACTCCAGCTTTTACCATTGTTGCGGCATGAATCAAAGCAGATACAGAAGTTGGACCAGCCATAGCGTCAGGTAACCATTCTTGTAGAGGAAATTGTGCAGACTTACCAATAGCTCCTCCGAATATGAATACAGCGACAGGAATCAACAATCCTGACTGGGCCAAGTCTACAGCCCAACCGTGGCTTTCAGACAATTTAACAAAATCAAAGGTTCCTGAGAAGAAGAATAAGGTCAAGATTCCAATGAGAAATGAGACATCGCCAACTCGTGTCATGAGAAAAGCCTTGCTGCCTGCGTGTGTAGGAGAGAATGCAAGAGGGATTCCCCAGGCTTTTTGTCCAACAGTTCCAACATAATCTTTTTTCAGATCTTTATTCCAGAAACTAATTAAACCGTATGAACATAAACCTACACCTTCCCAACCAAAGAATAGTTGAAGGAAGTTATCTGATAGAATAATGAGTTGCATGCTTCCTATAAAGAAAACCATCAAGAACCAGTATCTTGTCATGTTTTCCTCTCCTTTCATATATCCGAGGCTGTAAATCATAATTGAGAGCGATAGCCAGCCGACTATATTCGCCATGAGTATACTTAATGGATCAGCTAAAACACCAGCAGTAATGTCCAATGCCGCAATCCACATAACTTGATGGTGGAACGATTCTCCTGCTATTGCAATAGGGAGCATCAATGCACAAAGAATTGCAGAGACTAAAGTGGTAGATATTGCATAGTAATCTCTTATTCGATTACCGAAACGAGCAACAACGGGCATCAATAATGCGCCGAGAATTGGAACGGCAAATACCAGCCACGGAATTAAGTAATTAATTTCTTCGGCCATTATGACATAGCTCCGAAAGTAGACTGAAGTAATGGGATAAGACTATCAGTAATGACGGAAGGGAAAACTCCAATCAGAAGAGTCAAAGCACAAAGGAATAATAATGGAATAGTCATTAATGGTGAAGGGTCTTTTAGATTCTCAAAGTCTTTTGGAAGTGCACCAAAGAATACTTTACGCATAGTAAGTAATGCATAACCTGCAGTAATTGGCGTACCAGCAAGTGCAAGGGCTGCTATAATTAGTTTGGATGTAGAACCGCTTTCTAAAGCTCCTCCGAATGCGCCTGCAAATATCATCCATTCAGATTGAAAGCCATTAGTAGGTGGAACGCCTACAATCGCGAGGAATCCAATCATTGCAGCAATACCTGTTATAGGAAGTTTACTGCCAAGACCGCCTAATTTTTTAATACTCCTAATACCACCAGTTTGCATAATTATAGAACCTGCAGCCATAAACAGAAGAGCTTTACCTGTACCGTGACTGACATAGTGGAATACTGAACCAGTTACACCAAGGTAATAGAGGGAACCCATACCAAAAATAATGTATCCCATTTGACTAACACTGGAATAAGCCAGTAGTCGTTTCAGATCATCTTGTGAATAAGCCATAAGTCCTCCATAAATCATTGTAAGTAATCCCCATAATGTGATAACCATTACAATACTTTGATAAATCGATGGAAGAATAAACACAAATATTCTAAGGAACGCATATGCGCCAATACCAATCATGGCAGGAGAAAGTAAAGCACTAATTGGAGTTGGTGATTCTGCATGTGCATACGGTAACCAAACATGAAGACCTGCAGCGGCAAGTTTCATAAGAAGGCCGAAACTAATTGCAATTGCAACCCAGATCCTTATTGAATTAGGTAATCCACTTTCGGCAATTTCTACAAAATTAAAACTACCGCCGAAATATCCAACAGTTAGGATTCCAGCAAGTAAAGAAACTGCTCCAACATGCGTCCACAAAAAGTACATGACAGAAATTTTTGCTCTTTCTCCATAACCAAATTCAGAGATTAAAAAGAATGATGGAATCAACATTAGTTCAAAGAAGATATAAAATTGAATCAAGTTGGTAGCAAGTACTGTACCCAACATACCTGCAGCATAAATAACATACAAACTGTAATACAAAGCCATTTTTCTATTCAGGGCATCTACAGAGAATTTCTTTTTATTTTCATGAAATTCTTCACGGACTCGATGTTCCATGTATGGCATAGAGTAAACTGCCAAAGTAGTTGACAAAATCATTATAATCGCAGCAAATGGGAAACTTAATCCGTCAAGATGGAGTCCAAACTCGCCAATTGGATTCCAAGAATATGTTTCTAGGCGTGTATTTGTGAACAATGAGCCATTATTGTCCATTCCTGAGTACAACACTAAACCAGTACTATAAAGCATAATTACGAAGGCAAGCCAACCAACGTTCTTACCCATTTTAAGGCCAACGTAATAAACTAATGGAGCGAGGATTATAGGAAGGAAAACAGATTGTAGTAATAGCAAACTCAAATCAACCTCGTAATCTCTTCAATTCCAGAACGTCGATGTCATTGTTTAGTCTGAAAGCTTGAACGATGATTGCCAGGCCAACCGCTGCTTCAGTAGCAGCTAAGGCAATAGCGAATAGAGAAAAGGTTTGGCCGGTGAGCAATGGTGTATCGTGATATCTAGCAAAAGCGACAAAATTGATAATAGCTGCATTAATGATAATTTCGACAGAGAAAAGTAAACGGATTGCATTTCTTTTTGCAATAAGGCCGTAAATACCTACAGATAACAATGCTAGCGATACAATAAAGTAATTGATTAGAGGTTCCAAAAGAATCACCTATTCTCAAATTTAGCCATAGTAAGTGCACCGATAACAGATACAGCAAGGGCTATTCCAGTAAGTTGTAATATAATCGAGTATTCATTTACTAATTGTGAACCTATTTCAGAGAAATTAAAGAGTACAGTAGGAGTAGGATATTGAGTAGTTAAGCTAGTTGATAGAGAGAAATACGCCATTGTGGAGAAGAGTAAAACTGCTGCGATAATTCCAAGAGTTCTTTCAGTACCGCTTTGTATACTAACCCATTTTTCTCTTCGGACAAGCATGATAACGAAAACAATTAAAATTGCAATTGAACCGACATAAACTAGAACTTGGAATATGGCAATGAAAATAGAATCAAGCAGAATGAAAAGTGCAGCAGCGCCAAGAAAAGAGAGTGCTAGAGCTACAGCGCCATAAACAAGTTCTCGTGCTTCAAGAGCCAATATAGCAAATGCAACGGTAAGTAATGATACAGTGATGAAAACAACATCAGTCATGATGAGCTCCTCTATCGTCAGGAATCAATTTTACATCTCCTTTCTTTTCAGGGAATACAGCTAGTTGGAAAGGCGTGTGAACTAGTTTTCTTTTATCAGTAGCAGACAGTTCGTATTCGGGGGTCATGAACAAGCAGTCAAAAGGACATGCGTCAACACAGAATCCACAAAATACACATCGACCATAATCTATCTGGGGCATGATATTCTTGGGATTTGTAGGCCAACTGCCTTCAACTTGTACCATATCAATACAATCGGCAATATTTTCACAAGCAATAGCACAGAGAGAGCAGCCAGTACATTTGTCAGTATAAAGAATGTGTCTGCCTTTGAATCCAGCACTACCTGTATTGGATTTGGCGTCAAAAGTATATCCTGACTCGATATCTAGTTTTTGCTCAGGGTACCTCAATGTCATACGGCGTTTGAATACATTTCTAAATCCTACAGCAAATGCACCCAATATACCGGTAATAAGTTTGATGTTCATTAGATTACTCCTAGTGATGATTCAATTACTGCTATAAACAGATTAATAAATGATAATGCGATTAGCCAAGCCCATCCAATTCTGATTAATTGATCAATACGTAAACGAGGAAGAACTGCTCGTGGGAAGATAATCATTGTAATTACAAAGAACAATTTTATTAGTAACCAAGCAAGTGGTGGAAGGAAAGCAGGTCCATTCCAACCTCCTAAGAACAAGAGTGTAAATAACAAAGCAAGAACATAGAATTTTACATAAACGCCAAGTTGTAATAAACCAAAGTGCATTCCAGTGTATTCTGTCAACCATCCAGAAACGATTTCAGTTTCTGCTTCTGGGAGATCAAAGGGTACTCTTTCTAATTCTGAAAGGATTGTGATGTAAAATATAATAGCTGCAAGGAATTGCGGGAAGATGAACCACATATCTTTTTGAGCTTCGACTATTTCCATTAGATCGAAGGAACCAGTTAAAACTACAATGCCGAGTATTGAAAGAAGCATAGGAATTTCATAAGCAGCAAGTTGATGCAATGCTCGTAATCCTCCAATAAATGCAAATTTATTACTACTAGCCCATGCAGCAATAAGAACTACCAGGGGACTGAATCCAATGATGGCAAACGGTATTAGAAGACTAAATTCGGAACGTGCAATGTAGGTAGTTGGTGATAAAGGAATAACCGTTAACAATGCGGCTCCGAGTCCCAAGCTTAGAATCGGAGCTGCCCAAAAAAATGTTTTGTCGGCTTTTTCTGGAACAACTAGTTCTTTACCAAGTAATTTGAACAAATCAGCAATAGGTTGTAGAATTCCTTCGAAGCGTCCTGCATAAAGTGGACCTACACGGAGTTGTGCTTTGGCCATAAGTTTACGTTCGTAAAGAATTGTAAGTGTTGCAATTAAAGCGGCAAAAGTAAATCCAGGAAAAGCAGCAACTTTGAAGAAAGTAGAAGAAGGTCCAACTCCATATCTATCAGCTAGTTTGATAGCTTTGAAAGGATCTATCGTTGCAGTTAGAATTTCGTTAACAAGTGTCACATCAATTCCTAGAAGTGGAACAATTAGGAATAATACAGGAAATATAATTAGGGGAGATATAAGAAGGAACCAAAATAATATCGTAAGAATACGTTTAACAAACTCTTCAAATGTTTCCAACTATTTCACCTATCTGCTTCTACCGGCCAGTAATCAAGACTCCAATATATAGCAGGCATATCTGCTAACCTGGAACCAACCAATAAATGAGTCATGCCAATTAGATTTCTAAATGAAGGAACACTAATCTTAACTCTGTATGGGTTCTTTTCTCCATCACTGACAATATGATAAAACATTGTTCCTCGTGCAGCTTCTGTGCGGACAAATGCCTCGCCTGGTTCACCACGCATAACTCCACCAATGACTTGTTTGATTGGACCTGGTTCAATAAGATCAAGGACTTGTTTCATAATGTTCATACTTTGTTGGAGTTCTTCTAATCGGACAATACATCGTGCATATGAATCTCCTTCTTTACGTGTTGGTATTTCAAAATCAACGTTATCATAAAGACAGTAGGGTTCGTCCTTTCGTGTATCAGAATCTATTCCACAAGCACGAAGATTAGAACCAGTTATTCCTAGTCTAATTGCGTCTTTTTTATCCATGGTGCCAATGCCTTCGGTTCTTGCAGACATAAGTGGATTGTTAAAGAATATTTTTTTGTATTCTTCAATACGTTTTTCAAAATAATCAAAGGTCTTCAATGCTCGTTCTTTGAAATTGGTAGGCATGTCATTTCTTACTCCTCCAGGAACTACATATGAAAAAGTTACACGGGTTCCACCAATTGATTCAGCTAAGTCAATAAAGAGTTCTCTGTCACCCATAGGCCACATAAACATGGTAGAGTGACCGAGGAATATGCCATAGATACCAAGCCAGTACAAATGGGAAATAACGCGGTTTAATTCTGCCATAATCATTCTTATGTAATTAGCACGCTCAGGGGCTTCTACGTCGATGATTTTTTCAGCAGTAAGAACGTATGGAAGTGTTACCCCAGTTGCATCGATTATGACTGGACGTTCAAGATGTGGAATGTTTTGAATGTAATCACGGTATTCTGCCATCTTTTCGGCGCCTCGATGAACATAACCGGGATCAGGTTTAGCACCTACAATGTAGTCTCCGTCAACTGTAACAATTATACGAAAGTGACCAGAACCAGGATGTTGTGGTCCAACATGGAGAACTAGTTGGTCTCCGCCTTTATCTTCTATATTCATAGCCGAGTTTTGCATATCATCCTCTTCCTGGTAAAGTATAGTCCTTTCTTAATGGAGGGATATCATCCCAGTCTTCTGGAAGGAGTAATTTCTCCATTCTAGGATGGCCAATAAATGTTATTCCAAAATTCTCGTATGTTTCTTGTTCATGGAATTCTGCACTAGGGAATATATCAATTAAAGTTTCAATCTCAGGAGTATCTTTAGAGATTTCGGTCATGATAGAAAACATAATACTACGTAATTTTTTCTTTGATACGCAGATAACATGATATTCGATACGGAATACATTATTGTCCGGATAGTCAGTTCCACCATGAGAAATAACTTGTTCAAAACCTAATTCTTTAACAGAAGTTGCAAGAGATTTGAGATTGTCTTGATTGGTAGAGATTTTAATTCTATTGTGTTTTACGTATTCAGTTTTTATTTTATTCTTGAATTGATCAGTTAAACTTTTGACTAGTTGATTTTCAGTATCTAGATTAGAAGGCATTGAGTTTGTATATTACACCTTGGACTTCCTTATCTTGTTTTGCAGTTCGATAATTCCTTGAATAAGAGTTTCTGGTCTAGGAGGACATCCTGGAATGTAAACATCCACAGGTACAATTTTGTCAACTCCTTGGAGGACGTTATATGAGTCCATGTATAAACCGCCAGAAATTGCACATGCTCCCATTGCAATTACCCATTTAGGTTCTGGCATTTGTTCATAAACCCATTTCATCCTAGGTGCCATTTTCCGAGTTACAGTGCCTTGAACAACTAAGACATCGCATTGTCTTAGCGATCCAAAAGCTTCTAACATTCCAAATCGTTCAACGTCGTGTCGTGGACCAGATGCTGCACCAAATTCAATACTGCAACAAGCTGTTTCTAAATGAACAGGCCATAAAGAGTATAACCTGCCCCAATTAACAAGAAATCTAATAGGTTCGCGTACATTTTTTTCTAAAGTATTATCAAGAATATCACTAGCTTTGCCAACAAGTAAATTTAAAGTGGGATCGTTTACCAATTTTCTCTTCTTCCTGCTAAATGTAATGCGTAAGCCATAGGACAAAGTAGTACAGCAAGGAACGGTAATAGACTGACTAAGCTTTGAATACCTATGTTTGTAAATGCAAGTCCCCAAGCAAATAAGAACATTACAGTTACATCAAAAATAACAAACATAATCAGATAAGAATAGTATTGCATAATCAAGTGGATACGAGATTCACCGGTAGGAGGTTGGCCTGCCTCAAATGTCTGTAATTTTATAGGATTACGTCGTTTAGGAGCAAATAAAGAAGGAATAATTAAAGTAGGCAAGGTAAACACGACTCCGGCAAGAGTCATTACCAAAATCATTGCAAACTCAGATGAAACCATATCAGATTACACGGGATAAATTTGTTTAAATTTATTTAAAGCTTGAGTTGAACCGGAATAATTGGAAAGCAGATGTTAAATTTTAAGAATTTTTGGTTAAAAATTTAAGTCCGGACTTAGCTTGCCCGCCAGGTATGTTCACATTTGGCACATCTGAAGAACTGAGTAGACGCTTCTTCCAAGCTACTAGTTTGTTTTTCCCAGAAATATGCCGAATCATGACCGCATTTATGACAATTAGCTTTGGTAGTGGGCATAGATTGAAGTTTTTGAGTCTTACTATCTACAACTTTGATGTTTTTAGTATCGTCGAGTTTCGTTTCTTTGACTGTAACACGCCTAGATTTTTCCTGATATCCACAGGAAGAACAAATGATAATTGATTTTGGGCGAGATTTCGAACTAGATTCGTCTATAATTTTTTTAGGACGCATTTTTGCACTGCACTCGGGACAAAATTTCATTCACATAAACACCAAAATACTGAATATTATTTATTAAATAATTATATAAAATTTTCTGTTAAAAGTACATAAGGAGATAGTTTTGAGAGTTCTTCTATACGCTTAATACCCCCATTTGAGGCAAAAGACAGATTGCGTCGATATTTCAACTCAATAATGGAAGTTCTATCAAGTGTCATGAGAATTTTACTCGTAAGTCGTCTTCCTTCTGCGTCATAATCGAATAAGACGATAAGTTTATTGTATGATTTAGTTTTACGTTCAATCTTGGACATGTTATTATTATTACAACATTCAATTGTTTTTCCGACAAAACCAAGTGAAGACAATGCTTGTGTGTCTTTTTTTCCTTCTACAAGAACAACAGCGCCATTTTCACATTCAAAATTAAGGATATCGATGAAATCAAGAAGGAATTTATTGAATTCAATATTCATTTGAAGAATATTCATCAAGATAATATTTACAAGATTTGTATATTAACTAAGTAGATGAAGAACGTCTTGACTTTAATGCTTCAATAATCGGAATAAAGAGTACAGGGACAAGAGTTCCAATTGCTATTCCGATATACATATGATTCAATGTTGGATCAAGAAAGGCGCCGAATCCGTTAGAAACAACATGTGAAAGACCGGCTCCAATAAGTCCGCCAAGTACTCCTTTAGAATTTTTTCTTAGAAAATCTCTAAGTTTTCTAGCGGTTTTATAATCATGGGTCAGACGGTGAAGTCTGTATTCGACAGTTACTCCGAAATATGTACCAAGTATCAACAAGAAATTATCGAAGAAACCGAAAATGAATCCGTCTAAGAGTGCCATATGAAATAGTATGATTTCTTGATATATAATTACTGTTAATTAACACTGTTAATTAACATTAGAAATTATTTACGTAGTTTTTCAATTACTGGAATTAGAAATAGAGGTATAATAGTTCCGATAACTATTCCGAAAAACATGTCATTCATATTTGGATCAATAAGTGCACCAATACCATCAGAAACAGAGTTCGCCAAACCTGCTCCAACAACTCCGCCAAGTACTCCACTGGCTTTATCGTCGATGTACTTTTCGATATTTACTCCGGTATAAGCGCCCAGTAATAGAATAAAATTATCAAAGAAACCGAAAATGAATCCCTGAGGAAGAAAAGCAACGAAGGAGTTTAGAATAGTGAGTTCAGATGTCATATCAAAGACCCAATCCCAGCAATTCTTTAGCGATAATCATACGTTGAATGTCATTAGTTCCTTCGTAAATCTCAGCAATAAATGAATCTCTGAAGCCTCTTTCGAGTTCTGAACCGGCAGTAATGCCAGTCAATCCCTGTATTTCTATGGCAGTGGTTATTGCACGAGATGCAACTTCAGAAACATATGCTTTAGAGATTGCAGAACCACGAGATACACGATCTCGTAATTGTCTTGGAACTTTTTCTTTTGATTCAATAACTTCATAGTATTTTTCCAGTTCAACCAGATTATTATAGCACATAAATTTTGATGCATACACTTCCATGGCTATATCAGCTAATTTCCACTGAATTGATTGTCTATTTGACAGATTTCCTCCTTCGCCTTGATTTTGTCGAAGATAGTCAACAGACAAATCTAGCGCTCTCTGAGCAGCTCCCAATGAACCAACAGCAAGTGTAACACGTCCCCCGTCCAAAGTAGATAAGGCAATCATAAAACCTGCACCTATATCGCCAAGAATATTTTCCTTTGGCACTCTACAGTTTTCAAATATCAATTCAATAGTAGATGATGCTCTTAATCCTAGTTTCTTTTCCTTTTTTCCTACTGAGAAGCCAGTCATGTTTTTTTCTACAATAAATGCAGTAATTCCTCCCATCGGTCCAAGTGATTTATCATTAGACGCAAAAACAATAATGTAGTCGGCTTTATCGCCATTTGTGCAGAAGATTTTAGTTCCGTTAAGAATGAAATCATCTCCATCAGCAGTTGCAGTAGTTTGGAGATTAGCGGCATCACTACCTGCTCCAGGCTCCGTTAATGCAAAAGCTCCAATAGATTTACCAGAAGCAAGAGGGGGTAAAAATTTATTTTTTTGTTCTTCTGTGCCAAAGAGAATAATAGGAGTAACGCAAAGGCCTAGATGCGCTCCAAGGATTGTACCGTGTGATGCGCAAATTGCGCCAAGTTCTTCAAGAAGTATGCCGTATTCGATCTTTGATAATCCCTTTCCTCCGAATTTTTCTGGAACAGTTAAACCGAAATATCCTTGTTCGGACATTTTTTCCATGTTTTCAATTGGAAGCTTTTCAATCTTGTCATAATTAGCCACGGTGGGCATAATTTCATTATGGATAAATTCGCGTACGTCACGACGGAATTTCTCTTGTTCTTCTGTGAAAGAAAATTCGAATGGCATTGATAATAAATGGAAAGATGATTACTTTAAGGATATCGCAAGAAAGATGATGAAGACTAACTAACGAATGGTTTAGAGACGATTAAGCGTAAATCGTCATTAGAATCACATATGGTTTTCAATGTTTCGGCGTCTCGAACAGTTCTTTCAACAGGATAATCCTTGATGAAGCCATAACCGCCATGTACTAACAAGGCTAACTTTGTATTCTGTTGAGCTTTATCAGTTGTAAATATCTTTGTCATTGCAGATTGTCTGAGTATATCTTCTCCAGCATCTTTTGATTTGCAAGCTTTTTCCAACATAGCAAGTGAAACTTCGATGTCTGTAGAGATGTTAGAAAGTTTATTTTGGATTGCTTCAAAACTACTAATTGGTTTTGAAAATTGTTGACGTTCATTAGAATACTTTATAGCTTGAGAAAGGGCCGATTGCATGACTCCATTACTTATTGCGCCAATACCCATCCAGAAACTTTCTTGGATGGAATGAATTATTTTATTCGTGTCGGTAGGAGAACCAATAATATTTGTTTTTGGTACATTACAACTGTAAAAGGAAACTGGAACTGATTTGTTACCGCGCAATCCTACAGTATCAATTGGATTGCCTACAGAAACACCCGGGTTATCTTTTTCAATCAATACAAAACAGGGATTTGTTCCGATATTGCATAAAACGATGAAATAATCAGCAATTGCTCCGTTAAAAGCGAACTTTTTAGTTCCGCTAATCGAGAGGCTATCTCCTTCATCCATGGCTTCGGTGTTTATGGTACGGATATTTAATGTTCCTCCATTGTCATCGATCAACGCAGTCCCAAGCTTGTTGCCAGTATTCAGATCTCCCAGGATAGATTCTTTTTGTTCTGTTGAACCAAATTGAGTGATAGGTTGGACTGAAAAGACATTTTGGAACATCAGAAGAGCAGATAATGCAGGAGAATATTTCGCAAGTTCCAGCATTCCGTGTATAAATGTAGAGAAACCAGTTTCTGCACCGTTATATTCACTGGAACCAAGCATTCCATACAAACCCAATTCAGAAACTTGTTTCAGAATTGAACTAGGAATTTCAGAATTTAATTCGATATCAGATGCAACAGGAGTAATTTCATTTACTCCAAAATCTTTGATTACATCCTTAATCATATCGATTTCTTCGTTTGAAGATGTCAAATTATTCATAATGTATATTCATTGCATAATAATCTTATCCAAGGAAATATTCTATTAGTACGAGATAATTACGTGAATGTAAAGATGAAGATTAAAGGAACGTATTTTTTATTAGCGGTAAATTTTTTGGTTTTTCTTATTCTTAATGTTATACTTGGAAGCACGGTTTGCGGGGACATACCCTGGAGAATGTTCTGTATTAAGAGCGATAATTTATTCCGATTCGCACAAGTAAATCAATTAATTTTTTCAGGCGAGAATCTGTATCAATTTGTTACAAAAATGTTTGTTCATATTGCAATTTTACATTTTATATTGAATATGATTGGTTTATGGTTTTACGGAATTAGGTTAGAAAAAATTTCTAGTGGGTTATTTGTAATAATAGTATTTCTAGTAACAGGTATTTCCACTAGTTTTACAAACTTATTCTTGGGAACGATTATTTCTGCAGGTGCTTCGGGAGCAATTTTTGGGATAGTCACTACATTTACAATTCTTAATTGGAATGAAAAAAATACAAAATTATTATTTTTTGCGTTTGTAATTTTCATACATTCGCCTGTTTTACTGGGATCCAGTATCAATTATCTTTCGCATTTTACTGGATTAACAGTTGGAGCAATATTAGGGATGTTGAAACAGTGGTCAATAAACAAACCCCAGTAATTACTTTTTTATTCTCCAAAATCAGGTAGTTATTATGAATAAAGTATTTCTGCTTGGTGCGGCAGGAACAACATACGGAAAATCAAAATTAACTGCTAGAGATTTGTCTATGTTAGCGTCAAAACATGCAATAGAAAACGCGGGAATTAAACCGCAAGACATTCAAGCATCATTTGTTGCAAACGCATTCGGTATGGCAGAAAAACAGGGGCATCTAGGTCCTTTGTTAATGAGTAGTTTAGGAATTCCTCATGCTCCGTCATCCACAATAGAAGCAGCATGTTGCAGTGGAGGTTCAGCATTTAGAGAGGCATATGTCAATGTTGCTTCGGGTTTCTATGATGTCATGTTAATCACGGGAACAGAAAAAGTAAGTCATTTAGACACTTTGACTGCTACGACATATTTCTCATATGGCGGGGATTATTTATTTGAAGGCTGTTCAGGTGCGTCTTTTCCAGGACTTTATGCTGCAATGGCCAGAGCTCATATGCATGAATATGGCACTACAGAAGAAGAATTGGCCGCAGTTGCAGTAAAAAATCACAATAATGGAATGTTTAATGAGAAGGCGCATATTCAGAAGAGAATCACAGTTGATGATGTGTTAAAGTCTCCAGTCGTAGCTGATCCATTGAAATTATTTGATGCTTGCCCGTTTTCTGATGGTGCTGCTGCTGCAATTATTGCAAGTGAAGAATTTATGAATAGAAATGGATTAGAAAAAAAGATTTCGATAAAAGGTTCTGGCAGATCTGGTGGATCTGGTTCATTGCATACCAGGGAGGACATGTCGAGTCTAGAATCGACAGTTAGAGCGTCTAGAGAGGCACTAGGACAAGCAGGCATCAGTGTAAAAGATCTCGATTTCGCAGAAGTACATGATTGTTTTACGATTGCAGAAATAATTGCAATGGAAGATTTGGGAATATTTGATAAAGGGGAAGCGGCAAAAGCCGTCGTTGAAGGAAGAACTACGTTAAAGGGTGAAATTCCCGTCAATCCATCTGGAGGTCTAAAGTCAAAGGGCCATCCTGTAGGGGCAACTGGAGTAGGACAAATTGTTGAGGTATTCGAACAGTTAACTGGTAAAGCAGGTAAACGTCAGGTAGATGATGCGAGAATTGGATTAACACATAACGTAGGTGCGACTGGTGGAAGTTGTGCAGTACATATTTTTGAGAGTGAATAGAATGACTGATGAAGCGCTTTTTGTAAATGATATAATTGAGGCAACGAGAGAAGGAATAATCAAATCATACAGTTGCATTGATTGTAATGAATCGGGGGTTTCGGTACAAGCATTATGTGGAAATTGTGGAAGTAGCAAATTAGAAATTAAAGAAATAAACAATGTTGGTAAAATAGTAACTTATACGATTCAAACTGTTGCTCCAGATCCTTTTGTAAACGAAGTTCCATATGCTTGGGTAATTGTGGAGCTTGACGAGAAAATAAGAATCACAGGATGGATACCATTCATATCTTCAAAAGAAGAATTAAAAATAGGTCAGAAGGTAAAACTTGTGAAGTCATACAAACCTGGAATGGTTTTCGAGAAGATATCTGAATAAGAGTTAAATCGAATACGATACGAGTTGATTATAATGGTATTATTTGTAAAACGTGTGGGAGTAGTAGGTGGAGGAGCAATGGGTAGCCAAATTGCCGACATAATGGCCATCAATGGCAAAGAAGTAATTATAAAAGATATTTCCGAAGAGTATTTGAAAAAAGCACGTGAAAATGTGGAAAATAACTTGGATAGTTTATTGGAATTTAATGTTACACGTGCAGATAAAGAAATAGAAAGAATTGAAAAAACCAATCAGATACAATTAACTGATGAGCAAAAAAATAAGATAAAAGAAACGTTGAAACCAAAATTTAATGAAGATATGAAGAAAGAAGCAATGGACAAGGTACAAACGACGACTGATTACAAAGAATTCAATGACGTAGATCTTGTAATTGAGGCAGTATTGGAAACCGTAGATTTAAAGAAACAAGTCTTTGCCGAACTGGATAAGAATACTCCTTCACATGCGATATTGGCTACAAATACTTCATCATTGTCGGTCACAGAGATTGCGTCAGCAACTAATAGGCCAGAGAAAGTAATCGGTGTTCATTTTTTCAACCCTCCTGTGACATTGCCTCTAGTAGAAGTAATACCTGGCATGGAGACAAGTGAGGAGACAGTAAATGATATGATTGACTTTATGTCCTCAGTGAGAAACCACAGATATCCAATGCAGCCGATAAAAGTGAAAGAAGTTCCTGGATTCCTTGTTAACAGAATTCTGTTTGCAATGATGAATGAGGCATACTCTTGTTATGATGAAGGAGTAGCTTCTATGAGAGATATAGACTTGGCAATGAAAGCTGGAGCAGGTATGCCAATGGGTCCGTTTGAACTATCAGATTTAGTTGGAATAGATGTGATTTACCGTGTAGAAGAAGAAGTAAGAAAGATGATAGGTGGAAATACTATGCGTCAACCTTCGCAAACTATAAGAAAGCTTTATCATGCTGGACGTTATGGTAAGAAGACTAAGAGAGGATTCTACGATTATAGGTGATTAGATGGCGGAAAATGAATTAGTTAAGGTAAGAATTGAAGACAGTATTGGAATAGTCACAGTTGACAATCCACCAGTAAATGCTCTTAATTCATCAGTTTTGGAACAATTGGATAAAGTAATTGACGATGTATCTGACAATAAAGAAATTGTCGGAATAGTATTAACTGGAGGAGGAAACAATGCATTTTGCGCAGGTGCAGACATAAAATCATTCGCGCAATTAACTGATCCAAATGATGTATTAGCAGTGATTGAATTAGGACAAAAGGTTTTCAAAAAATTATCTGGTGTTGGTAAACCAGTTGTTGCTGCAATAAACGGTGCAGCATATGGAGGTGGAAATGAACTTGCGCTTGCATGTGACATTAGAATTTCTTCAGACAGAGCAAGATTTTCGCAACCAGAAGTTAATCTAGGATTAATACCTGCATGGGGCGGAACACAAAGATTGAGTAGATTAGTCGGTGTATCAAAAGCTAAAGAACTTATTTTCACAGGTCAATTTGTTACAGCGCAAGAAGCATACAGAATAGGTATGGTAAACAAGGTAGTTCCAGACGGTGAAGAATTGCGCGCTGCTTCCGACATAGTAAGGCAGATTGCATCAAGGGCAGCTCCATTGGCGATAAAAGCGGCAAAAGAAATAATCAACGCAGGAAACGATGAAAGTACTCTTGAAGAGGGACTCGATTTAGAAGTAGAAGCGATGAAAGAATTGGTGAAAACTGAGGATATTCAAGAAGGAATAAAGGGTTTCACAGAAAAAAGGCAGCCTAAATTTAAAGGAAAATAAGAAATTCACAATTCTTAAATTTAGAGAATTTTCACTATTAGTGATTAAAATGGCAGAAATTATTGTAGAAACGTTATCGTCATCAAGTGGTGGAGCGATTTTTCAAGTAAAAGTAAGAGACGAGTCAGGTCAGACAGAACATAGAGTAAGAATGAGTCATGATTATCATCAAAAATTGGCAAATGGTAAAACACCTGAAGAATTCATAAAAACGTGTTTTGAATTCTTATTGTCAAAAGAATCTAAAGATTCAATCTTGAGTGAATTTGATGTACCAAAGATATCTACATTCTTCTCAGAGTTCGAAGAAGAAATAAAAAAGATGTAAGTTAGACTTGATCGCCCTTATTTGGTGATGCGTTAACTTCTTCTGCACGATCAGGAACTAGACTTAAAGCATTAGCTATATCGGCGTCGGAAGCAGATCCGTAATAGATTAGAATTTTATCTTCGTCCATCAACATGTATTCAGTGTCGAGAATGTTTTCGCCATTTACGAATATTAGGAATACATCATCGTCATTAGATAAATATTCAATACCGTGAACATTGATAGATTGCTCTGTAATAGCTAGATCAAGTGATTCCATGAACCAATTAAGAGGTATGTTAATTGCGTGAAGATGCATTATGTCGCCTTCTCCTCCATGTATATGTCCATAACCACTTTTCATTGCATAACGTGATTGATTTAGATCCAAGGCTTCGCCGTTAATGTAAACAAGAATGTCAAGATGTTCATGTGTTGAACCCATTGGACCAATTTGGGGTCCCGATATAACTGAGAATAATCCGTAACCAATTAAAAGAATAGCAATTAGGTAAATAGAGTAAGTTCTAACAAGTTGAATTTGTTTGGATCGCTTCTTTTGTTTTTTACGATCTTGTCTTCTTTGGTCTTTCTCGCGTTTTTTATTGATCTTGTCGTCGCTCACAAAGTGAGATTATTATGAAGTATAATATAAACAGATATAATTTACTGGAGAAAATTTACGAAGGAGGTAACCTAACATTAAATAAATTGTCAGAAATACGGAGATTTTCTTCTGCAGTGACTGTAAAGTAGACTTGGGATTTTCTTTGAAGCAGGTTATTAGATCCTATTGCACTAGCATTCATGGATATTGTGTATTTTATTGTAACAGTTTCGTCTACCGATAATTTATTTACAATAACCTGGTCGTCGGAGATAGTTGTAGATGGTCCAAATGTTTGTTCAATTGATATGAGAGAATACCAATCGTTGTCCGGTTCGAAATTGAGATTGATCACTACATCGTTAACATCGACTTTGCCAAGGTTTGCAATACGTAAAGCGAAAACTTCTTCCATGATACCCTGTTCGTCGCTTTGAATAGGACGATATTCTTTGTTGTATTCGTCGGCAATTCCATTTAATTCAGCGTCAACAGAAACAATTAGACTAACATCGGGTCTAGTAATAGATGGATAAATGAATGCAGACGAGGAAAGAATTACTACGAATGCAGTTGCAAATATGGCTATTCTAAATGTACTATTCATGGATTAACACCTTTTGTATGAAATTATTAAGATTTGAGATAATATAATAATTATCAATTTCTGACAATAGTATAATGAGTTTTTCAAAAGATCGTAGAATTATTGTAATAATCATTGCAATGGTGATAGGATTGGGGGTTATTGTAATAGGCATACCAGATTCAAATTTTCTACCTCAACAGAATTCTGAGAGCGAGTCAGAGGAAAAAGAAATTGTTGAGGAAGAAAGAAGACCACCTGAGGAATTTCATGTTGATGCAGTAAGCAAGTCTGTATACACACCGGCCATGTTGAACATACAGTTAGGGGACACAGTAATCTGGACAAACATTGATTCAGAAGTCCACACAGTATCTAGTGCAAATGTTACGTCTGATGGCGGAGTATATTTTCATGAGACATTGCTGCCAGGAGAAACTTACAGTGTTACTTTTGACACTCCAGGAACGTATTTCTATTCATGTATGATCAAGTTTCACGGAATGACGGGAATAATCAGAGTGTCATAATTAGGTTAGCTGCTTGCGTTTATAGAACAAAACTGACACCAATAGCCCGACTATCATATAGATCAAGAAGACTCCCACACTTAGATTGACCTCGGGAATGAAATTGACTA
>CAZKFJ010000008.1:0-2085 GCA_964552125.1 uncultured Nitrosopumilales archaeon | reverse complement strand
ATATAGATCAAGAAGACTCCCACACTTAGATTGACCTCGGGAATGAAATTGACTATTGTTTGTGATTGACCTGGAACAAGTATTGACGGAATATCAATCATCGAGTCCTTAGGATAGGGAATTTCGAAGATATATACGACAACCCCTGCGGCATATGTCAGTGACCACCAGGGTTTGATCTCAGAGATAATTAAAAAGTATTCCATCAACCCAACCACTAGGAACCAGAGAAAGATGAATGCGATATTCGACATATTGCTCCGTTTGAAAATGGAGCTGAGTGCAAATGACGTGGAAAGCAGAGCTAGACTAAACAATGATGCAAGGATCAGGGAAAGTATTGCGTTTTCTGGTATGGCAGAATGTTTGGCGTAGGAAAAAATTGAAGCTATAATGTAAAACAAGATGTTGAAAGATGTTATTGCTATAGATGCAGCTGCGAATTTGGCGAAGAGGAAACTTGTTCTAGATATTGGATTGATGAACAAGGTATAGCCGGTTTTGTTTTCAAAATCACCGGTTAGCGAGTCGCCTCCAAACATTATGACATTAACTAGAGTGAGAGTAAGAATGAAGTTCACAAAGATTTGATAGTCGTTCACAACACTGCTTTCGCTGTTGTATATCTGAGACACGAAGGTGCCTCCGACATAGTTGGTAATTAGATAGATCAGTATCGGTACAATGGCGGTAAGAATTAGTGATGCGCGGATTTTACGACTGCGTAGGAATTTGATTAGTTCAAAACGTATGACGTCCTGAAATTGCTTCGTGCGGTTGATTTTCGTGCGTTTCATGAGATTATCTGACAGACTCCTTGATTGTCTTGAGATAGATTTTTTCCAGATCGTCCGTTTCAAATTTCTTTGTCAGGTTCTTTATGGTGTCCGAGAAGAGCACCTGGCCTTTGTCGATGATTGCGAGAGTATCGCAGATTTCCTTAATTTCGCCTATAAGATGGGAACTGAAGAAGATCGTTTTTCCTTCCTTGGTCAAGTCCTTAAAGACAGTGCGGATTTCTGCCATGCCTCGTGGATCGAGGCCGAAAGTAGGTTCGTCGAATAGAAGAATAGGAGGTTCGTGCAGCAATGCTTGGGCCAATGCCAGTCTTTGTTTCATTCCGCGCGAAAATGTGCCGATCTTTTTGTCAGACCATTTTTCAAGTCCTACAATCTTCAGGAATTTATTTGTGTTTTTATGAACTTTATCAGAATTCATTCCTCGTAATTTTCCAAAATATTCCAGAGTTTCTGAAGGAGTCAATGACGGATAGAATTCGGCAGATTCAATCACAGCGCCAATCTGCAACAACGCTTCGTGAGGTTCCTCTAATGCATTGATGTTGAAGAAGTGCGCCTCGCCAGATGTAGGTTTGATCAAGGATGTAAGAATTTTTAGAGTAGTGCTTTTTCCAGCGCCGTTTGGTCCAAGGAAAGCAAAGGCAGAACCTTTAGGAACTTCCAGGGAAAGGTTATCCACGGCCGTTATATCACCGAAAGTTTTTGTAAGATCTTTGATAGTGATTGCGTTTGCCATCATAGTGTTTGACGTGGGACAAAGTTATAAATTAGGAGTTGGGAACAAGAAATATGGAAACTCGGATAATCGGAATGATTATACTTGCAGGAGTAGTTGTTCAACTTATTCTAGGATTTGCAGGTCTAGTAACACCTGTAATGATGGCTCCAATAACAATAGCACACGTAGTAATCGGAGTCGGAGGGTTTGGTGCAACGTTATTCATGACCAACAAAGCGTTGAAAGTTTCTACAACTCCAATAACCAAGTACGTCATGGTCATAGCATCTTTGGTTATTTTAGGTCAACTCGCAACAGGCTATATGCTGCTAGCAGGAATGGGCAATCTACTTATTTCTCATACGATGAGTGCATGGTTAATACTTGCGTTATTTGTAGGACACGCTGGATATGCAATGTACTACGCTAAGAAACAGAAACAATAAACTAGTTTTTCCTTCGAACAGAGAGATCTTTCTTTAATAATTCGGTTTTTTCGTCACTCCAGCATTCGCTAACGTTATCGCAGTCCACGTCGGTACACGTCTTCTTTAATGACTTGATTTC
>CAZKFJ010000007.1:39251-43185 GCA_964552125.1 uncultured Nitrosopumilales archaeon | reverse complement strand
ATTAATTAAATAATTCTCTTTGTATTTGTTTTGAGATGTCATCCTTTAATTCGATTAAATTGATTTTGTATTTTTCTGACAATTTGACGATTTGATCAAATTCAGGTTTAAACTGGATTATTTCCCCTGATTCTGATTTAACTACCTTTACATCAATTTCTTCATCATTATTATTTATTGTAATACTTGCCTTCAAATTTTCCCTCATTTGTATGAATCTTGACATTGGATAAACTCTTACACCAAGTGTTCCTGTTTCTCGCATTACTAAATCGGAAAAAAATTCAGATTTACTTAAATTTGTAATGACTTTCAATACATTACTTGGACGTCCTTTCTTTCCAATTGTAGGTATTAATGATACATCTAATGCGCCATTATCAATTATTCTTTGCATTGCATAACCTAACTCTTCTCCCGTTCTGTCATCTATGTTCGTTTCAATTATCGCAATTTCATCAGTCAATAACGTGGATTTCTTCCCCAAAGTAATTCTTAATATGTTTGGTATTTCCTTAAATTCCGAAGACCCAGCTCCTATTCCTATCAATTCTGGTTTTATTCCAGGAAAAATTTCTTGACTTTCTTCTACTAATGCAGCAAGCATTGCCATTCCTGTTGGAGTAGCCGTTTCATACATTCCAGGTCCTCCTCTAATCATTATGTCGTTTCTTCTTGCTATCTCTAATATTGCAGGCGCTGGATTCTGCATCTTTCCATGGGAGAATGTTATATCTCCACCTCCAACTGAAACTGGTGTAGTTATAATCTCTTTCAAATCGAATAATTCTAAATTATCTAATGCAATTCCTGTTCCAATAATGTCAACAAATGTATCTATTGAACCTGCTTCATGTAGATGCATTTCTTTCTTATTAATACCGTGTAACGCACTTTCAGCAGAAATTAAATTCTCAAACGAATTTTTTATAAATGCCTTCGCATTATTGGATATCGAAATATTCTCAATACTTCTTTCTAAATTATAATTTAATTCATCTACATTATGACTATTCTTGTCTTCCTCAATTACGATGTCTGCTTTTTTTGCACGAAAACCATTTTTCGTTACATCCTTGAAACTTATTTCCAGTTTTTTGCAACTCTTAAAGTAATCTTTTATTGATTCTAAATTTTCAATTACTAGTTTTTCATCTGCTCCAATATCTACTATTGAACTTAACATCATGTCTCCTGATATTCCTGCTATGCTTGGATCTATTACCAAAATATCGCTTTTCATCGTTCTAATAGAATATTGTAAAATCTAATTTAAGGATGAAGACTTAAAATAATCATTACAGAAATTATATAGGGGGCTCGTCGTCTAGCCAGAGTTAATTTAACTCCTAGAATGGTTAGGATGTCGCCTTTACATGGCGAAGGTCCCCGGTTCAAATCCGGGCGGGCCCACTATTTTCCTATTTTTCCTGTAAATTTAATTACTAATTTTTCTTAGTCTTTTTGATGACTAGGTTAATCAAGCATTCTACTGATAAGCCATTTATTCATATTACACCTTCAGGAGACAAAGTCAAAATCTGTATGTGTGGTATAAGTAAAACATATCCATTTTGCGATAGTACACATAGTAAAACTAAGGACGAAGATAGTCAATTGTGTTGTTATGACAAAGATGGTAATAGACTCTCTTCAGAAGAATGGTCGTATAAAGAAGATAAAGAAATTATTGATGTCTAACTTTTACTTTACAGTAACTGATTTTGCTAAGTTTCTTGGATAATCTGGATTATTCTTTCTTCTAATCGCAGTATAGTATGCTAACAGCTGCAACGGCACAAGCTCAATTAATGGATACAATATGTTCTCTACTTTAGGAATTTCTATCCAATAATCATAAACTTCATTATCTTCACTTGATATTCCGATTATTTTTGCGCCTCTCGCTTTCATTTCGGTTGCATTGTTTATTGTATCATTATAAGATTCATCTTTCGGATTAATAATAATCGCCGGTGTACCTTCTTCTACTAATGCTAATGTACCGTGTTTTATCTCACCTGCTGCCATTCCTTCTGCATGAATGTAAGCTAATTCCTTCAACTTCAATGCACCTTCTAATGCTATTGGATGATGTATTGCTCTCCCTAAGAAATACACGTCATTTGATTCATTAAGTAATTCAATGATTTCTTGTAAGGTTTTTTCTTTTGATAGAATATCTTTTATCTTGTTAGATAATTCAATAATCTGCTCATTACCATTTTTTACATTTCCTAATTTGAATATTATTTTATACACTATTGCTAATTGAGATGTGAAACTCTTTGTTGCAGCAACTCCGATTTCAGGACCGCAATTTAGATTAAGACTAAAGTCACTTACCCTTGATAAAGAAGAACCCACAGTATTGTATATCGACAACACTGTAACTCTTTTATCCTTAACATTGCGTATTACTTCAAGTAAATCAGCAGTCTCTCCACTCTGGGATATGGGAATTAATATTGCATTGTCGTTCATTGATTCAATATATTCTTCTGATTCACTAGATAGAAACGCCTGAACTGGACTATCTATGAATTTTGTAAGCATTTTTCTAAAAATTAAGGCAATATGAAAACTCGATCCTGACCCGGTTATGAATATATTCTTACCACTTGTTAATTCCTTAACAAACCCTTCAAATTCTTTATCATCTTGATTTAATGCATTTTGTACTGTAGAACTTTGTTCATGAATTTCTTTAATTGTATGGTGAGAAAACTCTTCTTTTGATACATCTGCAGCTTCCCAAGCTACATGCGTTTTATCTCGTGATATCTTGTCTCCATCAAAGTTTATAATCTCAATTGAATTTGATGTTACTCTTACTATTTCCTTATCTTCTAAAAATATTACATTATCTGTATAATCTATAAATGACACTATGTCACTGGAAATGAAATTCTCTTGTTCACCAATTCCAACAATCAATGGAGCATATTTTCTCACTCCGTATATCTCATCCTTTTTATCACTAAAAATCACAACTAATGCAAAACTACCATTTAATTTCTTACTCACATTTTGCAACGTTTTTAATGGATCTTTTTCTTTATTGTATTCTTCTTCAATTAAATGTGCTATAACTTCTGAATCAGTTTCACTTTTAATCTCATGATTATCCGATAATTCCTTAAATAATTGCCTATAATTCTCTATTATTCCATTATGTACCAGGACTATTTTTTGTTTACATGATAAATGTGGATGCGCATTTTCTTTTGTTACTCCTCCATGTGTAGCCCATCTTGTATGCGCAACTCCAATCTTGCCTTTTGCTTTACCAAGTTCAATCTTCTCATTAATTGCATTAATTCTTCCAATGTCTTTCTTTATTGTTACATTATCTTTGTGAATAGTTGAAATCCCTGCTGAATCATAACCTCTATATTCCATTCTTTTTAACGCTTGTAATAAAACTGGAGCTGCATCCTTCTCTCCAATGTAGCCGGTTATTCCACACATAATTAAAATCTTGAAGCTATGTTAACAGATAAAAGACTATGCTCTTCTTCCTCTTCTACCGCCAGCTTTTCTAGTGGTGTCGTGAGGGATTGGTGTAACATCTTCAATTTTTCCTACTCTAAATCCGCCTCTTGCAATTGCTCTGATTACTGCTTGTGCTCCTGGTCCTGGAGTTCTTCCACCTACTCCGCCCACTGCACGAACTCTGATATGAAGATGTTCAATTCCTTTTGATCTCGCAGTTTCTGCTGCTGCTTGAGCAGCTTTCATAGCTGCATATGGTGTTGCTTGGAACCTGTCCGCCTTAACATGTCTTCCACCAGAACTTATTGCAATCGTTTCTGAACCACTTAAATCGGTTATATGAACAATTGTGTTGTTATAACTACTAAAAATATGTACTATTCCCCATTTTTTTGATACGTCTGAAACACTCATTTTATTTTACTTCCTCTTTAGCCTC
>CAZKFJ010000007.1:13945-39010 GCA_964552125.1 uncultured Nitrosopumilales archaeon | reverse complement strand
TCCTCTTTAGCCTCAGTCTTTTCCTTTACTTCCTCTTTAGCCTCAGTCTTTTCCTTTACTTCCTCTTTAGCCTCAGTCTTTTCCTCAACAGGTTTTTCCTTTGATTCTAATTCTTCTTTCTCATCTGGATTTCCATACGTATCACTTTTTGGTTCTGGAACTACTATCTCTTGTAGAACGAATGTACTTCCATCGGTCATCTTTACTAATGGTTCTTCATCCCGTGTTACCGTATAACTTGGTATGTTTATTCTATTGTTTCCTATTGCTATATGTCCATGTGTAACTAATTGTCTTGCTTGATGAGGTGTTCTTGCTAATCCTTTTCTTAATACTACTGTTTGTAATCTTCTTTCCAAAAAATTAGAAACATTAAGCGCTAGTACATTGTCTAATGTTGCATCATCAGTAACAATTCCTTTCCTTGATAATGATGTTAATAAAACTGGTTCTCTTGCTGTTCTGATTTCTGTTGTTGCAGCCAGAAGTTGCCTAGCTTGCTTTCTAATTCTAGATAACTCTGTTGACGCAACATGAAGTTCTTTTTTATTTCTTAAACCAAAACTACCAACTAATTCTAATTCTTCTTTTAATAAATTTCGTTGCCAAGGATTTCGAGGTCGCGCTGATTTTTTTCTTGAATATTTTGGATCTCCCATTTATCTAAGTCGCCTTTCCTGGTTTTAGAGTTGACTTACGCACTCCTACTACTTTTCCTGCTCTTCCTGTGCATCTAGTTCTTTGTCCTCTTACTTTCAAGTTTAATGAATGTCTTGTTCCTCTCCAACTTTGTAAAATTCTTTCTAAATCGATATCTTGTTTTTTAGATACAATTAAATCGGTCTCAATGACATGTTGATTCTCACCAGTTTGCATATCTTTTTGACGATTTAAATTAAATTCAGGGTATTTTTTATCTATATTTTTAATGTTTTCTTCAATAGCATTAATCTGTTCATCTGAAAGCATGCCCATTCTCAACTCTCTGTCTATTTCTAGTGATTTCACGATATAATGGGCTAAATTGTTGCCAATTCCCTTGATATTGGAGAGAGCCTGTATAACTTTTTTCGTACCACTGACGTCTCTGCCTAGGATCCTTACTATGTACTTGAATTCGGTCGACAATTTTATAATTATGTAGATAATGCCTCTAATTAATCTTTATCGAAAAATGATAAGGTTTTAATTATAATATTCTGCGTTTACTAAGGTATTAAGGAGACATAAATTGGCAACCATGAAAATCATAGAGTCATCTGACTCACACGTAAAATTACTACTCAAGGGTATAGATAGAGTATATGCTAACGCTATTAGGCGCTTTGCTATTAGCGAAGTCCCGTGTATGGCTATCGACGAAATTGTAATTCATGACAATTCGTCTGTTTTGTATGACGAAATCCTTGCTCACCGTCTTGGACTCATTCCTTTAACAACTGATTTAGAAGGATACATACTTCCACAAGACTGCGATTGTAAAACATCTTTAGGCTGTACTAAATGTCGTGTTCTTTTAGTTCTTGACGCTGTTGCTACCGATGAAGTTAAGACAATTTATTCTGGAGATCTAGTATCTGAAGACACTCGTGTAAAACCTTATGCTGATAATATTCCGATCATTAAGCTTGCACCAAGTCAGAAAATCAAATTAGAGGCTTATGCTAAACTCGGTAAAGGACGCACTCATGCTAAATGGCAACCTGTTGCAATATCCACACTTACTGATACTGATAATGATTCTGAATTTCATCTTACAATTGAATCAACAGGAAGTTTACCTGCTAATGAAATTCTCTTGCAAGCTACAAGTATATTAAATACAAAATTGAAAGATATGAATCAATCAATCCAGGAGAATGTAAAATGACCTTTAATGATTATCAAATTGAATCTATAAAACGTGTTGCTCGTAAAACCCATGCAAAAGTCTGGACTAATATTGTAAAAAAACTCGAACACGATCACGAAATTAATGTTGGTAGCTTATCTCGAGTTACAAAAACCGGTGATGTAATCGCAGTTCCTGGTAAAGTTCTGGGTGCAGGTGTAATCGAACATTCGATTACTATTGGCGCTGTTTCTTTTTCTGAAACTGCAAAAGTAAAAATTAAAAATGCCGGTGGAACAGTTATGTTGATTGAAAAACTTGTTGAAACTAATCCTGATGGAAAAGGTGTAAAAATCTTTGTTGGCTGATTCTGAATCTACTGTTGTAATTAATGGCGATAAACATCTAGCTGGACGTTTGTGCTCAGTTATCGCAAAAATGCTCCTAAATGGCAATCGTGTTATCCTAGTTAACGCTGAAAAAATTCTTATGTCAGGTAGTCGTGCTAATATTCTCAAAGAAAATGAATTGAGATTGGAAATAACTAGTCGTGTACATCCAAAACACGGCCCTTTTCATCCTAGGCGTCCTGATACCTATATGGAAAAAATGGTTAGAGGTATGCTTCCTTATAAAAAACCAAAAGGCAATGCTGCCAAAAAACTTCTTCGAGTATATATCTCAGTTCCTGAAAAATATCAAAAATCCGAGTATAAAACTATCGATACAGCATTGGCCAGAAAGTCACTATCTTATTATACTACGATTGGTGAATTATGTTCATCTATGGGATGGAGAAAAGTAGAATGAAAAAGAAATCCAAATTAATTCCAGCTTCCAGAAAAACCGCTAAAGCTACCGCTGTAATTACTACTGGTACTGGTAAAGTATTCATAAATAAAACACCTGTTGAAATTATTACTCCATTAATGGCTCGTGAACGTATGTTAACTCCACTTGAAATAATTGGAGATCACCGAAATAAAGTTGATATAAACATCCGTGTTTCTGGCGGCGGATATATGGGCCAAGCAGAAGCCTGTGCAATTGCAATGTCTCGTGCAATCATTTCACATATTAAGGCTAAAGAAGTTAAAACTAAAATTTCCGATTACGATCAACATCTTCTTTCTGGTGACTCTCGTCGTAGCGAATCGAAGAAATTTGGCGGCCCTGGAGCAAGACGAAGAAAACAGAAATCATATAGATAGGTTATTGGTGTTCATTTTTTGATTATTCCAGTTCGTTGTTTTAGTTGTGGAAGCGTTATTGCTGATAAACTTGAAATTTTAGAGTCTCGAACATCTGATGGAGAAAATCCTGCAAAAATTCTTGACGATCTTAAAATTACTCGTTATTGCTGTAGACGAATGTTACTATCTAATTCTGATGTTATTGATCAAATTATACAGTATCATGACAGTGCCCATGATAAAAGAATGGAATTTGATTTAACATAACAATGTATCTAAGAGGAAATCCTAATCTATGACAAAAATTACTGACATCAAATCTCGTTTAATCTATAATAGCAGAGGTAGTGAAACCATAGAAGTTGACGTGCATGTAGGCGACATAATTGGTACCGCATCATCTCCTGCTGGCGCTAGCGTTGGTAAATTTGAGGCAGTTTCCTTCAGAAACTCACAATGCAAGGACACCATTGACTATCTTAATGAATATAAATCTCATTTAATTGGCGCAGATAGTTCTGATATTTTTACTCTTAAGAACATCCTAAAAGATGCAGATAAAACTGATAACTATTCCAATATAGGTGGTTCCGCTGCATATGCAATATCTCTTGCATCTATTGATGCAGCTTCACAAATTCTAGATAAACCAATTTATGAAATCCTTCTTAACGGAAAGCCTGCCGAAATGCCACTTCCTTTGGGAAATGTTCTTGGCGGCGGAATGCATGCAGGAAATGGTTCAACTGATATTCAAGAATTCCTTTCTTATCCTCTTGGAGCTGATTCGATACATTCTGGTATCCAAGCTAATCTTCTAGTTCATAAAGAAATCAAAAAAATTATTGACAAAAAAGATTCAAAATTCTCTGGTGGTAAAGGCGACGAAGGCGCATGGGCTCCACAATTGTCTAACACTGAAGCACTTGAAGTTGCCCAAGAAGCTATCAATACTGTCTCAGATGCAGTTGGATTTGAAATTCGATTAGGTCTTGATGTTGCTTCTTCTTCTCTTTGGGTTCCTGATAAAGAACTTTATGTTTATTCTCGTGAAAATAAATCTCGTAATACTGAGGAACAAATTTCTTATGTTCTTGAATTGATTGAAAAATACAATTTAATTTATGTAGAAGATCCTCTTCACGAGGAGGCTTTCTCTGATTTTACTGAACTATCTTCTAAAAATGACAATTGCCTCATTGTTGGAGACGATTTATTTGTCACAAATACCTCCATACTTCAAAAAGGCATAGATCAAAATGCTGGCAATGCTGTAATTCTGAAAGTAAATCAGGCAGGAGCATTGGGCGACGCAATGGAATTTGCTAATTCATGTAATCAAAATAATTATGCTATTATTGCATCTCATCGTTCAGGTGATACAGTTGATCCACATCTAGCCCACATTGCTATTGGTTCTGGTTCAGTGATGATGAAAAGTGGAGTTGTTGGTGGTGAAAGAATCTCTAAATTAAATGAATTACTCAGAATTGAGGAAACTAACTTTATAAATAATAACATGTCGATGCCTATTGCGAGGGTTAAAAAATATGTCAGTTAACTTTGAAACTGAAGATTTAGAAAGCACAGAAAGTTTAGACAGTTCTGTTACTAAAGATGTTTCTGAACAAGTCTTACTGTCTACTGGAATCCGTGTAGGCACACTCGTTAAAACTAAATCAATGGCTAGTTTTATCAGTCGAACACGTCCTGATGGACTTCATATAATTGATGTCGCTAAAACATTACAGCGCATTGAATTAGCTGCTAAATTTGTTTCTAATCTTGATTTATCCCGTGTTGTTGTTTATTCATCACGTGAATATGGAAAGACACCTGTGACAAAATTTACTGAGTTAACTGGAACTATTCCTTTAACTGGAAGGTTCATGCCAGGTACTTTTACCAATCCACTTTATCCTAAACATTTAGACCCTGAAGCAGTTATCGTAACTGACCCAAACATGGACCAACAGGCTGTTATTGAAGCTACACAAGTTGGTATTCCAGTTATTGCTATTTGTGATACAGATAACCTTACTGAGGATGTTGATGTTGTTATTCCAGCTAATAATAGAGGAAGAAAAGCCTTGGCTGCAGTTATGTGGTTGTTATCACGTTCTGTCCTTCAACACTCGGGTAAATTATCTTCAGATGAATCCATGTCCTATTCAATTGAAGATTTCGAGACAAAATTAGTCGACGACGAATAATTACATTCATTTTCTTATTATCATTACCTGCTGATTTTTATTGTTGTAATGTATTCTTTATAGTAATTTGATTTCAATCGCAGAAGCCCCAGGAAAAATTATTCTTACAGGGGAGCATTTTGTCGTTCATGGCGCACAAGCACTGGCAGCTGCAATAAATAAGAAAATCCGTATTACAAGTACTTTTTCATCCAATAATACTATCTCTTATAAGAATCAAAGAATTCCTTCTAATGCTTATAATATGAAAAATGACCCCGTTTATATCGTTCGTAATAAAACTCTTGAATATCTCGGTGAAAAGCGTACATTATCAATTACTGTAGATTCTGGAATTCCACGTGGTTCAGGTTTAGGTTCTTCGAGTGCATTGTGTGTGGCTACTGCCGCATCTGTTGCCTCACTCTTTAATACTAAACTCGACCGAAAGACTCTATTCGATCTTGCTATGTACGGAGAGACAAAAATTCATGGAAACCCTTCTGGAATAGACGTTGCAGTGAGTATTATGGGCGGTTTAATTTCTTTTCGTAAAGGTTTTGACCCTAAACGAATTACTCTAAAACATAACCCCGAATTAATTGTTTCGATTAGCGGCAAACGCAGAAAAACATCAAATATGATAAATAAATTTGCTAATCTTAGAAATGATAAACCATCAACATTCCTTGGTCTTGTAGATTCGTCTAACACCTTAACTAAAAAAACACTATCTGCACTATCAAAGAAAGATTACACATCTGTGGGCTCCTATTTTAATTTCTTCAACTCTACTCTGAATTCTCTTGGATTAAGTTCTTTACCGACTGATAATATAATTGAAAAATGTCTGGAATTGGGTTCTTATGGAGCTAAAATTACTGGAGGAGGAGGCGGAGGTTCAATAATAGCTATCTCACCTTCACGACATATTGGTATGATTGTTAATGAATTAAACGGCATGAAATATGAAACATTTTCTGTAAAACTTCCACAACAAGGTGTAAAAACATGGTCAATAAATTAACAATACTAAAATTAGGAGGATCCGTAGTCACAAAAAAGTCCAGACCCCTTACATTCAATGCTGATTCAGTACGCAATTTGTCTAAAGCAATAAAGAAATTCAAGGACCCTTTAATTATAGTTCATGGTGCCGGTTCATTCGGCCATTATTACGCTAAACGTTATAGAATATCTGACAAGCCAACTAAATCCACAAAACACGTTGTTAAAATTCGTGATTCTATGCAATTACTAAACCAAAAAATCATTAAAATATTCCATGAAAACCACGTTAACACTTTCTCATTTTCCCCAACTTCGATGTATAATAATAAAAAAATTCCAATTGATTGGAAAAATATTCTCCAAAAAAGTATTTCTCTTGATTTAATCCCAGTCACTTTTGGCGATGTATTAATTGCCAATAATGGATTTTATATCCATTCTGGTGATCTTATTGTACACGATTTATGTAAATTATTAAATCCTAAACGTGTTATATTTGCTTCAAATATTGACGGTATTTATCAAAATCCTGAAGATGATTCAAGTTTGATACCAATAATTAATAATAATAAGAATAATCTTAAATTTTCTAAACTTCATTATGATGTTACTGGTGGTATTAAAACGAAAATCAATCAAAGCCTAAAAATTGCTAATCTCGGCATCGATGTTCAAATTACTAATGGATTGAATACCAAAAATTTATCTAAAGCTTTGAATGGCGAACATGTTGGTACACTATTTGTCGGTGATAATGTATGAATAAAAAAAGTTCGAAGAATATTATTGCAGATCGTAAAAAAGAAGGAATTGATTTAGCTTTAAAAAATACTAATGCGGTAACCAAGACGACACTTTTTGAATGTGTAGAATTTCTACATTGTGCTCTTCCAGAAATTAATTTCGACAATATTAAAACCTCGACTAAATTCCTTGGCCATAGTTTTAATTTTCCCTTTTTAATTGATTCTATGACTGGTGGAACTCCTGCCGCTCAAAAGATTAATGCTCGATTAGCTCAGGCTGCCGAAGAATTTGGTATTGGTATGGGTGTTGGTAGTCAACGCGCTGGTTTATTATCAGAAGATCTTGCTGAAAGCTTTAAAATTGTAAGAAAAAACGCTCCTAATGCCTTTATCTTTTCAAATATCGGCGGCGCACAACTTTCTCAAGGATTGGATCGTAAATCTATAACGAAATTATTGAAAATGATTGACGCTGACGCTCTAGCAATCCACCTTAATCCACTTCAAGAACTAGTCCAACCTGAAGGCGAATCAAATTATTCTAATGTCCTGTCTCGAATCAAAGAACTATCTTCTGATTTGGATATACCTATAATTGTTAAAGAAGTTGGTTCAGGAATATCTCCTTCTGTTGCTAGAAAATTATCTGAAACTAAAATTGGCGCGATTAATGTAGCCGGTATGGGAGGTACTAGTTGGGCTGGCATAGAACAAATACGCGCAAAGAAATTTAAAAATAAACAGAAATCTGACCTTGGACTTTTGTTTTGGGATTGGGGCATACCTACTGCTGCAACTATACTTCTCACTAGAAATTCAGTGAAAACTCCTATTATTGCATCTGGTGGTTTACGTAATGGACTGGATCTTGCTAAATCTATTACACTAGGCGCCGACGTTGGAGGTTTTGCTCGTCCTATGCTCACTCCTGCTTCTAAATCGTATAATTCATTAACAACTTTTATTGATCAATTAATTTTAGAACTAAAGTCAACCATGTTCTTAATCGGCGCTAAAAATATTCGTGAACTTAAATCTGCAGAATACATTACTACTGAACCTCTTACAAGTTGGATATCAAAGGTTAGATAATAAATGTCCAACACTATTGATGACATATTGTCCGAACCTGAAATACAAGAAAATAAAAAACTCATTGACAATACTATACTTAATTTCCTTCCTAATAGTCATCAAATTAAAGAAATTGATCTCTTATACAATATGATGCGTGATTATCCATTACGCCCTGCTAAAGGAATACGCTCATCAATCTGTTTATTTACATCTGAAGCATTTGGTGGTACGATAGACGATGCACTGTTAACTGCTTCTTCACTCGAACTATTTCAAAATTGGATATTGATTCATGACGATATAGAAGACGAATCTGAATTACGCCGTGGTCAACCTGTTTTACATCGAAAACATACCATACCTTTAGCAATAAATGCAGGTGATTCACTTCATGGTCAAATGTGGTCTCTATTACTAAGTAACAATTCATTATTAGGATCAGATCTTACACTAGATATTATTAATGAATTCATTCACATGCTTAATGAAACTACTGAGGGTCAACACATGGAACTATCTTGGTCTCATAATAACGATCTGAATATATCTGAAGCCGACTATCTTGTTATGTGTACTAAAAAAACATCTTGGTATACCTGCATTACACCATTTCGTCTTGGAAATCTTATCGCAACAAAAAACAAAATAAATGAAAATAAATTTGTAGAATTCGGAACTAATCTTGGAATAGCATTCCAAATCCGTGATGATATTCTTAATCTTACTGCAGATAGCAAATATGGAAAAGAATATGCAGGAGATCTTATTGAAGGAAAGCGAACATTAATTCTTATTCATCTTCTTGAATCTTGTAGTACTTCTGATCGAGAATTCATCGAGTCATTCTTTAATAATAATCGCGAATTTCGTGAATCAAATTCAGAAAAATTATTGGATTTAATCTCTAAATATAAATCAATTGATTATGCTACTAATGTCTGTAATGATCTTTCCGATAAGGCATTGAATGAATTCGACAATCTATTTTCTGATCTTCCCGATACTCGTGCACGTTTATTATTAAATAATATTACAAAATACATGGTTTCAAGGAACTGGTAAATCTTGGCAAATTCTGAATTTGAGGATTTAGTATTAAAACATAGTCTCTTTAATGCCTCTCAACATGCAGGCAAAGCAAATCTTGGTTCTATAATTAATAAAATTATTGCTGAAAAATCTGAATTGAAATCAGATATTAAAAATCTAATGAATGAAATTAACCCTATAGTTGAAAAAGTTAATTCTATGAGCCTAGAAGAACAAATCAAACTTCTTCAAAAAGATTTTCCAGGTATGAAATCCGAAACAAAGCCTACTGAAAAATTTCCTTTACCATCTCTCCCGAATTTTAATTCTTATGAAACAATCATTACTCGTTTTTCTCCTAATCCGAATGGCCACCTTCATATTGGACATGTTAAAGCATCTCGTTTGGATCTTCGTTATGCACAAAAGTATTCAGGTAAATTGTTTCTAAGATTTGACGATACTAATCCTGTTGCCATTAAAGATGAGTTCTACAATGAAATATTAGAAAATCTAGATTGGATGGGAATTAAACCTGATCAAATTACTTATGCATCTGATTATCTTGACGAAATATATAAAATCGCTAAAGAAATGTTTCATGATAAACATCTTTACATTTGCGAATGTGCACCTGATGTGATTAAAAACAATCGTTTTAAAAAACAAATCTGTGAACATAATCTATCTGATAATTCTGATAAACAATTTTCTGACTTCCTTTCTACTAGTATTAATGGCGTTGTTCGCTTTAGAGGCGATATGAAATCTGATAATACTGCTATGCGTGATCCAGTAATGTTACGGTTTGTCGAAGAAGAACATACTCGCACTGGAAAAAAATATAATATCTGGCCAACGTATGATCTTGCCGCCCCAATTACCGATTGCCTGGAAGGAGTTAGTCATGCATTACGTTCAAAAGAATTTGAGTTACGAGATGAATTATATAATGAAATCACTCAAATTTTATATAATCAAGGAAAAGTCAAATTTAGACCTTCTTTAGTAAGTTTCTCTCGATTATCTATGAAAGGTTCTCCTACTTCAAAAAGTAATATTAAATCTCTTATCGACAAAGGCCAGATTGATAATTGGCATGATATACGTCTTGTTACACTTTCTGCACTTCGTAAACGTGGTTTTATTCCTGAAGGAATTAGTAATTTTGTCGATTCTTTGGGATTGAGTAAAAGCGAATCTTCACCTGATTTTGAGCTATTGGCATCTTTTAATAGGAAAGCTAGAGACAAATTGGATAAGAGATACTTTTTTGTGGCTAATCCTATTAAATTGAAGGTATCTAACATTCCTGTAAAATCTGTTACTCTTAAACATCATCCAACTGAAAATCTCGGTGATCGAACTATGGGTATATCTGATGAATTATACGTCTCCCCAGAAGATATCGATCCGTTAAACGAGGGTGATGAAATAAGGTTGATGGATTTATTCAATATCAAAATAACTAATAAATCTGGAACCGTTATGGCAGAATGTACTGGCACTGAACCTGTACCTTCTTTGAAAAAAATCCATTGGGTTGCTCACGACGGAATCAATTTCAATTTATTGATTCCTAATAACGAGAAATATAGAATCAGTTCTGATGATTCATTTGAATTCTTGCCTGATAGTTTAACTACTCTTCAAGGTATAGCTGAAAATCAATGTAAAAATCTTACTGAAGGAGATATGTTACAATTTAATCGTATAGGTTTCTGTCGTGTTATCTCGGAAGATTCTGCAATATTATCTCATAAGTGATTCATTCTGAAATACATTCATCAAGAATACCAAGATGAGGTCTGGAATGAAATTAATAAATCTAATTTTAAGTCCTATCATAAACCTCATTATAAGAAATACTCTCTAGCCAATCTTGCACCTACAATATTATCGCATTTTGGTAAAAAATCAAAAAATATACTTAACGATAATCTTATACAAACTTCTCTTGATGGTTGTCAATCAGTTGTTCTCATACTTATTGACGGTTTAGGTTTTAATTTAATAAAAAACTCCCTCCATAATCAATTACTTGACAAACTCTATTACAACAATGTTGTTATTCCAATAACATCTACTTTTCCATCTACTACCTCGACTGCACTTAGTACCGTTAATACTGGTATGACTCCTCAACATCACGGTATAATTGGCCATACCATGTATCTCCGAAAATATGGAACTATTGCAAATATGGTTAATTTCAGCCCTGAATCTGATCGAAATAGCAGTCGACTTGCAAAATTTGGCTTGGATCCAGAAACATTTCTTCCAAATAACACTCTTTATCAATCACTTTCTGACATTGACGTGGAATCTAAAGTTCTAACTCGTTGGATTTATAAGAAAAGTGCTTTATCACGTATGCTCCATAAAGGTTCTGATGTATTGCCTTATGTCAATTCTTCTGATATGTTTCTAAATCTTTCTAAATTGGTTAATAAAAAAACTCCATTTACTTTTGTTTATTGGGATGCTCTTGATTCTGCATCACATGTTTATGGCCCATTCACTCCCGAAGTTCAAAGTGAATTACGCAATATCTTATTTGGATTACTTAATGAATTCATAAAAAATATAAAGACTCAATATCGCAATAAAGTTTGCATATTTATTACTGGAGATCACGGATTAGTTCAAGTTAATAAAACTGGAAGGTTATTCACTAATAATATCCCAAAATTTCTTGATAATTTAAGTCGTCCACCTTCTGGAGACTCTAGAACATCTTTTGTAAAATTAGACAATCCGAATAGTAATCTTAAAAATATCTTTCGAAAATATAAAAATCAATTTGATATATTTCCTAGTGATAAATTTGTTAAAGAAGGATTTTTCGGCTCGAAAATTGTGAATAAGGATGTATCTTCCGCCTTAGGAGATTATACTATACTCTCACGTAAGGGAAATGTTCTCATGCATCGATTTAAATCAGATTTTAAAGCCTCTTTGTCTGGTTACCACGGTGGACTTACTGATGATGAATTATTTGTTCCTTTATTTGTAGTTAACCCTAAAAATCTAGATTAATTACCTGTTGCTTGTGATAATTCTTTTGCAAACTTGTTTAATTTCTCTAACATCAAATCGGAATTATCTAGGTTATCTTCTATAATTTTTATAAATGCACTCCCTACTATTACGCCATCCACTCCTAATTTAGTAAAATTACTAACATGTTCAGGCTTGGATATTCCGAATCCTACTGCAACAGGCACTCGTCCACTAACTCTTTCTACTATTCTTTTTGTCGCTTGCGAAGAATACTCGGTGAATAAATCCCTAGTTCCTGTCACTCCAAATAAACTCACCATGTAAAGAAAACCACTAGTTGAATCAATTATATTGTCTAATCTCATATCATTTGTTGCTGGACTTGCTAAAAATATTGTATTAATTGATTTTGCTTTTGCTAATTTCACGTATTCTTCACCTTCTTCTGGAGGTAAATCTGGACATACTATTCCTGAAATTCCTGCTCTTTCTGCATCTTGTAAAAATTCCTCAACTCCCATCTTCATTATAGTATTATAATACGTTAGAAATACTACTGGTACGTCCAATTCTTCTACAATCTTTTTACTCATGTTTAAAATATCTTTAGTCGTTGTTCCATTTGATAACGATCTCATACTTGACGATTGAATAGTTGGACCATCTGCAATAGGATCCGAAAATGGAATTCCTAATTCAATAATATCTACACCTCCATCTACCAATGCTTTTGCTAATTTCGGTGTTAGTTCAATTGATGGGTCTCCTGCAGTAATAAAACCAATTAACAAAGACCTCTTTTGTTCTTTTCCTTCTCTAAACTTCTCAGAAATTTTCATAAATTATTACCTAGATGTTTTGCAATTATTGGAGTATCTTTATCACCTCTTCCAGATAATGTTACTAGAATCGATTGTTTATCTCCCAATTCTTGTGCACGTTTTATTGCTTCTGCAATAGCATGAGAGGTCTCTAATGCAGGAATTATTCCTTCTAACTTTGACATCTCAACAAATGCATTAACTGCTTCTTCGTCTTTGATACTAACATATTCGACTCTGTCTTGAGATTTTAAAAATGAATGTTCAGGTCCCACACCAGGATAATCTAGTCCTGCTGATATACTGTGAGTTTCTTGAATTTGACCATCTTCATCTTGTAATAAATAACTGCGTGCACCGTGTAGTACACCTTCGCTCCCTGCACTCAATGTCGAAGAATGCTTTCCTTTGTCAATCCCTAGACCTCCTGCTTCTACTCCCACTAGTTTACATTCATCATCTAAAAATGGGTAAAAAGTTCCAATCGCATTACTTCCTCCTCCTACGCACGCAATAATTACATCTGGAACTTGTTGAGATGTAATTTTTGGAAATTGTTCTTTGATCTCTTTTCCTATTACACTCTGGAAATCTCGAACAATCATTGGATAAGGATGAGGCCCTACAACAGACCCAATAAGATAATATGTCGATTCTACATTTGTCACCCAATCGCGTATAGCCTCATTTATCGCATCTTTTAGTGTCTGTGAACCGCTTTTCACACTATGTACTTTCGCTCCCAATAATTTCATTCTAAATACGTTTGGACTCTGCCTTTCTACGTCATTACTTCCCATGTATATCTCACACTTGAGATCTAATAATGCACATGCCATTGCCGTAGCAACACCATGTTGACCAGCACCTGTTTCCGCAATAATACGTTTCTTACCCATTGCCTTTGCTAATAATGCCTGACCAATACTGTTGTTGATTTTATGGGCTCCTCCATGCAACAAATCTTCACGTTTAAAATATATTTTTCCACCATATTTTTTTGAAAGATTCTCCGCAAAATAAATTGGTGTTGATCTTCCTGCATAATCCTGTAATAATTTTGATAATCTCTTATTGAATTCTTCATCTTCTTTAATCTCATTATATTTTTCTTCTAATTCGTCTACTACAGGCATTAATGTTTCAGGAACATATTTTCCCCCAAATGTACCAAATTTTCCATCAGTTGGTTGTGATTTTAAATTCATTTTTTTACACTTGTTAACTCCTTTATTTTCTTCTCAATGTTATCTGCCTTCATTATTGTTGTCCCTATTAAAAATCCACTAACTCCTGATTTACCAATCATTTCTATATCTTCACTAGTCACTATTCCACTCTCACTTATTATTGGTTTATCTATCTTAAACTCTTTTCCTAAAATTTTGTTTGTTGTTTGCATATCTAATTGTAATGTATTAAGATCTCTATTATTTATTCCGAGTATATCTACATCTCTTGTAACCGCTTTATCAAATTCTTGTTTGGTATTAACTTCTAATAATATCTCTAATCCCATTTTCTTTGCATATCTAATCAATTGTTCAAGTTTACTGTGATTATCTCTAAATAAAGTCTCTATTAATAATATTACATTTGCACCTAAATCAAAACCTGCTTCAATTTGTTTCTCATCAATAATAATGTCCTTCATTAATATTGGCAGCTTTGTATTTTGTCTTACAATCTTTAGATTTTCTAATGATCCATCAAAATACAATGGCTGCGTTAACACTGATATTGCCGATGAACCATTTTCTTCCATTTTAGTAAGAATTTCTTTCTGACTGTTAGAATTACTGTTTATTTCTCCTAATGACGGCGACGAAAATTTGATTTCTGTAATAATTGGATAGTTTTCTTTCTTTGTTACTAATACATCTTTAAGACTCGTGTCTCTACGTTCAACTTTCTCTGTTATGTCATAATATCCTTTATTGATTAATTCCTTAATTTCATCTGCAATCACTGTTAAAAACTTATTATCAAACTGATTCAAATTGTTCAATTTTCTCCATATCCCCGTCTGCAAATTGAATAAATTCTTTTAATTTATCGATACATTTTCCTGAATTCAATGTTAATTTTGCCATTTCTACTCCTTCTGAAATGGTCGATGCTTTTCCTGCAACAATAAATCCCACTGCGCTATTTGCTATTACTGCTTCAACATTTGGATTATCAATATCGAATCTACTGGCCAGAATCTTATACATTACTTCAGCATTATAGTCTATTCCAGTACCTGCTATGTCTTGGGCATTAATCTTTTTCAAACCAAAATCATCTGGCTTCACGATTATTTCCTTTCCTTCATTTTCTAAATCTCCTATGAACCTCATCTTTGTTTCACCGAATGTAGCAATTTCATCTAAACCATCCAATCCATGTACTATTATTGCTCGTTTACACCCAAGTTCAGGTAATATTTTTGAATATTTATCAACCAATTCAGTATTAGCTACACCGACAATCATTGAATCTGCACTTGCAGGGTTTGTTAACGGCCCTAAAATATTGAAGATTGTCCTTACTCCTATTTCTTTTCTAGTTCCTATGACATTTTTCATCGCAGGATGAAATATTGGAGCAAACATGAATCCTATTCCATTTCTTTCAATAGATTCTCTTACTTTTTCTGGTTCTGTATCCAATCTATAACCCAATCTATCAAGTACATCTGCACTTCCACATTTTCCAGTAGCTGCTCTATTTCCGTGCTTCGCTATGGTAATCCCTGAGGCAGCTAAAACAAATGCAGAAATCGTACTCAAATTAATTGTTTTAATCCTATCTCCACCTGTTCCTACGATGTCTACTAATCTACTTTCATAAGTCGGGTTGATTCTGTTGGCAAATTCTTTCATAGTTTTAGCTAAAGCCACAATCTCTTCAATTGATTCTCCCTTCATACTTAATGAAATTAAAAATGCTGATATTTGTGACGGCGTTGCAGATCCCGACATGATTTCCTTCATTGCTCGAGATGCCTCATCACTCGAAAGAACTTCTCTATTTACATTTTTCTTTATTGCATCAACTATCATTAGTTTTCACCTTCGATGAAATTCATTAATAATTTTCTTCCTGATTCAGTTAAAATCGATTCAGGATGACATTGTATTCCTTGTATGTTGTATTCTTTATGTCTTAATCCCATTATTTCATTATCATCCTCTGATCTTGCTGAAATAATTAATTCATCTGGCAACGTATCTTCCTCTACTACTAAAGAATGATATCTTGTTGCTCTAAAAGGATTTTGAATATTCTTAAAAATTCCTTTTCCATCATGTTTTATCATACTAGTTTTTCCATGTTTCAATATTCCTGCACGTTTAATCTTTCCACCGAATGTATGACCTATGCCTTGATGACCAAGGCAAACTCCTAATACCGGAATTGATTTCTGTCCAGATAGTTTTATGATTTCTGAACAAATTCCAAAATATCTTTCATCACATGGATTACCTGGCCCTGGAGAAATTACTACTCTTTGTGGTTCAATCTCCTTAAATTTTTCAATACTAATCTTGTCATTCCTAAATACAATTGGCTCTAACGATAATTCACCAAAGTATTGCACTAAATTATAAGTGAACGAATCATAATTATCAATTATTAATAGCTTCATTTTTATTATTGTTCTCCGTTTTTTGCTATTTTTAATGCATCGATTAATGCACCAGCTTTTTGTTCTGTTTCAAACCATTCTTTTTCAGGTACTGAATCAGCAACAATTCCTGCCCCTGCTTGAATGTACGCTTTATTTCCTTTTACTACCAATGTCCTAATTGTTATTGCAAAATCTGCACACATATTCTTTGAAAAATAGCCCAACGCTCCTGCATAAGGACCTCTCGATTCTTTTTCTAATTCTTGTATTATTTCCATTGCACGAATTTTTGGTGCACCTGACACAGTTCCAGCAGGAAATATAGCTCTTACGGCTTCAAAACAATCCATTTCATCCTTTAATTCTCCAATTACTTTTGATACAATGTGTTGGACATGACTAAATTGATGTACTTGCATAAATTCAGGCACTTTTACTGAACCAAATCTAGATATTTGACCAACATCGTTTCTAGCTAAATCCACCAACATTACATGCTCTGCCCTCTCTTTTTCATCAGATAATAATTCATCTGTTAATTTTTTGTTCGCCTCTACATCTCCATCTCTTGGTCTTGTTCCTGCTATTGGAAATGTTTCAATTTGGTTATCTGTTACTCTTACAAGCATTTCTGGGCTGGCGCCAATTATGTTTAGATCATTACTTTTGAAATAATACATATACGGAGATGGATTTATCATTCTCAATGATTTATATATCGATAATAAATCTCCTGATATGTTGAATTCATATTTTCTTGACAATACAACTTGAAATATATCTCCAGACCTGACATATTCTTTTGCAATATCAACATTATTCTCAAATCTTTCTTTATTGATGTTAGAAATTGGTTCTGTATAGTCTATTGTACCTATTTCCCTCTCTGTATTCAATAATTCTAATACTTCTTTTAGATTATTGTCTCCCGAATGATAATAATATACTCGTTCTTTTTCATGGTCAAATATTATTCCTTCATTAAATAACCCAAATTGAAAGTCTGCATAGTTTAATTCAGTGTATTTATCTGAGATATTCTCCCAATGCCTGACTATATCATATGAAATAAATCCAACTAGTCCGCCAATTAATCGATTAAAATTATTGTTTACTCTATTTTCCCCCAATATCTCCCTTAATTTAATAAACAAATCACTTGGATTAGACTCATCTACAATAATCCTGCCTTCTTTATCTATCATTTTTATTTTATTATTCTCTAATATGACCTTTAATGATGGATTAAAACCTATGTATGAAAATTCCGCTAATTTCTCTGGTCCTAGTATTGATTCTAGTATGTAAATATCCTTAAACTTCTCCGATAATCTGACAAATGTTTCAAACGGGGAGATTTCTATCTCTATTTCTTCAAAATCTACGCGATTAAATTTATTCTTGCCAAAAACGATCGCCCATATTACTCACAATTATTTAGTCTGATTTGTATATATTTAAATAAATTATGAATAACTAAATTCCTTGTCGAAATTCTCAATAAATATTCATTACCGATATGATTTGTTAGAGACGAACCAAGAAGTTATATTCCAGTAAATAACGAGAAATAGATAGTATGTCAAAGCCTTATTACGTCAAAGTTGAAATTCCAAAAGAGATAGCAGAAGCAAGCTATGAAGCCCTTCGACAAGCAAAACAGACTGGTAAAATCAGAAAAGGTACTAATGAAGCTACCAAGGCTATTGAACGTGGAATTGCTAAATTGGTTGTTATTTCTGAAGATGTTGATCCACCTGAGGTTGTTGCCCATCTTCCTATTTTATGTAATGAAATGAATATTCCATTTGTTTTTGTACCACAAAAAGAATTACTTGGTCAAGCAATCAGTATAGATATAGGAACTGCAGTAGCATGTATTGTTGAACCTGGTGACGCTAAAGATACTTTAGATAAAATTATTGATTCACTAAATAACTTGAAAGGTTAGATTATAATAAATGAGCTCGAAAGATATCCAAGAAGATAAGACACCTTGTGAAGTAATACAAATTGTTGGCCGTACTGGTGTTGCAGGCGAAATTACTCAAGTTCGAGTGAAAATCTTAGATGGAAAAGATAAAGGACGTATTCTAACACGAAATGTTAAAGGACCTGTTCGTATGAATGATGTAATTATCCTTCGTGAAATAGAAAGAGAAGCTCGTAAGATAAGGTAGTTGTTGGTTCTTGTTATCATTAAAAAAATGCACTTTTTGTGGAAAAGAAATACCATTCGGTAATGGCACTATGTATATTAAAAATAATGGCGATATTAGTTGGTTTTGTTCATCTAAATGTCGAAAGAATACTTTAGATTTAAAACGCGATTACCGAAAATATAAATGGGCTAGAAAAGGAAAGTCTATAGTTTGACCGACAAAACTCTTATCTTAATTAAACCTGACGGCGTAAAGAACCGACACATTGGAGATATCATTAATCGTTTCGAAGAACGCGGATTTAATATTCTTAATGTCCGTATGCTCACTCTAAACTCAGATCAAGCCTCTGATTTCTATTCAATACATAAAGAAAAACCATTCTTTCCTGAACTTATTGACTACATAACTTCAGGACCTATAGTTCAAGTTGTTCTAGAAGGTAATTCTGCTATTGAGGTTGTCCGACATATGGTCGGGGCTACAAACTCCTTGAAGGCTGATTCTGGTACTATAAGAGGTGATTTTGGTTTAAGCCATACTGAAAATGTTATCCATGCCTCTGATTCAGTTGATAGTTTTAACCGAGAATTAAATATATTATCTAATATTTAATACGATAATTCTAAATACAGACCTTTTACATTACTTATTGTAGATGATTGTTAATGAATTCTAAATTTAGACAACCTATCGTAGTAGTATTGGGCCACATTGATTCAGGAAAAACATCCCTTTTGGATAAAATTCGCGGCACTGCAGTTCAATCACGTGAAGCAGGAGGAATTACTCAACATATTGGCGCAAGTTTCTTTCCTATTGAAACTTTAGAAGACCTTTGCGGTAACCTTTTAGAAAAAGTTGGCGGGAAGATTGACATTCCTGGTATTCTTGTTATCGATACGCCTGGACATGCTGTATTTACTAATCTTAGAAATCGTGGCGGTTCTGCTTCTGACATCTCTATTTTAGTTATTGATGCTATGAAAGGTATTGAAGTACAAACACGAGAAAGTTTAGACATATTGCGAAAACGTAAAGTTCCTTTTATAATTGCACTAAATAAACTCGATACAGTACCTGGATGGAGACCTTCTTCAAGTTTAACTTCTTCCCTCAAACAATTAGATGAATCTACGCGTAATAATCTTGATGGAAGAATCTACGATGTTGTAGGAGAATTATCTCGACATGGAATTCAATCTGAAGCATTTTATAGATTACAAGATCCTAAAAAACAAGTTGCAATTGTTCCAGTTAGTGCAAAAACTGGTGAAGGAATCCCTGAATTGATTTCATTATTGATTGGATTGACTCAAAGCTACTTGAAACAAAAACTTACCGTGAGCGGAGATACTCGAGGCATTGTTCTTGAAGTTACCGAAGAACCCGGCCTTGGAGATACTGCAAATATTATTCTTACTGACGGCATATTGAATAAAAATGATGAAATCGCCGTAGCAAAGAAAGAAGGCGCTGTTTTAACAAAAATTAAAGCCATATTCATGCCAAAACCACTCGACGAAATGCGCGATCCTCGTGATAAGTTCTCTCCTGTGAATCAAGTAGTTGCAGCTACAGGCGCTAAGATTTCTACTTCTGATTTAGAAGGCGTTCTTGGCGGTTCACCAATTATTGGAATTAATGATGGTAATCTTGAACTTGTAAAAAATGAAATCGAATCAGAAATTAAATCAATTTTTGTTGAAACTGATAGTGTTGGTATTATAGTTAAGGCTGATACTTTGGGTTCTTTAGAAGCTGTAGTAGACACTCTCAAAGAAAGTAATATCGCTATCAGTACTGCTGATACCGGGATGGTATCACGAAAGGATGTAATTAAAGCTCAAGTAATCACAGAAACTGACAAGTATCTTGGAAGTATCCTCGCATTTGGTGTCAAAGTTCTTGATGATGCTAAAGAAGAAGCAAATAAAAATGGAATTAGAATATTCTCTCAACCTGTTCTTTATGATTTAGTAGATGAATATCGGGATTGGGTTACTTCTGACAAAGAAAATCTGCAAAGAACTGAATTAGACTCTATTATTCTTCCTTGTAAATTCCAATTAATTAAAGGAATGGTATTTCGTAGAAATGGCCCTGCAGTTTGCGGTGTTGAAATTCTTGGTGGTTCATTAAAACAAAAATCTAGTATTATTAATTCTGAAGGTAAAGAAGTGGGCGTTGTTAAACAAATTAAAGACAATGGAGAGAACATTCAAAATGCCCCCAAAGGTAGTGAGGTATCTATATCTATGAACGAACCTGTTATAGGTCGCACTATTCGTGAGGGAGAAATTTTATACTCTCTACCTGCTAATATAGGTGTTAGATTACTAAAAGATCGACATTCTGATTCATTATCTGAAGACGAACTTACTATTTTAGATGAAATAATTGAATTACGTCGTAAAGTAGTACCTTTGTATGGATTTTAGTATATTTCAAAAAGATTTATAGATATAAAAAAGAAGTGAAATGTTACTTTGGCAGAATTCAAAATTGTAGTCTCAGATCCCAAAATCGGTAAATCCATAAATAAGGAGATTAAAGATAAATCTGCCCAGACTTTGTTGGGTATGAAAATTGGTCAAGAAATAGATGCTACTATTGTAGATATTGATGGAACACTAAAAATCACTGGCGGAAGTGATAAAGTTGGCTTTCCTTTGAGAGCAGACGTTCATGGCAGTGCAAAAAATAATATACTATTAACTGCAGGCGTTGGCTTTCGTTCAAAAGTTAAGGGAATGCAAAAACGAAAGATTGTTCGTGGAAGCATGATTTCCGACGAAACCTATCAAATTAATACAGTACTTGTTAAAGGAAATCTTGTTCTTGAAGAGACTCCAGCTGAGGACGCTAAAGCAGAAGAATCTCCAGCTAAAGAAACTCAAAGTAAAGAGAAACCTACCAAAGAATGAGATAATAATAAATTCAATTAATACTGATTTATACCATGCAAAAAATTCCTTGTCAACCCGAAATAAATATTGGTACTGCCGGTCATGTCGACCATGGCAAAAGTACAATAGTCGATGCAATTACGGGTAAATGGACAAGCGCACATAGTGAAGAACTTCGTCGAGGCATTACAATCAAAGTTGGCTATGCAGACGCCGGTTTCTATCAATGTAAATGCGAAGGACCGTATAATTACTCTACTCAAGAATCTTGTCCTACCTGTAAAACTAAAGGTAAGTTGCAACGCGTTATTAGTTTTGTTGACGTTCCTGGCCATGAAAGTTTAATGGCGAATATGTTATCTGGCGCAGCACTAATCGACGGAGCTATTTTGATTATCTCTGCCAATGAAGAAGTTCCAAAACCGCAAACCCGTGAACATCTTCTTGCATTACAGATGTTGGGTACAAAACAAATTGTTATTGTACAGAATAAAGTCGACTTAGTTTCCACTAAAGACGCTAAAAATAATTATAAACAAATCAAACAATTTGTAAAAGGAACTGTTGCTGAAAAAGCACCTATTATTCCTATCTCTGCTCAACATGGACTTAATATTGACGCTCTAATTACTTCAATCGAAGCAAATATCAAGACTCCTGATAAAGATAAAACGTCTCCTCCTTCTCTTCAAGTATTACGTTCTTTTGATATTAATCGCCCGGGAGCATCATTAGATAAACTCGTTGGCGGAGTTCTTGGTGGTTCATTATCAAAAGGAGTGTTTGAAGTAGGTGATGAAATTGAAATACGACCAGGATTTCTTAATAAAAAAACCAATAAATATAATTCTCTTTTCAGTAAAATTTCTAGTTTAAGTAGCAGTGCTGGATTAATGGATAAAGTCTATCCTAGTGGATTAGTTGCAATTGGCACTGATTTGGATCCATCTCTTACAAAAAGCGATTCATTCGTCGGTGCAGTTGTCGGTCGTCCTAATGAACTTCCAGAAACATATTATTCTCTAAACATTGATGTCAATCTTTTTGATTTTGCTATTGGTTCCACTGATATGACTAAAGTAGAAAAATTAAAACGAAATGAAGCATTGAGATTAAATTCTGGAACCGCAGTTACTGCAGGAGTAGTTACTAATGCAAGTGCTGATAAAGCTACAATTGATTTACGAAGACCAATCACTGCTGAACAAAAAAGTCGAGTGTCTATTAGTAGACGAATTGGAGACCGATGGCGTCTAATTGGTGCGGGAGTAATATCTTAACATCTTGAGAACTATTGTTCTTGATACTAGTTTTTTAATTCATGTTGCTAATAATCCAATACCAGGTTCTAACTATCTGTCAGAAATTCAATCATACACTCTAATTACTATTACCGACGTTGTTAAAGAATTATCTGGAATATCCAAAGATAGAAAAAACTTTCTAAAAACTAAACGATCCAAAGAAGCATCTCTTGCTTTGCAATATATTAAAAATATACCAAAAGAGGACGTTTCTGGTTCTGAATCAACAGACAACAAAATCATCAGATACGCTTCTAATAATCATGATATAATTGCTAGTTTGGATAGGGATATTCTCAATAAGGCTGTTAGGCACAATATTGATTCTGTTACTATTGAAAAACAACGCTTAATCTGGCGTATAAGCTATAATCGATAGAATGATTCGCAAAAATCGAAAAACTCATATTGTTCCATTTCGCGTTAATCTTATTCTAGGTATATAGATATGTTTCAAATTATAGAAGTCGAAGACGTTGTCCGTGTAGAACCACTAGATTTTAGTGAAACCCTAAATAAAATGGCTGAAAAAGTCCTAAAACTAAAATATGAAAGTACTCTTTCTCCTGATTTTGGATATGTTATTTTGATTATTGGTGTAAAAGCTGATAAAGTCGGAAAAATTCTTCCAAGTGACGGTGCTACTTATCATACTGTTAACTTTAAACTTCTTACTTATTTACCAAAATTACAAGAAGTTGTTGAAGGTGAAGTTGTAGAAATTACTGATTTCGGTGCATTTATTCGAATTGGTCCTACTGATGCTTTATTACATCTTTCTCAAATCACTGATGAATATCTAAACAGCGACGTACGTCAAGGCCTCATTACTGCACAACAAAGTAACAGAGTGATTAACGTCGGTACTCGTATGCGTGTTCGTGTAACTGCCTTGAGTCTTGCTCGTGGTAGTTCTATGGGTAAAATTGGTGTTACTTGCAGACAACCATTCCTTGGCGCAAATGATTGGATTGAAGAAGATCTAAAAAAATCTTCAAAAGATACTTCTAACAAAAAGGAATCTGAATAATAATGGCTAAAGAACTTGCTTGCAGAAAATGTAAAAACATTACTTCTGGTCGTGTTTGCCCAAGTTGTGGAGGCACCGACTTAAGCACTGATTGGTCTGGGTTAATTGTCTTATCTAATCCTGATAAATCTCAAGTTGCTAAACAATTAGAATTCACAAAACCAGGAAGATATGCTATCAAAGTATCTTAATCTCCATCTTCTGTAATCTTTTATGATGTAAATTGGAAGTAAAAAACCTCCCAGAAAAATACCGAGATTTCCTAAAACGTCCTTTTGGGGAATTAATTACTTCTTCTAAACCTTCTCTTCAGGAAATTAATTCGATAATTAAGGTTCCTTCTTATATGATTACTGTTGGCGATGCATCCTCTGAAAATATCTCTCAATTGGGCATTAAATCTAATATTCAAATTATTGATCTAATGGAACGAAGAACTAAACGTAAGTTTCCTAACTTAACTTGGGATGAAAAACGTTCTATTACTAATCCTCCTGGCACTTTATCTACAGAATCAATTATTCTTCTACGAGACCTAATCAAACAAAGTATTGATTCTCTCATTGTTGTTGACGGCGAAGAAGATCTTCTCGCTCTTCCTTCAATTCTTTTTGCCCCAATAAATGCACATGTATTATATGGCCAACCTAATGAGGGTCTTGTTATAGTCTCAGTTACAGAATCATTGAAGGTTAAAGTCTATAGTATATTGATTGAAATGGGTTTTGACGAAAATATCCTAAAGTATTAATAGCTGAAATTATTAAGCCTTGTATCGATGAACTTCACAAAATTTGAAAAACGCCAGAATCCATTGCTAGAGAGAACTGAAATTTCTGTAATATTTGACGCTGAAAACTCTTCTTTTAATCGACGTGAAGCTGCTACTTTGATTGCAAAAGAAGCAAAAATTAATCCTGATACTGTTTATTCTATTAAATTATCTCATAGTGCTGGTTCTCATTCTGTTTCCGGTTTATTTTATGTCTATAAAGATCAAGATACTGCAAAAGCGTATTTACCTAAATTTATTCTAAATAGAAATATTCCAAAAGTAGAAGAAGCTCCAGCAGAGGAAGCTAAAGCAGAAGCTCCAGCAGAGGAAGCTAAAGCAGAAGCTCCAGCAGAGGAAGCTAAAGCA
>CAZKFJ010000007.1:13771-13845 GCA_964552125.1 uncultured Nitrosopumilales archaeon | reverse complement strand
GAAGCTCCAGCAGAGGAAGCTAAGGAATAATCAGTTGATTTATCATGATTGAAGAAGAATCTACTACAACTGAA
>CAZKFJ010000007.1:12088-13671 GCA_964552125.1 uncultured Nitrosopumilales archaeon | reverse complement strand
CTAAGGAATAATCAGTTGATTTATCATGATTGAAGAAGAATCTACTACAACTGAAGTCAAGGAAGAAGTTCCTGAAGGAGAACAAGTAGCAGAACAGGTAGAAGAAAAACCTGTAGCCAAAGCTAAAGGTAAAAGACAAAAAAGAAAAGCTCGTTTTAGTCCTCAGATTTACAAATTCTATAAAGTTGACAATGATAAAGTTACCCGATTACGAAAGGAATGCCCTCGTTGTGGCAAGGGAAATTTCCTTGCAGAACATTCTGATCGTTTGTCTTGTGGTAAATGCGGTTATGCAGATTTTAAACAATCTAAAAATTAAAACTATCTAAACAATTTTCAATAAAATCTCAGGTTCTACTAAGTATTGAGGGATTTCTTTCATATTCTTTTTCCGATTTATCTTTGAGAATAATTCTTTTAATGCGATATTATAGTTCACTCTTCCTGCTAATAGATGTATATAATAATGATTGATTATTCTCCTAATGATTCTTAGACTGATCATTGTCCCACTCTTTCTTTTCTTATTAATCAGACGTACAACTCCCTTTTCATAGCGTAATTGGTTCTCATTATGCAATAACCTTGCGGCCTCATTGAAACCTTTTAAACTTCTTTTTACATTTTTTGAATTAATTTCTCCCGAATAAGTCATTATATAGCTATATTTCACAGGAGGATATATTCTCATTCTGAATCTTAATCTATGAAATAGGAAAAATTCTGTTGGTATCTTTAAATATTCACTCAAGCTTCTATACTCGATTTGTAACCTATCTGTTTGCTCTAATATTATTCTCTTTTTGTATTCAATTTCCACTCTATCAAAAAATTCTGGATTCACTAATACCTCATACGGATTTAACAATCTTCCAATCACGAATTCTCCCAATTTACCTTCTTTTGCATCTCCAACTAAGGAGTCTTTATCAACAAAAATTGCAGAAATTTCTATCTTATCAAAAATATATTTGTATCTTACTTTATTCTTATAATTATTAATCACAAAAATTACGTCATAATCACTTTTTTCATTTGCATATCCTGCAATTCTTGATCCATACATACAAATTGCTTCTATATCTAATCCTTTTGCCACTTTGTTAATTATACGAATTATTCTTTCTTTTTCCTTATCTTGATTTAGATTTTTTTGCATTTTGCTCTAACTCTTTAATCCTTCTACCTATATCTAAATCAAATCTTGTTCTCATAATTGTTTCTATTGGAATACTAGATACATTATTTTCCAAACTAACTCGTCGTACCGGTAGACTCTTATTTATCCAATCATTACTTGTTTTCTTAATTAATCTCTCACCAACCGAATGATTTTGAAATTTTTCTTTTAAATGTTTTAGAATTTGAGGCGCTTTATTGCTGTGCGTAAAAATTAATTCTGGCTTAAACGATCTGCATGCGTCAGCATATTTTGCCTCAAATAAGGTGCTTGATATTTCATCTGAAATTATGTCTAATTTCTCAAATTTTCTTACATATTCGATATAATGAAGAAATTCATGTGCTAATATTGCTTGTATTGTACCTTTTAATCCAAATGCTATTAATGGAGCTGACAACTG
>CAZKFJ010000007.1:7045-11988 GCA_964552125.1 uncultured Nitrosopumilales archaeon | reverse complement strand
TATCTTCAAATTTTCCAAAAGGGTCCTTTATAATCTTCTCAATCTGATTGTTATTTTCTCTAGAACTTCCAAATGATTCATAATCCACCTTTTGCATACACTATTTATTACTTAATCCAATCTAATGGACTATGTGTAAAATAATTAGACGGATTTGTTAATTATTCTCTAATTTCTTTACTATCCACATTTGTTTCTACTCTTGAAATAAAACTCAATTGATGTCTCTTCATCTCAATAAATGTCTCAGTATGCGTAACTCCATCTATCTGGGATATCTTTTTTGATACCAATTCATGCAAATCATCTAACGATTTCGCACTTGTCCAAATCAATAGATCAAATCTTCCTGTTATCTCAATAATTTCTCTTGCTTCTTCTATTTGCTCAATATCCTTCAAAATCGTATCTCGCTGCCTTGAACTTATATTACAACCAATCACTGCTTTTACTGGATAACCCAATAAATTCTCATCCACTTCTAGGGTGTATTTTTTTATGAAACCCTTTCTAATTAACCGATTAATCCGACTATATACTACCGACGAATTAATGCTGATTCTCTCGCTTAACTTTGGAATCGATATGTTTGATTCTTGAATTAATTCTCCTAAAATTTTTATATCTATTTCATCAAACTTTTCCAATTCCTATTACTTTCTCCTTAATATTATGAAAGATATTGATAATAATTAAAAACTACGTGAAAATCTAACTTTTAATTATATTTGATTTAATTAGCATCTCACTTGTAAGAATTACGCCTTTTGCGGCTCCCATTCTTGTATTATGAGATAATAACACATATTTTATTCCATTAGGAAATACTTCATCCTTTCTTATCCTTCCTACTGATGTTGTCATCCCACCTTCTAATTCTCTATCCAATCTGGGCTGTGGCCTAAAAGGATCTTTATGTATTGTAATTAATTTCTTTGGAGCTGATGGAAGATCCATGTCTGAAAGCGAGTTGGCAAATTTCTCCATTACTTCAATTACATCTTTGACTTCTGCTTTCTTCTTTGTATTTACTAATACTGATTCTGTATGTCCATCTAATACGCCTACTCGAGTACATGTTGCTGATACATTATAATTTGCATTAACTATATTATTTCCATTATAATTCCCAAGAATCTTTTTTAATTCAATTGATACCTTTTCTTCCTCTTTAGGTATGTACGGAATTACGTTATCAACTAAATCGAAAAGAGGTATTCCTGGATTCCTTCCTGCACCTGATACTGCTTGTAATGAAGTTATTACTACTGAATCAATACCGAATTCATCTAAAATAGGTTTCAATGTTATCACGAGACCTGTAGTTGTACAGTTAGCTTGCGGTGCAACAAATCCCTTCCACCCTCTTTTCTTCTGCTTCTCTAAGAGTGGTACATGTTCATTGTTTACTGTTGGAATCAATATGGGTACATCTTCTTCATACCTATACGCAGACGCTGTACTCAAAACAGGAATGTATTCTGCAAATTTAGACTCAATTTGAGCAGCTCCTGCTTCTAATGCTGAATAAGCAATATCGAATTCAGTTGGATCAATTTCGTTAACATTTTTAACTGTCATATTTTTGATATTCTCATTTATTTCACCTTCTCCAAACCATTGAACAGAACCAGCGCTGTTCTTTATTGCATCTGTGTATTTCTTACCTGCAGACCTCTCAGACGCTGCTAAACATGTTACTTCAAACCATGGATGGTTTTGTAACCCTGAAATGAATTGTTGGCCTACCATTCCAGTAGAACCTAAAATTGCTACTTTGTACATCTTATTCTCAAGAATATATTAAAAAATTTAAGAGTATTGTTTTAGAATTTATTAGTCCATTCTGAATTCTTTATGAATTGCTTCGATTGTTTGTTTTAAATCAGATTCCTGTACTACAAATGATATATTCTGTTCTGAAGACCCCTGTGCTATCATCTTTACGTTTACATTAACTCCTGATATCGCAGTAAATAATTTTGCTGCTACTCCGCTTGTTCCCTTCATTCCTGCTCCCACGATTGATACTACACATACTTCATCATCGGACGTAACATCGGTTACAGAACTCTTTCCTAACAAACTAACTTGAAGAACGCTTACAGCTTTTCTTAAATTCTCACGTTTAATTAAAAACGTTATATTTGCTTCCGAAATACTCTGTGAAATCATTATTATGTTTATTTTATTTCTACCTAACATGCCGAATATCTCTCCTGCCGTTCCTGGATTTCCAACCATATTCATTCCAGCAATTGTAATCATTGCTAATCCATTTAGCGATGCAACAGCTTTAGTAATTTCTTCAGGTTTTACAATCACATTATCATTGATTAAAGTACCATCTCCGTCAGGTCTGAATGTATTTTTTATCCTTACAGGAATATTTGCAGCTTTTGCAGGTTCAAGTGCTCTTGCATGCATTCCTTTTGCTCCCATAGTTGCCATTTCTACAGCTTCATCATAAGATAATTGCGGAATAGTTTTTGCAGTTGGATAAATTTTTGGATTAGCAGTTAGTAAACCATCTACATCAGTCATAAACCATACTTCATCAACACCTAAACACATTCCTATTAATGATGCAGAAAAGTCCGATCCGCCTCTACCTATTGTTGATATGTCGCCTTGTTGCGTTGCTCCAATAAACCCTGTAATTACAGGTACAGTATGTTCAATTAATTCTGATAAATTGTTCTTAACATTATGTTGGGTGACTTTCATCAACGGTGATGCATTTCCAAAATTATCATCAGTCATAATTCCTACATCTCCTCCTGTAAAAGATTTAGATTCTATTCCTATGTCTCTAAGCTTTGCAGATATAATTGGTACTGCTAAACGTTCTCCAAAAGAAACAATCTTGTCTTCAGTTTTATCACTAAGTTCTTTGATTATTATTACTCCATTTACTGTCTTTTTTAATTCCTCAATTAGTTCACTTACTATTCCAGAAACCTCGTTTTGTATTTCATTATTCTTGATTATCTCTTTAATAGCGCCGTGATGTCTATGAGATATTTCTTCGATAATCTTTTCGTTAATTTTTCCCTTTTTTGCATCTTCTGCTAATTCTAATAATTCATCAGTTGTTGATTGTAGCGCAGATGAAACCACTATTACTTGGTTATCTTCTTTAACCTTCTTGACAATTTCGCATACATTGCTAATTTTCGTCCCATTTCCTACCGAACTACCTCCAAATTTTAACACTAATTTCATTCCTAAACCCTCATATTCTGTTTTATTTCAACTAAATCTCTAATCATGGCACTTGCAGTTTCCATACCGCCTGCTCCTTTTCCTATAATTACTTCTTCACCCGCAAACTCTGAAACAAATTTCACTGAACACAATGCACCCGTTACTGACATTGGATCGTTTTTCGATATTCTTACTGGTTCAACTTTTGCCACATCATTCACACTTGCAATCAATTTTATAGTATCTCCATTATCTTTTGCCTTAGTAATATCTTTTTGTGTTATATCTCTTATTCCTTCTATCTTCAAATCATTCAATACTAATTCCTTATCAAGTAATAAATTTCCCATTATGACCAATTTTGCAGCTGCGTCAAAACCATCAACATCTAATGTTGGATCTGTTTCTGCATATCCTAATTCTTGCGCCTCTTTCAAAGCTTCTTGATAACTTAATCCTCTGTTGTCCATCTCAGTTAGCATATAATTAGTTGTACCATTTAATATTGCATGCATCTCTAATATTCTATCTGCTTCTAAGCACTTTCTCCCAAATTCTAATACAGGAGTTCCTCCTCCAACTGTTGCACTATACTTTAACACTACATTGTTATACTCTGCTTTTTCAATTACCGAAGAGAACGCAAGTGCTAATGGACCTTTATTGGCTGTAATTATGTTCTTCTTCGTTTTCATTGCACTTTCTAATAGACTTGCTGATGGCTCTCCATCTTGTATGTTTGTTGGCGTTGCATCTACTAATAATTCTGCATCAATCTCATTGATCAAATCAATAGACGATTTATTTTTATCTCCAATAGCAAGATCCGACACTGATTTGTTCTTCTTTTTTATTTCTAGTATATCATTTATGCTGATACCTTTTTCATTTATTGCTACTCCCTTTGAATCCGCCACTGCGACAATTTTCGAATCAATTCCATAATTTCTAAGAAGATCCTCTTTTCTATTTTCTAATAATTGACAATAGCTTTGACCAATTGTTCCAAGTCCAATTAATATAGTTCTCAATTTATTATTCTCCTTAATCTACCTACTCGAACATATTAACAATTTCTTCAATATATCGAATACCCCATATATTCTGTGAGTAAAATATGAATATATTATTATATTATTCAAACATTACTAGCATATATTGAAAAAAACAAAGAGTATTACTGCTTTAGGCCCTGCTTCTAGTGCGAATCTTGGCTCTGGTTTTGATTGCTTTGCTATATCTTTAGACAACTTATACGACACAGTAAAAATATCTAGAAATGATAATTCTGGGATATCAATAAAAAACCTCGGATTAAAATCTGGCATCTCTACTAAACCCGAGGAACACACTGGCGGAATAGTTGCAATTAATATTCTTAAAGAATTTAATTTATCTGGCGTTGATCTGACTGTGGACAAAGGAGTTCCTCCTGGCAAAGGCCTTGGTAGTAGTGCTGCTACTGCAGCTGCCGTTACTGTTGGACTAGATAAATTATTCTCTCTTAAACTTTCAGATGCAGAAAAACTAAAATTTGCGGCGAGTGGCGAAGTTGCTTCTGCAGGAATTAGCCATGCTGATAATGTTGCAGGATCACTGTTTGGTGGCTTTGTTGTAATTAATTCATCTACCTGTGAAGATATCGTTTCATTTTCTCCTCCCAAAAACCTTCATATTTGTATTGGAATTCCTAAAACAAAATCTGTCGCAAAAAAGACTGGTAAAGCAAGAAAGTT
>CAZKFJ010000007.1:0-6945 GCA_964552125.1 uncultured Nitrosopumilales archaeon | reverse complement strand
TTGGAATTCCTAAAACAAAATCTGTCGCAAAAAAGACTGGTAAAGCAAGAAAGTTAATTCCATCTAGAGTAAAATTTACTGACTCTGTAATTAATGTATCATATGCATCTATGATGGTTGCTGGATTTTCAACGGGAAATAAACAGCTCATTGGCAGATCAATGAATGATAATATTGTTGAATCTGCTCGTTCTAACACTATTCCAAGTTACACAGAAATTAAATCAAAATTACTAGATATTGGCGCTTTAGGAGTTACAATCAGCGGCGCCGGCCCTTCAATTATATCATTTACTGATAACAAAAAATTATTCCCAAAAATTAAAAAATGTTTTAAAACACAATTTAAATCTGCAGGTTTTGAATCTTCTGTAATTACTACTAAGATTGGAAAAGGAGCCCGTGTTATTAGATAATGAATTTGAAATGTATTAATTGTTCTTCATTATTTGATACGGATTCAATATTGTATAATTGTTCTAAATGTAATGATTTACTTGAAGTTGAATATGATTTAGATAAAATATCTAATAATTTAGGTTCAAATTGGCGTGATTCTCCTTTATCAGTTTGGAAGTATCAAGATTTCTTACCTATCCCTGATGGCGTTGAACGAGTTACACTTAGAGAAGGCGGTACTAGATTACATAATTCTAAAAAACTCTCTAGCTTTCTTGGCATAGATGAATTACATATTAAAAATGAAGGCGATAATCCAACTGCATCTTTCAAAGATCGCGGTATGACTGTTGCAGTTACTAAAGCTAAACAATTAGGTGCAAAGATTATTACTTGTGCATCTACTGGCAATACGTCTGCATCTCTTGCTGCATATGGAGCTCGTGGTGGTTTAAAACGAATTGTGTTAATACCATCTGGAAAAGTTGCATATGGAAAATTATCTCAAGCTATGATTTGCGGCGCTCATGTATTGCAGATAGATGGAAATTTTGATAAATGTCTTGAAGTAGTTATGGAATTGTCTAGTAAATATGAAGATATTTACCTCGTTAATTCGATTAATCCTTTCCGAATCGAAGGTCAAAAAACTATTGTCTTTGAGATCTTTGAACAACTGGGCCATGTTCCTGATTGGATAATTGTTCCGGTCGGCAATGCTGGAAATGTTAGTGCTATATGGAAGGGATTGAATGAATTCCTTCAACTCGGCATAATCGATAAACTTCCTAGACTTGTCGGTGTTCAAGCTGAGGGTTCTGCTCCAATTTCTGCCGCATTTTCCGAAGGAAAAATGGAAGTGAATTATATTCAGAAACCTGAAACCTTGGCTACCGCGATAAGAATTGGCGCCCCTGCCAGTTGGAAAAAAGCCCTACGCGCAATTTATGACTCAAATGGTTTGGCAACCACTGTTTCTGATAAAGAAATTCTTGAAGGGCAGATGAATCTTGCTAAACTTGAAGGTCTATTCATAGAACCTGCTAGTGCCGCTCCTATCGCAGCTCTGAAAAAATTACTTCGAAATGGAACTATTTCAAGTGACGAAGAGGTAGTTTGCATAGCTACGGGTCATGGACTTAAAGATCCTGATATAATTACTAAATTTGTTGAAAAACCCACTGAAGTCTCCTCGAATATTGATGAAATTCAGAAAGTAATTAAAAAATAACTTAATTCTTAATTCTCTTCTTCAGTCTTTCTTCATTTCTTACTTTTGCTTCATTGAAACGTCTTTGTTCATCTTTAGTTTCAGGTATTATTGCAGGTATATTCGTTGGCTTTCCAGTATCATCTATTGCAACTGCGACTAAATAACATGAATTTGTATGCTTTATTACTCCAGTTTTCATATCTTCGGCCTCAATACGCACGCCTATCTCCATAGATGTTTTAGTAGTGTAATTTACAGACGATTTTAAAATCATTCTATTTCCTGCAAATGCAGGAGCGACAAACTGCATATCTATACATGCCGTGGCTACTTGAGTTCCAGAATGTTTAGTTGCTACCATTCCAGCAATTTCATCCATTAATGTCATAAGTATCCCTCCATGAACCATTGGAATTGTTTTTCCAGCATCAAAAATGAAATTTCCAGAGTCTTTTATCAACATCAAGTGCGATGAGGTAATTGCTGATTCTTTTACTATTTTCCCTTTCATTGTTATTCTATTTGAAATCTTTGTATTTAACCCAAATGATTATCTTGAAGTGCCCGATTCAACTGGCAAAATCCTTTTTGCAATTGTTCTAAGTCCTAATATAAAAATTACTCCTGGTAGTAAAGTCAACGGAGTTTCTAAAATTATCGTCTTAACACTTAATCTAAACGACGACTTTATTCTATGACTCTTACTTTGTTTTTGTGCAATTCTCGCTTTTCGTAAATTAGGATATAGTTCAAATCCTTCATTGTGAATTATGATACTTTCAACTTTTGTTTCTGTATGTGAAGTTCTAAGCTCTTCAAAAAATAACTCGTCTTCAAAATGTAATCGCTCTGGATCAAATCTTTTATTTCTTACTAGTTCTGTCTTCACAAACCTCGGAATTCCTTCATCGCTCTTATCCCAATAAAGACCCCTCAGTTGGTGATAACTTCTTTTCAAGTACCCTCCGGTTCCTGAAAACTTTTCTGGAATCCTAATTAAATCAAATCCTTCTTCAGATTTTTTTATGCAATCTGCAAGCAGTTCGTTTGATTCTGGTATTTGATCTGAATCTAATAATAATACATAATCTCCACTGACATTATCTAATGCAAGGTTTCTTTTTAGCGAAATATTATTCTTCTCAGCAATTTTTATCTTAGTGAATTCAGGCATTTCCAAATCTTTCACCCATACAGATTTTTTGTCGCAGACAATTATCCATTCAAATGGTTTTATTGTTTGTTCATTTAATTTTGATCCAATCTTTTGAATCATTTCGGAATAGTGTTTTTTCTTTCCATGTATCGGTGTGATTATTGTAGTCTTCAAATTTTAATTACCTTCTTTAAACCGGCATTAAGACCTGCCTCGGTATCTTTGTCAGTATCACCGATTATTATGCTATTTTCTAAATCAATATTATGTTCTTTAGCCGCTTTGAGTAGTAATCCAGGTTGGGGTTTCCTACATTTACACTGTTCTTCTGGTTTATGTGGACATACATATACTGCTGATACATCTATTCCCTGTTTCTTCAATAATCGTATTATGTGTTGATTTATTTCATCTACCAGTTCATTACTTAGTATTCCTTTGTTTATTCCTGCTTGATTTGTAACAATAATTACTAAATACCCTTCATTCTGCAACATCAGAATTGCAGGGAAGATATTTTCTATTAATTCAATTTGCTCTATAGACGATATGTAATGTCCATCTATTTGTTTAATTATCGTTCCATCTCGATCAATAAATAAAGCTGGTGATTTCATCCTCGTAATCTTTCTGTTATATAATGTAATAAAACTGAATGAACTCCCTCTATTAACAATATATTATCTGATGGCACTTTAATCGCCAAATCCGACATATCACATAATTTTCCTGATTGACCCGTCAATCCTATTGTTTTTATTCCTCTTCTTTTGGCTTCATCTACTGCTTTTAAAATATTGGGGGAATTACCACTACAACTTATTGCAATCAAAATATCTCCTTGTTCTACAAAATTCTTTAGTTGTTCTGAAAATATATCTTCATATGCAACATCATTTGACCATGCGGTCATTACTGGTGTATTATCAGTAAAACATTGAGCTCTGAATCTTGGCTGTTTATCATTCATCGAAGTTTTCAATAAATCACAAACAAAATGTGAAGCAGTCGAAGAACTTCCTCCATTACCAATTACAAAAACATTTTTTTTATTATTCCGAACATCTTGTAATAAATTAATCATTTCAGAAATTTTGTCATTGTTTTCTATAAGACTGTCTATCGATCTCTTTGAATCCTGTAAAAATTTCTCATTTTCCATAGTTTACTACAGCTCCTTTTAGTGAAACATCAAATAAAACTCTCTTGCATCCAGCACTATGAAGATTCTTTATTATGTTCCTGTGTTTTGTTTTATCTGCGATAACCAAAAAGTGACCTCCGCCTCCTGCACCAGTGATTTTTGCACCATGTGCGCCTGATTCAATCGCAAGACCGTGTACTTTGTCAATAAATCTATTTGAAACACCTTTAGTAAATTTCTTTTTCAATTCCCAAGCAATCTCTAATGTGTTTCCAACATCTTTAAAGTTTCCATCATCTAGATCATCTTTCATTCTTCTTGTTAATTTATTCATTGTTTTTAAAACATCAATCATTTCATTTGATTTACTTTGTACTCTTTTTTCTTGCCTTCTTAATATTTTGTCGGCATCTCTTGTTGTTCCTAAATAAAAAAGTAAACAATTTTCTGTTAATGCATTTGATATTTTCTTTTTGAATGGCTTTACAATTATTTTATTTTTTTTATATTCTATATAATTGAATCCACCAAATGCAGCTGGCATATGATCTTGTTTTCCAATAGCTTTTTTGAATATTTCAGCTTCTAATTTGTAAGCTTTTTCTGAAAGTTCCATCGGCTCAATCTTTTTTTTATTATCTATATGGTGAAAAGCATTAACTAAATTTACTGCTAATGTTCCAGATGAACCTAAACCACTTCCTGGTGGCACATCACTCTTTATTGAAATCTTGCATGGCATTCCTTTTTCAAGTATTGTGTACAGGGGCATTGAAGAATTTTTTATTTTATATAATTCATCTTTAGTACCTTCATAATATTCATTTACATCGCTGGCAATTACTACATATTTATTTTTCAATTTTCTTAATTTGATTTTTGAAAATCTTGTTATTGCAAAATTTATTACTGCTCCGTTATGGTTGTTGTAGAATGATGGAAAATCTGTTCCTCCGCCACATATACTAATCCTGTGTGGAGCGATAGACGTTAATTTATTTTCCATTTTTTTCAACTTCCTTTACTTCTGTTTATCTCTCGTCTTTGTAAAAGTCTTTTGTATAGGCTTTTATAGAAACTTTTTTCATATATGGGTAGACGTGGCTATACAAATAATTGATTATCTAACAGATCAACTTAAAGACGAACGGAAATTATTTCTTTTAATCTTTAGTTTCAATCTTCTTTTCTTTATTCTTGGGTTAGCTTTAGGTTACGACGTTCATCATTTTGCCGATAAAGCAGATACTGACGGAACTTCCTACTATAATATAGCACTTGATCCCTTTTCTTCTTCTCCTGAAGAAAGCGGATTTCGCCATGCTACATTTCTTTATCCCTTACTCACGTATCTTATTGCACAAGGAAATCCATTTGCTACTGCTCTAACTATGGAACTGATTAATATTACTGCATTCTCTTTCAGCGTTGTAATGTTCTCCAGGGTTGCTTCTTTGGATAACATTAGATCATCTGTTTTATTTTATGCTTTCAATCCTATTCTTCTTATTTCTACCCACGGAGGTATGAATGAACCTCTGTTCTTTACCTTCATGTTTGGCGCATTGTATTATTTTAGAACTGATAATTTTAAAATGTCTGCAATATTCCTTGCATTTGCTTCATTAGCTCGTCCAGATTTCGTAATTTTCTCATTTCCTTTCTTCTTGCTCACAAAAGATCGAAAGTTTCTCAAATATTTTATGATTCCTCTCATTACGATCTCAATTCACGGATTACATCTCATTTACAGATTTGGTTTGGACCATTTCTTACGTTTTACATCTGGCGTTGATTCAGGATTTCCGCACAGTATGATTGGAATTCCATTTCAAACATTCTTTCAGAATCGTTTCTTTGGAGGAGTTAACACTCCTGCAATTACAGGTCTAAATTATTTAATCAATGAGTTCCTAACTTGGTCAATTTTCTTTGCCCTAATTCTGTCTGTCTATTTTATTTACAAGAAAAAACATCTTGATTACTTTAGTTTATCATTAATTGTTTTTGGATCTGTTTTACAGCCTGCATATTCTTTCTTCTCTGGATATTTCAGATTCGCATCAATGATTCCTTATTTGTATAAAATTCCTGGACTGACTTTAAACAACAAATTGCTTCCTTTGTTCGGTTTTCTCTATCTTATCTCTGGCCTTTCTCTTCTATTTGCCTGGTTCTTCTAGATTTTCAGACATAATTACCGGATACTTCTCTGATTCATTTTATCCATAATGTTTTTTTATTATTTTTACGAAAACAGTGTATTATTGGCCGTTAACCTAGATTCCTCTTCATTTTTCACTGCGATAGACAATTTATCCACAACGCTTATATATTAAAATTATGAAAAACCGTTTAAGGAGTATAATAGTATGAACTATAGTCTAAACACAAATTGGCTATTCTCTAAGCAATTCAAGGCTGCAACTGCAACCTTGTTACTAGCTGCTAGTATGCTTATGATGATGGGCTTACCAATAGCTCCATCAGCACAAGCTGCAAGCACTGGAACTCTCACACTATCATCTTCGCAAATCTTTGGAAATCAATCAGTTTCAATGACTATCTCTGATACAGATATCGGAGTTCAGGAATTGAAAGACACATACAATCCAAGTGTTGTTCTACAATGGACTAACACTTCTGGCACATACAACATTAACGTAACACAGAATACTGGTGGTACATGGGTTGCATATGCAACCGATGCACTTTGGGTAAGCTATTCAGCATCATGTCTAGCACTCAACGTCACCGCAAGTGATAAGGCGCACAACGCGTCACACGCAGTTTACCATGCAGGACACGCACCAGCTGGCTCAGGTTCTAACGGACTTGCAACCGGTTCATGTGCAACAGCCTACATTAACACTGGACACTTAGCAAACGGCGTACCATCAACACGTACATACACAAACCATACTTATCGTGGTGGATCACAATCTGCACTTGCTACAACGCACAGTATAGCTTCATCCCCAATGATACATGGTATGAACATGACTCGTGGACACACAATGACAATCACATACA